>CAZEFX010000082.1:0-13276 GCA_964511525.1 uncultured Jutongia sp.
CATCTACTGTCAGAAGAGCTCTAGCGATACCATGTCTGATAGCACCAGCCTGACCTGTAAATCCACCACCGTGTACATTTACCTTAACGTCATACTTGTCAGTTGTATTAGTAGCTTCCAGTGGCTGGCGAACAATAATCTTTAATGTCTCCAGTCCGAAGTACTGATCCATATCTTTCTTGTTGATTGTAATCTTACCTGTACCAGGTACTAAATATACTCTAGCGATACTGCTTTTTCTTCTACCTGTTCCATAAAATTTATTAGCCAATGTCGTTTCCTCCTCTCAATAATTATGCTCTTTCCTTGATTTCTAATACTTCTGGCTTCTGTGCTGCGTGTGCATGCTCTGCTCCAGCGTATACATGAAGCTTTGACATCATCTGGCGACCAAGTGGTCCCTTTGGAAGCATTCCCTTTACTGCATGTTCAATAACATACTCAGGCTTCTTAGCGAGCATATCCTTGAGTGTTGTCTCTTTCATTCCACCAACATAATCGGAATGGTTATAATAAATCTTCTGATCAAGCTTCTTACCTGTTACCTGAATCTTGTCAGCGTTGATTACGATTACATAATCACCTGTATCTACGTGAGGTGTGTAAATAGGTTTCTTCTTACCTCTTAATACAGATGCGATCTCAGATGTGAGACGTCCTAATGTATGTCCTGTAGCGTCAACTACATACCATTTTCTTTCAATCTTGGATGGGTTAGCCATATAACTTTTCATCCCAGTACCTCCTAACTTGTTCTTAACGAATTAACTGAATTCTACTAATTAGCATCAAAATACTGTTACCGGGGCTTTGGCTTAAGTATTTTACACGCCACATTGAACTATATTAGCACGCAAATCAAGAGTTGTCAAGCAGTTTTTAGGAATTATTTGGGAATAAGTGACGCAGGATATGTGGAGGATTTTCCTCTTCGCAGACGCCTTGCGGCTCGGGATGAACTACGCAGTGGTGCATAGGATGTTATCTTCGTGCATACGCACTTGATACCATCCAAACACCAGCGAGTTCAAACGCCACTCAGTCGGAAAATCCTCCACATATCCTGCTGTGCACTGGCTAGCCGAAAAAGAATATAATCCTAAAAGCTACTTTCCAACTATAAAAAAGTATTTTTTTATTCCAGCATTAAAATAGCAAAAAATGAATGTTATCATTAAAAAATTGCAGTACATAAAAATTAGTACAACTTCTCCAGAACCTCATCATCTATCTTAAAGGTGTGCTCTTCCTTTGGATACTGTCCCTCCTGCACTTCCTTGATATACTCCACAAAAGCACTCTTCATAACCTGTCCGGCTTCTGCGTAGCGTTTTACAAACTTTGGCGTGAAATCTGAGAACATTCCCAACATATCCTGATACACCAGAATCTGTCCATCGCAGCCGGCACCTGCACCGATTCCAATGGTTGGAATGCCGATTTTCTCTGTAACCATTGCTGCCAGTTTGGCTGGTACACATTCTAATACTACCGCAAAAGCGCCTGCTTCTTCTACTGCCTTGGCATCCTCTATTAACTTCTGGGCTGCTGCCTCACTCTTTCCCTGTACCTTAAATCCACCAAAAGCATTAATGGACTGAGGCGTAAGTCCAATATGTGCCATTACTGGAATTCCTGCATCAGTGATTGCCTTAATCTGAGGACAAACCTCTGCGCCACCTTCCAGCTTCACCGCATTGGCACGACCTTCTTTCATTAAACGTCCTGCATTGACCAAAGCATCGTATACCGAAGTCTGATAGGACATAAATGGCATATCTATTACTACCAGCGCATCCTTCGCTCCACGAGCTACTGCTGCGCCATGATGAATCATGTCTTCCATGGTAACGGAAATAGTATCGTCATATCCTAATACCACATTTCCTAGAGAATCTCCTACTAAGATTCCGTTGATTCCTGCCTCGTCCTGTAGCTTTGCTGTGGAATAATCATAGGCTGTCAGCATTGCCAGCTTCTCTCCCTTTACTTTTGCTTCACGAAATGTCTGTGCTGTGTTTTTCATTCTTTTTTCCTTTCCGGATACCTGCCATTTTCCTCAGACCCTTTCTTCCATATAAAAAGAGGCATGAAAAAATTTCATCTCAGACAAATCTTCTACCTGTCTGAATTCTGGTCAGATTCCTCTCAAATTATTAACAATTGTCTTTTCCCCACCTTATTCACTACATTTTCCATAAATGAATTCCGCAAAAATCCCATTTTCACATCTTTAATCCTGTTCCTAGTCAAAAAGTTCTCTCATCAAAACATAATCTCTATCAGGATTTTTCTTCTGTGCCAAAGCAATCATCTTACCGCTTAAACTGCGATATATGCCTTCCGCCTCACTTCCCTGCAAAACCTCCAGATGTTTTTTTACCGTAGACACATCTCCCCGCTCCATAGGACCGGTTAAGGCTTCTACGCACCCTTCCTCCAACATGGACGCAATATTGTTTTGAACCAAAGGTGCCAAAAGTTCCATGGCATCCCTCCGCTCAAATCCACACTCTGACAAAACATCCAGACTTGCCTGCATTAGTCCTAACATGAAATTGCTTGCCATGGCTGCTGCCGCATGATATTTCATCTTATCTTCTGCTTTCAGGCTCAACACCTTATGCCCTAACCCCTGAAATAATTCTTTCATAGTGCTAAAAGCAGGCTCTGCTCCTTCCAGAGTAAGATATGCTGTATGGAATTGTTCATAGGATGTGAATTTGTTGCTGAATGCATACATAGGATGAATCGAAATACCAAAAGCTCCAGTCTCTTCGATTCCAGAAAATACATGGGATGATAATGAACCACTAAAATGACAAATACAATACTGGCGGATATTTAATAACGCAAGCTTTTTCCACACCTGTTCAATTATTCCATCCGGTGTAGTAATAAATAATGTGTCACTGTTTTCCACCAATTCAGACAAGCTATCATATGCCTTACTTTTCGTAAAAGTCGCTGCCTCGTCAGCGCTTTCCTTGCTTCGGCTATAAAAACCTGTTACTTTAATTCCGGCATCAGAAAGGTATTTTCCCAATGTAGTTCCAACCTTTCCGGCACCAATAATTCCAATTTTCATGCAACCACCTCATTTCCTTCGGTGATGCACTATCATCTGATGCAGTTTCTTCCGAATACCACTCAACCTTATGATAGATTAAGTACCCTTAATCCGCCTATCATTATAGCATAATTTTTACGTTTTTCAAGAAAACTTTACAACAGCCAACCATGTCACCTTTCCCTCTTCTTATTCATATACTACATATAATCTATTTTTTAGGAAAGGAATCCTTATGGATATGCCTTTATGATTTTCTACAATCCGTTGCTAACAATAGATGAAATCATGAACCGTTCTTTGATTGTTCATTCCCAGCCCGATGATTTCACTTCTCAGCCTTCTGGAAATTCTGGCGAAAAAATCGGATGTGGTATCATTCAGCCAGTGAGACGGAGTAATATGTAAAAAAAGGGCAAAGCGATTCTTACTGGCTTCCCACTATGTTTCTAGCAATTTCCTATTCCATGAAAAAGAGACACTGGAAAATTCCAGTGTCTCTTTTAAACACATCTTATTACCACTTATGTGGAAACCATATTAGTCTGTTGTATATGGCATTAATGCAACGTGACGTGCACGCTTAACTGCTACAGTTAAAGCTCTCTGATGCTTAGCACAGCTACCGGTAATTCTTCTAGGAAGAATCTTACCTCTTTCAGAGACATATCTCTTTAACTTGTTGATATCCTTGTAATCAATGAAGTCATGCTCTTTGTCTGCACAGAAAGCACATACTTTTTTTCTTCTACGAACCGGTCTTCTCTTTGCTGGAGCACCGTCTCTATCGCCTTTATTATAAGCCATTGCTCAAACCTCCTAATTTTTATTGTACCATTTACTAGTTAAATGGCAATTCCTCTTCGATGGCATCTGGAATATTCATAAATCCATCTCCTGCTGCCTGTGTTGGCTCAGGTCTGGATGGCGCTGCCTGCTGATAACCACCATTGCTGGAAGCTGCCGCCTTGCTCTCTGCAAATTCCTGTTCTTCTACAACTACGTCTGTAGTGTATACTCTCTGTCCATCTTTATTTGTGTAGCTTCCAGTCTGGATACGACCAGTTACTACAATCTTTGTGCCCTGATGAAGATAGTTTTCAGCAAATTCTGCACCTCTGCCAAATACAACACAGTTGATAAAATCTGCTGTCTGCTCTTCTCCCTGACGTCTAAATCTACGATCCACTGCAAGTGTATATCTTGCAATCGCTGTCTGATTCTCTCCTGAAGAATAACGAATCTCAGGCTCACGGGTCAGACGTCCCATCAAAATAACCTTATTCATTTAGGAACACCTTCCTCTCTAGCTTAGGCTTCCTGTCTGATGCATAAGAATCTGATGACATTGTCCATAATACGAACAACCTGCTCCACTTCACCTGGAACATTTGCCTCAGCATCGAACTGAATAAAGTAGTAGTATCCTTCTTTCATGTGCTTGATTTCGTAAGCAAGTTTCTTCTTGCCCCACTCATCCACATTAGTGATGTTACCGCCGAACTTAGTCACATAATCTTTTGCCTTCTCGACAGTTGCTACTCTTACATCTTCTTCGATCTTAGCATCGACAACTAACGCTAATTCATATTTGTTCATAGTTGCCTGTACCTCCTTTTGGTCTCTGGCTCTCTTCACAGCTTCGCCTCCGTGTGATAAATCGGTTGCGGCATGTACTACATGCTATGCCCTAACAGAAGAGAACAAGGAATTTTAACGTATCACAATTTCGCATTATACTACATTTTTTCATTAAAATCAATAGTCTTTTCTTTTTTTATTCCTACATAAATTAAGGTGTCAAAAGGTGCTATTGCAAATTTATTTTCGCACGTTGCACCTTTTGACACCCGAAACCTACATATAAAACATGGTCAGCTTCTTCTGCTCCTGCTCTGCCTGCTTTTTCTGCATAATAAAACGATAATTTTGTAAGGTTCTCTCCTTATCCATTTCTGATATTGTTTTTTCTATATCTGTATCTTCCATTTGACTTCGAGCCGCTGTAAGGTTATATGAGGTCTGCATATTATATCCAATGGTATAATCCAAAGAATTAGACTGAGCACCAATACTACTTCTATTTGATGATACTTTTGTAAGAGCATCATTTATGGTCTGAACAGAAAAGTCCTTTGTAACATCAAAATCCTCAATCCCAAGTGCCTTCAGAGTAGAATCTCCCAAATTAATGTTCCGTCCTTCTCCATTGGCTCCCGTAGCAATATATAGCTCCTTTTCCGTACCATCTAACAGTTTTTTCGTGTTAAATTCTGTATTATTAGCTATATCTGATATATTTTGCTTCAATTGATCAACTTCATGTTGAATCGCTTCTCTATCACTATCCGATACAATTGCTGTATTGGAAGCCTGAATAGCAAGTTCGCGGATTCTTTGCAAACTATCTGTAATACCACTCATGGCTCCGTCTGCCACATTTAACAAAGAATTACCATCCTCGGCATTTTTTCTTCCTGCTTCATAACCATTAATCTGTGCTGTTTCCTTCTGTATAATAGCCATCTCGGAAGCACCATCTGCCGCAGTATTAATTCTTGTTCCACTAGAAATCTGACTATAATAATTACTTCCTGCAACTCCTGATAATCCATTCATAAGCTTCATCTCCTTTTCCCATTGTTTATAATTCCTCTAACGCTCCGCAGCTTCTATCATTCCACGAAATCCTTTTTCCACTTGCTTTCGTGGAAGCATTACTCTATGTCCACACCCGGTACATTCCATACGAATATCCATACCAACCCGCACAAGCTTCCAGCTATTTGTTCCACAAGGATGGGATTTCTTCATTTTTATCACATCCCCAACCTTTAAATCCATATCAGGTCTCCTTTCTTATTTTGTCATAAGACAAAATCCCTTCTATGCTTTCTTCACTATTTTGAATATAATAACATTTTTATTTCTGTTTCACAATAATTTTTCCACTTCTATACTTGCATATTTTTTCTAATAGTTGTATATTACTATTACAAGACGTAGTTTTTAAAACTACATGTAATATTTTCCAAAACTTTATTCTTGTATGTATTTTTGAAAGGAGTGTTTTTATGGCAGCTTTTACCCAGACAAATACCCAGGTTTCACAACCTTCTTCTATAACAACCTGGCATTTAAAGGAGCCCGCCAGCGCCATTACTCATTTTGTTGCAATGGTTGCAGCCCTTTGCAGTATGCCATTTTTATTAGCAAAAGCTTCTGCTTACAATGATTTTCGCTATACATTGGCATCCTTCCTGTTTATTGCCAGCATGATATTATTATATGGAGCAAGTGCTTCCTATCACGCCATCATCACTAGTCCCGCACGGACACAGTTTCTAAAAAAACTGGATCATATTATGATTTACTTTTTAATTGCAGGAAGCTATTCTCCAGTATGCCTTCTGGTTCTTCCAGAATCCACAGGTCTTCCTTTGTTCTATTTGGTTTGGGGATTTGCCATTGCCGGCTTTGTTTTAACGCTTTTCTGGGTAGACTCTCCCAAATGGCTAAACTCTACAATATATATTGCCATGGGCTGGCTATGCATATTTGCAATCCGCTCCATCTATCTTTACATGCCAAATGGAGCCTTTTCCTGGCTCTTTGCCGGTGGCGTAATTTACACTATTGGCGGCGTAATTTATGCATTAAAGCTGCCTCTCTTCCATTTCCTTCCGAAAGGATTTGGGGCACATGAAATCTTTCATTTATTTGTAATGGCAGGAAGCCTCTGTCACTTTATCATGTTTTACTGCTATTTGCTTTGATTGCATACTATGATTAGCCTGTATACAGCATAAAAAAGGTCGTTGTTTTTCTTTTTAAACAACGACCTTTTTATATGTCACTTTCTTACTTCATTTCCACAGTGTGAATTTCATTCGTCCAACTATAATAGGTAGTTATATCCGGAAGAATGGTTTCCATATTAATTCGAGAAGAACTAAAAATAGTAATATCTCTTTCCTGATACATTGGCACCTGAACAGCCCACTCCATAACCTTGTCATAACACTGATTATATAAGTGTACACTTTTCTTCAGACCTGTAGTTTCCATAGACTCTTCGATATACTCATCCAAATCACTGTCTGCTATTTCATAATAATTTTTCTCTGCCTGTTGGAATTTAATATCTTTATTCCTTTTACTATGGAACATACTATACAAATCACCATTGACCTCAGTATCTGCAAAACCGCACCAAAGCTGCTGGGAACCTTTGCGCAGTACCTTATCCACCTGTTTCTGATTCATGCCATCAATAACAACTAGTCTCAAACCAATTTTCTGAAACATTGGCTTTGCATGACTAACTAAAGTATATAATGCTCTTTCCTTATCTCTGTCCTTTGGCACCAAAATCTTAAATTCTTTGGTAGCTCCTTCTGGCGCAGAAACAATTTTACCCTTCTTGGTCTTATAGCCTGCCAGCTTAAAATATCCCAAAGACGCATCTAAAGCTGCTTCGGAACGTTCTTCCACTGTCATGTCACTATTATAAATCACTTTTCCGTCCACATCTGTCATAAAAGCCCCTTGATATTCTTCATCCACAGTCTGTGGTACAGACCAGGAGGTGTCAGAAGCAGGATAATTAATAACCTTAGAGGTCTGGGTGCATAGCTCTACCATATCATAACGATTGCTTCCTAAAAGTATTGCCAAGCCTTTGCGGAGATTTTTTGAACGAGTGCTATCCTTTTTGTCATCCACACAAACATTTGCTGCATTGATGCCAATATACGCATAGCTGTCACCATCATACAATCTGGTGGATATGGTGCCACCATTATATTTGCCATTGGAATTTGTAGTAGTAATCTGGGTAATCGCCTCATTTCCACCTTCCAAATCCACAATATCCACATCGCCCTCTCTCAGGATTTCTACGCGATGAGCAATGTCAGTATCTCCTAATTCCTTTAACTGTATAAATACTGTCAAAGGATAACCCAAATAATATTTTTCGTTGGCTTCGTAATAAACAATCCCACTTTCATATTTAATAAATTTATATGCTCCAGCACCAGTTGGTGAATTTTTCTTTTTTATCAAAGAAGAAATATCTCCTTTTTCAAATCCAAACTGATTCCCTTCATAATGATATTCCTCTTTATTTCCATAGAAATGTAATGGACAAATGGGAATATTCAAGGTCTGAATGGCATTTCTGTCAAAGCCCTTCATTCGGACTTCTACTTTATAATCACTAATTTTCTTAATTCCAGAAATATTCTTTACCTCTGGATTTTCCTGATACTTCTTCATTCCTACGATTGGAAGCGTTCCAAACTCTTCCCCGCCTTTATAACTGCTGTCCGCAAATGCATACATAGAAAAAATAAGGTCATCTGCTGTCAAAGGTATTTCATCACTAAATACAATATCTTTTCTAAGACGTATACTGTACAGAGTCTCTTTCGTCTTCTTATCATACTCTACTTTTATATTTGCAGGTCCCTGGTAGGTATATTCTTCTCCGTTGTAGCGACGTTTTTCCCCTTTAATCGCTTTATTTACCAGCGCACCTTCCCTATCTACGGTGATTAACTGCAGCTGAGTAAAATCCACTACCTTAGCATCATTTTCAGAAGCTGCTTCAAAGGGATTAAATTTTTTCTCAAAAGCAGATACCCCAATCACTAATGGTACATCTGATTTATTATTTCCCTTTCCAGATGCCTCAATTTCTTCCTGTTCTCCACCAGAGTCTTCTTCTCCTTTGGCAGCCTCTATGGTTGCCTTTGGCTTGTCCTTTTTGTCATTCCCATAACCTACTCCCGTGGTTGTTAATATGACAAGGCCAGCAATAACTACTGCACTTCCAAAAATGATTCCCAATGCTATCTTCTTTTCCTTTTGCATACGTTCCCTCCATTACTCATACGTTCCCCAGATTATTTCTATAATAAATACTCGTTCAATTTCTTTTTTAGTCAAAAACTTATTCCATCTCAATATAGTATCTTATCATAGAATCAAAAAAAAGCAAGCTATGCATAAAACGCAAATAGGCTGTCGCCAAAGCGACAGCCCTTAACAATGAGAAAGAGAGGATTATTGTATTTTAGCGGGTATCCTCTAGGTAGATGGGCTTTAGCCCTTAACACTACCCATTGCAACACCCTGTACAATAAACTTAGATAAAATTAAATATACAACAATAACTGGGAAGATGGAGAAGGCAATCATCATATATACCTGACCCATATCAAACTTCAACCAGTCTGCACTTCTCAGATTTGCAATCAATACTGGAAGTGTCTTCTTTCTGTCTTCTGTTAAAATCAATGCTGGAACGAAGTAGTTGTTCCAACTTGTAACGAATGCAAAAATCGCCTGAACCGCAATAGCCGGTTTCATAATAGGCATAACCATCTGATTGTAAGTACGGAACTCACCTGCACCATCAATACGGGATGCCTCAACGATTTCCAATGGAAGTGAGGATTCCATGTACTGCTTCATATAGAAGAATACTACTGGTGATGCAATCGATGGAACAATCAATGGAATAAATGAGTTCATTAAATCCCACTTCATAATCAACTGCAGGAAACCAAGTGCTGTAACCTGAGTAGGAATCATCATTACCATCAGGATAAATGTAAACATAAACTTCTTTAATTTGAAGTTATATACATGAATGGCATATGCTGTCATGGATGAAAAATAAGTAGTCAACACCGCACTGCAGGCAGCAACAAAAATACTATTTAACAAACCATTCCAAACAGGCTGCGAACCATTAACAATGGTGTTTTTCCAGTTTCTGAGGAAATTTGTTCCTGGTAACGCATGGAAACCCTGCTGAATCTCGGCATGTGTTCTTGTAGCATTTACAAATAATACATAGAACCAAAAGATACACATTACGGAAACGAACGCCAATACAATGTATGCAATAATTCGTCTAGCGTGAAGACCAAGTCCTTCATCAACGGAGCCTTCACCATTATTTTTTGCTTTTGTTTCTTCCACATTAGCTTCTTTATTATTTTCCTTTGCCATTGTTTACTTCGCCTCCTTTCTTTCGTTTGATGCTTTAAATACAATCAAACTCAAGATACCTGTAATGATAAACAGAATAACTGACAAGGCACCGCCCATACCATAGTTTTTACTGTACAGATGCTTATTCAGGTACATAATCAGTGTCATGGTAGACTCTACAGGCTCTCCAGTTCCACCAGTCAGAATCTGAGGAACATCGAACATCTGTAAACCACCGATGAGAGATGTAATCATTACATAAATTAAAATAGGACGAAGTAATGGAATCTCGGCATGTGTTCTTGTAGCATTTACAAATAATACATAGAACCAAAAGATACACATTACGGAAACGAACGCCAATACAATGTATGCAATAATTCGTCTAGCGTGAAGACCAAGTCCTTCATCAACGGAGCCTTCACCATTATTTTTTGCTTTTGTTTCTTCCACATTAGCTTCTTTATTATTTTCCTTTGCCATTGTTTACTTCGCCTCCTTTCTTTCGTTTGATGCTTTAAATACAATCAAACTCAAGATACCTGTAATGATAAACAGAATAACTGACAAGGCACCGCCCATACCATAGTTTTTACTGTACAGATGCTTATTCAGGTACATAATCAGTGTCATGGTAGACTCTACAGGCTCTCCAGTTCCACCAGTCAGAATCTGAGGAACATCGAACATCTGTAAACCACCGATGAGAGATGTAATCATTACATAAATTAAAATAGGACGAAGTAATGGTAAAGTAATCTTAAAGAATACCTGATTTGATGTCGCACCATCTACTTCCGCTGCTTCAAACAAGGAAGGATCAATACCCATCATACCAGCCATCAAAAGGATGGTTGTATTACCAAACCACATCAGGAAGTTCATAAGAGCAACTAAGCCTCGTGCACTCCATACATTACCTAAAAACTTAAATGGCTCATTGATGACACCCATCTGCTGTAAAATTGCGTTTACAGGGCCGGTATCTGCAAACAATGCAAAGAATAACATAGAAAATGCAGATGCCATGATTAAGTTTGGCATGTAAATTACTGTTTTGAAAAATCCTGACGCTTTTAATTTCAATCTGTTGTCAGAGAACCAAGCTCCTAAGAGCAAGGATAATAAAATCTGTGGGATAAATCCCATAATCCACATAATCATGGTGTTTTTAAAATACACCAGAAAATATCCATCTGAAAAAAGTTCTTTGTAGTTATCTAAACCTACAAAATTTGGTCCGATCTGTATCAGGCCTTGACGATAATTCTCAAAAAAACTGTTGTAAACAGTATTAACTAATGGAACTAACTGAAAAATAACATATGTTAAAACAAATGGAATCAAGAAAATATAACCCCATTTATTATGTTTTTCAACTTTACCTCTTTTTTTCTTTGCTGGGGATGTACTCATTTCCGTCTCCTCCCTTATTTTAGGTATAAAATATGCCTGCCTACATGCGTAAGCAGGCATACCCTGAATACATATCAGTTACTAATATCTACAAATTATTCAGCAGAAACCTCTGGATGCTTTGTAGTTACGTTCTTACAGAACAGCTCCCATGCCTCATCATATGTAGCATTTCCTTCAAAGTAGTTCTTCATAGCTGCCTGGAATTCCTCTGTACATGTCTGGTCATAAGAAGACAAGTTGCTGAGGTCGATCTTTGCTACGTTCTCGCAGAAGATTGGAAGTGGATTCTGTCCACCAAGAATTTCGTTCTTGAAGCTCTTATCTGCTGCTAACTCTTCCATAGCTGCCTGGTTGTTTGCGAAATCGTTATCTTTCTTAACGATACCAGTCATGATTTCAGAATCACATGTTAACTTCTCGATGATGTCTTTGATTTCTGCTGCGTTATCTGTTCCGTTAGCACCACAAATCCATGTACCACCCCAGTAGAAGCTCTGTGGTCCCTGTGTAAGACCCCATTTACCATTTCCACCTACACTCTTCTTGTTCCAAGTACCATCTTCGTTCTTAGAACCCATAGAGAAATCGATGAACCAAGCTGGTCCAAAGTAGCAGAATGTCTTAGCATCCATCATGAAGCCCTTGCTCCAGTCAGAACTCCACAGGTCATATGTTCCTGTGTATCCATTGTCTACCATTTCCTTAGAGTCATCTACCCATTTCTTGATATTATCATCTAAGTTAAGCTTTCCATCCTGAACCCACTTAGAAGATACGTTGTTAGAATATACACGATATGTATCATTTACAGATGATGTAATCTGATATCCTTTGTCTTTCAGCTTAGCTGCTGCTGCCTTGAATGCATCCCAATCAGAGAAGATTTCCTGAACCTTTGCAGGATCATCTGAACCGAATACTTCTTTTGCAACGTCACGTCTGTAAATCATACCAGCTGGGCATCCCTGCCAAGAAGCACCCTTAAGAGCTCCTGCGGAATTTGTAACGATATCCTGTGTGTACTTATACTGCTGTGCAAGAGAATCCTCAGATACACCTAAGTCATTTACGATGTCTACAGTGTAGTCTGTGTCAACATACTTCAAAGCGTAGTCAGCTTCGATAAGGAATAAGTCAACCTTGTCATCAGCTGCTGCATCAGCCTGAGCTAATAATGCTTCATCTAATGCATTCTGGTATGCATTGTCATCACTTGGAGTAATATTCCATTTTACTGTGATGTCGCCAATCTTACCAGTCTCTTTGTCAACTTCTTCATATCCTGGATAGTGATCTTTTACACGTCTCTGGAACTCGTCATTCCAACAACGAATGTTAAGAACTTTACCACCATCAGATACGTCTGCCTTAGAAGCCTCTGCTTCAGATGATGCCTCAGAACTAGCATTAGAAGATGCTGTGTCTGATGTTGCGTCGGATCCGCCACAACCTGTTAACAGTGTTGCAGCCATTGCTGTGCATAAAAGCACACTCAAAACTTTCTTTCTCATAATAAGCCTCCTCAAAAAAAAATTTAATAAGTTCTATATTTGTACTGCCACGCAGTAAAAATATCATAAATAGTATCTACGAAAACCATTTACGTAAATGTTTACGTAGAAAGCCAAAAAAAATACTCGGAACACTTCCTTAAATGTTTACGCAATTCCCTCGAAAATGTTTCCTAAATCGTTTTCGTAAATTTATTATATACTACTTTGTCAAAATATACAAGTATTTTTTTAAATTTATTTTTTTATTGTATCATTTGCATATATATAG
>CAZEFX010000083.1:0-13068 GCA_964511525.1 uncultured Jutongia sp.
TTACAAAAAAGAGAAAGGAGAAATTCCGATTTTTCGGAATAATGAATATTATGGATAATCAGACATTAATGCAATATTTTGAATGGTATCTTCCTGACAACAGCCTGCTTTGGAAACGCTGTCAGGCTCAGGCAAAAAACCTAAAGGAAGCTGGTATTGATATGGTTTGGCTTCCTCCTGCCTATAAAGGAGCTGCCGGCTCGAAAAGTGTAGGCTATGACGTGTATGATACCTATGATTTAGGTGAGTTTGATCAGAAGGGTTCTGTGGCAACCAAATATGGAACCAGAGAAGACTATCTGACGGCGGTAAAAGCATTACAGAAAGAAGGGATTCAGGTTCTTGCTGACGTGGTACTGAATCACATGATGGGAGCTGATGCTACAGAACAGTTAACTGCAGATGAAAGCTCCTCTTCAAATAGAAATCAGACTATTGCTTCCAATCAAACCGTTACTGTCTGGACAAAATTTGATTTTCCAGGACGTGGTAATAAATATTCGGATTTTCATTGGAATGCTTCTCATTTTAATGGAACGGATTGGGATGATGCCAAAAAGAAAAATGCCATTTACCGATTTACAGGAAAGAACTGGGACGGAGAAACGGATACCGAAAATGGCAGCTATGACTATCTGATGGGAGCTGATTTGGATATGGAGAATCCAGAAACCGTAAAGGCTGTTACAGACTGGGGAAAATGGTATCTGGATACGGTAGGTATGGATGGCTTTCGTTTGGATGCAGTAAAACACATTCGTTTTTCCTTCTACCTTCAATGGCTCAAGGAGCTTCGCACTCATGCCGAAAAAGACTTTTTCGCAGTAGGTGAATATTGGTCCAAAGAACTTGGAAAAATGACTCATTATCTGGATGAAACCCAGAATAGCCTTTCTTTATTTGATGTCACCTTACACTTTGCTTTCTTAAAGGCAGCAACCTCTGATGGACATTTTGACATGGGGACATTATTTCAGGATTCTCTGGTACAGGCAAGACCCGGAAATGCAGTTACCTTTGTGGATAATCACGATACCCAGCCCGGACAGGCTCTATATTCCTTTATTCCTGCCTGGTTTAAGCCAATTGCCTATTCCCTGATATTGCTTCGGAAAGACGGAATTCCATGCGTATTCTATGGAGATTACTATGGAATTCCTCACGACAAGGTTCCACCAGTAATGGAATTAAAGAAGCTATTGATGCTCAGAAAAAAATATGCGTATGGTGACCAGATAGAGTATTTTGATGATGCTTCTCTGGTAGGTTTTACCCGCCTTGGGGATGAGGAGCATATTGACTCTGGCATGGCAGTATTGTTAACGGACTCTGTTTCCGGCTCAAAACAAATGCAGGTAGGACAGAAATTTGCAGGTACTACATTCTATGATGCCCTTGGACACTTTACAGAACCTGTGCTAATTGATGAGGAAGGCTTTGGTACTTTCCGGGCAGAGGGCGGTTCCGTTTCTGTCTGGGTTCCAAAGGCTGCCTATGAATATATCCGCACGAAAGTAGAATAAAAGAAGGAGACGTTATGACAAGTACATCTTCTATAAAGCTTGCTGTCTTCTTTGCCCATGTTCAGGAGGCAACAGAACAGACAGGAAAGCCCTTACAAGAAATTTTGCAGACAATAAAGGAATGGGGTATCTCTGCTTTAGAATTTGACTATGAGGTACTAAAACCACAGGAAACATTTTTTCATACACTTTTAGAAGAAACAGGACTGGAGATTTCTTCTATCTATGGTTTTTTCGATTTTGGAAAACAATCTGTGAAATCTGAAGATTTTAATTTGATTGATTTAGCAGTACGCCTAGGATGCAAAAATGTTATGGCTATCCCCGGATTTTATAGCTCAACAAATACTTCAGAACGAGAAGCTGAATTTTGTAATATGGTGGCTGGTATGAAAGAGTTGATATCCTATGGCTCCTCCCAAGGTGTACAGGTATTAATGGAGGATTTTGACGACCCCGGCTCTCCTTTTTGTTCCCTAGAGGGACTACATCGTCTTATGAGAGAAGCGCCTGACATAGGCTGTACTTTTGATACAGGAAATTTTATTTATGATACTTGTAACGGATGGGACGCCTTTCAAATATTATCTCCCTATATAAAGCATGTCCATTTTAAGGATCGTATGGAGGATTTTTCACCAGCCTCCACTGGAACTGGCGTTATGAAAATAAAGGAAATTTTGAATCTTTTATTAGAAAATAACTATCAGGGATATATCAGTATCGAACACTTTGATGCACCAGACCAGCTGGAATATATCCGTCAGTCTGCAAAGTGGATTCAATCGCAACTAAGAAATTAATACTTATTAAAAGGATGGGGAAATTATGATAAAGGTAACTATTTGGAATGAATATGTTCATGAAAAAGAATATGAAGGAATCCGTAAAATATATCCTAATGGAATCCATGGATGCATTGCGGCATTTTTAGATAAACAGCCGGATATTCAAGTTCGGACTGCTACTCTGGAAGAACCAGAACATGGATTAACCCAAGATGTTTTAGATGATACAGATGTATTAATCTGGTGGTCTCATGCGAGACAAGAAGAAGTTTCTGACACGGTAGTAGCGCGTATTCATCAACGTGTATTACAGGGAATGGGATTTATTGGACTGCATTCTGCTCATTATAGCAAGATTATGAAGCAAATATTGGGAACCTCAATGACCCTGCGCTGGCGGGAAGGGGATCGGGAACGACTATGGTGTACCTGCCCTTCTCATCCTATTGCAGAGGGGATTCCTGATTTTATTGATATTCCAAAGGAAGAAATGTACGGAGAATTTTTTGACATTCCCAAACCTGATGATGTGATATTTACCGGATGGTTTACTGGCGGCGAAGTTTTCCGCAGTGGCTGCACCTTCACCCGAGGCAGAGGGAAGATTTTCTATTTCCAGCCCGGACATGAAGCTTATCCCATTTATCACCAGCCTGCCATCCAGCAGATTATTACCAATGCAGTCCGCTGGGCTAAGCCAGTCAATGCTGTCACAACCACCATCGACTGTATTGCCAATCCACCTAAAATAAAACGGGGATTCTTATAATATCAATTGTGGGAAAGTGACACCACAAAAGGTTATTGGTATTTCTTCTTCGCGGACGCCTCTCGGCTTGAAATGAACTACGTAGCGGTGCATAGAAGCACAACTTTCATGCTAACGCATTCGGTTGTACTTCAAACACCGACGAGTTCAAACACCGCTCAGAAAGAAAACCAACGACCTTTTGTGGCTGTGCACTGGCTGATTGTAAGATGATATTTTATGACATGCTATTTTAATTAAATGGACTATATGTGAGACTAATATCTACATGAATGATAATAAAAATCATTTGGGGCTGTATATATTTAATACAGCATTTTTCCTATATCAACTATGGGTTACCAATACACAGCAGAAAATAGTCCCTTGTTTTCCAACTGAGCGGCGTTTGAACTCGCTGGTGCTTGAAGTGTACGAATGCTTTAGCATGAGATACACTTCTTATGCACCATTGCGTAGGTCATCTCGAGCCGCAAGGCGTCCACGAAGTGGAAAACAAGGGACTATTTTCTGCGTCATGTATACATAAATGATATTATAACAATTGATGTCCGATTCTACCAGCTTCCGCCACCACCTCCGCCGGAACCTCCTCCTGAGGAGCCGCCTCCACTGGATCTAGGTGATGAAGTCATGGAACTGGTTGCTCTTGTCATGGTAGAACTCATAACCTTATTAAAGCTTGTAACGGAAAAATGGCTGCCAGAATGATGTCCCTGAAACCATTTTGGTGGCTCTAACAGAATGGTTTCAAACTTCTTCATCCAAGTATCCGAAATATCAAACACATAGGTGTATGGTAATATTTCATAGAAATACTCTGGATTTTCCATAACCATAGCCTCCAGTCTTGGCTTTTCTACTGTTTCTAAAAATCGCTTAAAGCCCATGGCCTTTCCTAACATTTCATTGCCCCATTTGGTACGTTTTGGCAAATAGTAGCCATAGAAGGTTACCACAGCAGTTATTAACAGCGTAAATAAGTAGGCATAAAAATAGGATTTATCTGCCATGGAAAAAGCACGGCTAAGAAGAGCAAAACTCATAAATGCAGCAAACCCTCCCGTAAATACTATAGAAAGAACTTTTTCCCATAGCTTAGCAAAACCAAAAAATAGACTAAAGGCAAAGGCAAATATAAATTCTGTCACTGCAATAGAATAAACAACGTGAAAAATACTATATGTACTCTGATATACTGGTATTCCACAGGTTAGAATAAACATTACAGTTAATAAAAGATATAAAATCCAACTCTTATCCAAAGAGTTTGCATAAAATACTTTCTTTTTATATGCATTGGTCAGCCCAAGGGTAATGTTTTGTATTGTTTTATAAAAGGTATTTGTCAAATCAGAATCAGTGACAAAATCCCCTTTTTGAAATAACCCCTGAAAAAATTGTCTTTCAAATGTGTTATTTCCATCATATTCCCGTTCTTTCATTAAAGAAAAGCCCTTATCACTCTTCCCCGAGCCTTCTATAATACGAAGATACCCCTTCTGAGCTAAATACACCACCAATGAAACTGTATCCGTAGGGAATGCATCGCCTTTATAAAAGAAAGCCAATTCTGCACTATTATATTCATCAGGAGGATAAAATTCCACCGTTTCCACATATGGATCGTCTTTTCCATATTTTCTCCAGAGCAAATAACCAATTCCAATAATGGCAAGACCTATCACTATGGTAATGCCTGCCGGTGTAGCTACACTATTGTCCTGTTTGAAATATCCCTCTGGCAATTCCAGACGGATAGTCAGACCTTCCCCGGACTGTAAAACAATATCTTTGTCCAGCATACCATTAATATCATTTCCCTGAACCCCATACCAGATGCCTTCTGTTTTTATAGAACCTACCCATCCATAGGAAAAACCAATCTTCTGTGCATCAAAGCTCTTGGGCATATGAATTGCAAAGCTTACATTCTGAATGGTAGTATCCTCCCATTGTGTACCTACGATGTTAAAGTAAAACTCATCCGCTCCCTCTAATACATCTTTACCCATAACATAATCATAGGATATAGTATAGGTTTTCTCACCAATGATTTCCTCGTCTTTATCACCAATACGAATCTGACAGATGTTATTTTCTATGGATATTTTTTTCTTATCCGTACATTCTATATTTTTTACGCTTGCTCTTACCACATCAGAGCTTCCATCGGTTCTATGTACATTATTTACCAATGGAAGGTTCCGATAAATCCCATGTCTGTATTCAGAATAATTGACCTTAATGGTTTCTGTAATCTCATACGTATTGTACGGCGTTACATTTACATCTACATGATATTGTTCAATATCATAACCTCCTGCCGCTTGTGCCTTCTGTCCTATAAATAGGACTGATAACAGCAGAAGAACTCTGATTATATTTTTTTTCATTGACATATATTGCTTCCTCTTCTTATTGATAAAGTAATTCCATAGAAATATTAGAATTTCACTTCTACATTCGCTCTTTGCTGTGTATCTTCTATTTCATACATTGGTTTCGTTTCAAAACGAAATGCGCCGGCAATGAGATTCGTTGGTACTGACTGGACAGAAATATTATACTGACGTACTGCACCATTATAGTATTTTCTGGCATTTGCAATATCATTTTCTAATCGTTCCAATTGTCCACTTAGCTGGGTGAAATTTTCATTTGCCTTCAGTTCCGGATAAGCCTCTGCTAATGCCATAATCTTTGGTATTACTCTTGATATGGCATTACTGTTTTCCAGCTTTTCCTCCACAGACATTCCACTATAATTGTCACTACGCAAACCTACAATTTCTTCCAAAGTACTTTCCTCATGCTTTGCATATCCCTTTACGGTTTCTACTAAATTGGGAATCAAATCAAAACGTTTCTTCAAGTAAATATCCATGGTAGAAAAGGCTTCTTCCACCATAATCCTCTGTCTTACTAATTTATTGTAACTAACAACCGCTACAACTAATACAATAGCAATAATTACTGCTATGATAATTCCAATATTCATATCTTCCGCCTTTCATAAAGTGCTTTCCTATCGTGACCACCTTTATTTTTTAGAATTCTTAATTGAAGCCACACCTGCATCTACTGTTTTCCCAAGATTTTTTCAATTGTCTGCAATTCCTCCTGGGAAAATTCCAGATTTTCTAAAATCTTCACATTGTCCAGTATCTGCTCCTTCCGGCTGGCACCAATAAGAACCGTAGTAACCTTATTCTCCCGAAGCACCCATGATAACGCCATCTGTGCCAAGCTTTGTCCACGTTGCGACGCAATTTCATTTAATTCCTTTACTAATGCAATTTTCTCATCTGTAATGCTGCTTGTTGGAAGAAAATGATTTCTTGTAGCCCGGCTTCCTTCTGGTATACCCCGTAAATATTTATTCGTTAGAACTCCCTGCTCTAATGGGCTGAAACAAATAACACCAGCGCCACATTCTTTGGCAGTATCCAAAAGCCCATCCTCCTCTACCCAACGATCCAACATACTATAACGTGGCTGGGTAATCAGCAAAGGGGTTCCATTGGCTTTCAAAATCTGGGCCGCCTCCTTTAATTCCTTGCTATGATAATTAGACAATCCCACATATAATGCCTTTCCCTGCTTCACCATATCGGATAAAGCCCCCATAGTTTCTTCTAAAGGAGTGTCTGGATCTGGTCTGTGATGATAGAACACATCCACATAATCCAGCTTCATACGCTTTAAACTCTGATCCAGACTTGCTATTAAATACTTTCTGGAACCAAAGTTTCCATATGGACCTGGCCACATATCATATCCTGCCTTACTAGAAATAAATAATTCATCCCTATAAGGGCGTAAATCACTATCTAAAATCCGACCAAAATTAGTTTCTGCCGAACCATATACCGGACCATAATTATTTGCCAAGTCAAAATGTGTAATACCACAATCAAAGGCTGTAAACAAAATTTCCTTCATATTTTCATAATTATCAATAGAACCAAAATTATGCCACAACCCTAACGATACTCTTGGCAGCATTACACCACTTCTGCCACAACGTAAATACTGCATTTTTTCATATCTGTTTTCCTCTGCTATATACATAATCCCTTCTCCATTTCGTTTTGCTATTATTATAATGTGATGTCAGATTCATAAGACTTTTGACCCTAACATCATATTTTTTGCCTATAAACTATCTTTTTATCCAACTCCAAACAGCTTACTCTTCATTCTATTCAGAAGTAACTCTTAGGAGCGATAATCTCCATTGATTTTCACATAATCGTAAGTCAAGTCACATCCCCATGCTTTTGCCTCAGCATCTCCCTGATTCAGATTAATATTGATATAGATTTCATCTGCTGTCAGCACCTTAGCAGCTTCTTCCTCTGAAAATTCCACTCCAGCACCATTACGACACACTTCAATGGTTCCGATTTCAGAAACCAAATCCACATCTACCTTTCTAATATCAAACTCTGCTTCCGCATATCCGATAGCACAAAGTACACGTCCCCAGTTAGCATCCTCTCCAAACATAGCACATTTAAATAATGGAGAACGGATTACGCTTTTTGCTACGATAATAGCTGTTTCCTGATCAGGAGCACCTTGACAGGTACACTCCAGCATCTTAGAGGCACCTTCTCCATCTGCTGCCAACATCTTTGTCATATTCATCATTACAATATATAATGCCTGCTTAAATACGTCATAGCCTTGGCTATTTTCTGAAGTGATTTCTACATTACCTGCCAAACCATTTGCCATTACACTTACCATATCATTAGTGGAAGTGTCTCCATCAATACTGAGACAATTATAGGTAACCCTTACAATTTCACTTAATGCCTTCTGTACCATTTCTGCTGAAATAGATACATCTGAAGTGACGAAATTTAATGTAGTTGCCATGTTTGGATGAATCATTCCACTTCCCTTTGCCATTCCACCCAGACGACAGGTTTTTTCATCAATTACAAACTCTACTGCAACCTGCTTTGGTACCGTATCTGTAGTCATAATGGCATTGACAGCCTTATCATTTCCATCCCTGCTCAAGCCCTGCACCAGTTCTTCCATATGTGTCTCAAATGGCTCAATAGAAAGACGCTGTCCAATAACTCCTGTAGAAGCAACAACCACTTCCTCTGGCTGGATTCCCAAAGCCTTTGCAGCTAATTCACAGGACTGCTTTGCAATCTCTTCTCCGTCTGCATTACAGGTATTGGCATTCTTAGAATTTACCAATACCGCCTTAGAAATCCCATTGCTCTTTTCTAGATTTTGCTTCGTCACTAGAATAGGCGCACCCTTTACCTTGTTTTGAGTATAAACTGCTGCTGTATTACAGGATGTTTCACTGTAGACCATACCTAAGTCATTTTTGGTTTTGTCTGGATTAATGCCTGCATTGAGTCCATTAGCAACAAATCCCTGAGCTGCACATACTCCTCCCTCTACATACTGATAACCTTCAAATTCTGTCATTTTCATAATGTAATTCCTCCAATTATTGTATTTTTCTATTATTCCATATTCCTAATATTTCTTCCTCTGACATTTTATATTTTAATGCTGTCTGCGTCACTGCAATCTCTGATGGATGCCCTAAATCAATAATAACTGATATGGCATTAATAACACCTTCTATTAATGCTTCCCTATGTCCTTCTTTGCGTCCTTCTTTGCGTCCTTCTTTGCGTCCTTCTTTGCGTCCTTCCTGGAGTCCCGCCCGACGACCTTCCATTTCACCCTTTATGCGGCCTTCCATTTCGCCTTTTATACGCCCTTCCATTTCGCCTTTTATACGCCCCTCCATTTCACCTTTTATACGAGCTTCATTACAAGCCTTGTCCGTCATTTCCTGAATATCCGGAGCCATAATTTCTTTCAAAATCTCAAACATAGAATCCTCTCCTCTCAGCTCATCGATAAGCTTTCTATTCGCTCTTCCGCTCACTTCCAAAATAGAATCCGCAAGGGATTTGTCATATTTCTCCGTAAGATTATCCACTTTTTCAAGTAAGTTCCTCATATCCCTCTTCTGCATTCTTTCAGACAATGCAGTAAGCCATGTATGATTCTTTTTATCTAATTCATTTGTAACAATTATCTGTGTCGGAAACCAAACTCCAGTTAATACATAGTATATTCCATGGTATGGATTGGCTACAATCATATTATGTTCCTTAAAGTACTGAAAAAGACCACTCGGCTTTGCTTCCCGTACCAAGGATATGGTAATGTCCTCTGCCCTTCTTTCATCCAATTTTGAACCATAGGATTTATACAAGGCAGCATACGCCTCTACCTTGTAAAAGGTGTCAATATCTAAATGATCCTTTGGTGACTTATACTCCATAATATTATGTCCCCGAAATAGTTTCCCTATCTCATTAACTATCTTGGCAGACTTATCTTTTTTGATAACCAATAAATCAATTTCTAACGGCTTTACATTAAGATTATATTCTTTCTCGTACACTAAATCCTTCCGGTTCTCTGCCAGTTCTAAATCCATAGCAGCCACGAATCCCGGATGCCACTGAATCCTTTTCTCCCCCATATATACTCCCTTCCCTATGTGAATTATAGCATATCCTACTTAGATTACAACCAAGGACAAATGCTGTTACCTTTGTAGTAGATACTATGCTAACTCTGTTCCATTCTCTCGTAAATAGCAAAAACCTCTGAAATTCCAAAACAAATTTCACAGAAAATTCTAACTTTTCAGCAATTTTTGTTTTTTTATTCAGAGGTTTTTTGTTTATGTTGTTGGTTTTAGATTTTAAAATTTGTGTGGTTTATACAAATTTTTCATCTTTAAATCTCGAAAACCATTGAAAATAGGCTGTTTTCAACTTCTCCCATTCTCCTACTGCTGATATTGCGACATATACAAATGATAATACATCCCCTTCTTCTCCAACAGCTCTTCATGATTTCCAGCCTCTACAATATCCCCATCTGCTACATACATAATCTTATCTGCATTCTTAATAGTAGACAGGCGATGAGCAATAATAAAAGAGGTTCTTCCCTTTAAGAGTTCGTTTAACCCTTCCTGTAAAACAATTTCTGTCTCTGTATCGATACTGGAGGTTGCTTCATCCAAAATCAAAATAGCCGGGTCATTCAAAAGAGCTCTTGCAAAGGAAATCAACTGACGCTGTCCTACGGACAGGCGGTTTCCTCGCTCATTTACTTCTGTATCATATCCCTTTTCCATCTGCATAATAAAGTCATGGGCACATACGGTTTTTGCTGCACGGATTACGTCTTCGTCTGTAGCTACCGTATTTCCATAACGGATATTATCCATAATGGTTCCAGAGAATATAAAGCTGTCCTGCATCATAACCCCCATCTGGGTACGTAGGGAACGCAGGGTTACTTTTGAAATATCCTGTCCATCTACCAATACCTGTCCACTGTCTACATTATAAAAACGGCTCAAAAGATTAACAATGGTGGTCTTTCCTGCTCCTGTTGGTCCTACAATAGCAATACATTCACCCTTTTTTACCTGAAAACTTACATCCTTCAAAATCGGAACGTCATCTTCATAACTGAAGCTTACATTTTTAAATTCCACATCTCCCTGAATCTCTGGCATTTCCACTGCATCTGAAGCGTCTGTTACTTCTACAGGTTCATCAATGGTTTCAAAAATACGCTCCAAATAAGACACCGCGGTCAGCACACCATTGTAGAAGTTCGCAATGGTATTGATTGGCGCCCAGAAACGGCTGATATATGCTACAAAAGCCACTAACACGCCTACTGTAATCCCAGATTTTCCAGTGCCTGAAATATAGGATACACCAATTACATAAATAAAGGCAGTGGTAATGGTAGAAATCAAATCCACCGTTGGTCCCATGAGAAAATTGTAATAACAGGCACGAAGCCATGCTTTCTGATATTTCATGCTAAGACTATTGAAAATATCCGTATTTTCCTTCTCTCGGACAAAAGCCTGTGTCACACGAATACCATTAATACTCTCTGCAATATATGCATTTAAATTAGACTGTTTATTACTTTGAACCTGCCAGGCATAACGTTGTCTTTTCTTTAAAAGTACAATGTATACAATCAATACCGGCAGACCACAGAGACAAACCAGAGTCAGCTCCGGACTCATATAAAACATGAATGCTAAAATAAAGATTAAATTGCAAAAATCAGTAATGGTATTAATAATACCATTAGAAAGCAGGTCACTTAGGTTATTTACGTAATTTACCACTCTTACCTGAATCTTTCCATGAGGACGATCATCATAATAGCTAAAAGGAAGCTCCTGAAGATGCTTAAAAATATCTTCTCTTAAACGATGAATAATACTTTGTCCTACGTTGGTCATAATATTAATTTTAAGCTTCATGCAGACAATGGAATAGATTACAATGACTGCAGTTAATAGAACCAATTTAACAATTCCCTGTACATCCTTATTGGGAATATACACATCCATTTCCAGCTGAAAGAACTTTGGAATTAACATAGTTAAAGCCGAAGAACTTAGCATAAGAAATAGAACTAAAAGCATTTTTCCTCTGTATGGAGTTACATAACCGGCTAAACGTTTTAGCTGATTGGCGTCAAATTTATCTTCTAAAATCTCATCTACATCATAACGATTTCTTGCCATTTCCAGAACCTCCCTTCTTAATTACCTGTTTTCTGCAAGTGAGGATACTGATGCTTATAAACTGTTGCATAATATCCCCCCTTCTCCAATAATTCTTTATGGGTTCCCTGCTCGATAATCCGTCCTTCATCCAGTACCAGAATCTGGTCTGCATTTCGGATAGACGAAATACGATATGCAATAATAAATGTGGTACAGCTATGGTTAATATTTTCTAACTGTCTCTGAATATAACTTTCTGTTTCCATATCCACCGCAGAGGTTGTATCATCCAGAATCAAAATAGACGGATCACGCAAAAGGGCTCTTGCCAGAGAAATACGTTGCTTCTGCCCACCAGACAGTCCCACTCCACGCTCTCCTACCATGGTATCATAACCATCTGGCAGGTTCTGGATAAATAAATTGGCATCTGCCATTTTCGCTACTTTTTTCACTTCCTCAAAGCTGCAATCCGGACGGCCATAGGCAATATTTCCTTCAATTGTGTCCGAAAAAAGGAATACATCCTGCATTGCAATTCCAATATTTTTGCGCAAGTCATACATATCCATATCTTTTACATTAATGCCATCTACCAGTACTTCACCGTCCGTAGCATCAAAGAAGCGGCAAAGCAAATTCATAATGGTTGATTTTCCTGCACCGGTGGTTCCCATAATTCCAATGGTCTGTCCCTTTTTTACCTCAAAGCTGATATTATGGAGAATATCTTCATCATCCGCACGATAAGATACATTTTTAAAGGTTACATTTCCTTCCAGCTTTTGACGAGGAACAGGATTTTTCGGACGTTTAATATCCGGCTCTGCACAGTAGGTTGCATAGATTTTCTCCACAGATGTAGTAAACCGGTGTACGTCATTAATCCACCAGCCAGCCATTCTAAGAGGCATGGTCAGCATCCATAAATATCCGTTAATGGTTACCAGATTTCCTAAAGTCATTTCTCCCTGAATCACCATAAAACCGCCCACCAGCATAAGTACTAAAGTAAGCAGATTAGACAAAAATTCAAAAATAGGTACATATTTGCTCCAAACAGCTGCTGCTCCCATTTCTGCCTCACGATAATTGTCATTTTCTACTGCAAACTTTTCCATTTCGTAATCTTCTTTGGCAAAGGCTCTGATTACACGGTTTCCACTGATATTTTCCTGTACAAAGGTATTCAGGCTGGAAAATGCCTGACGGCAATTGGCAAATACCGGTTTTACATTTTTAGACTGAATCACTGTGGTTAATGCTGTTAATGGCAGAACCGGCAGCATACAAAGAGCTACCTTCCAGTTAATAACAAAAATCATAATCAATGCAAAAACAAAATATAATACATTTTCATATATAATATAG
>CAZEFX010000084.1:0-12988 GCA_964511525.1 uncultured Jutongia sp.
TCTAAAGACCTGCGTTGTCTACGAAAAGGCAATCCCGAAAAATTTTTCTTTACTTAGTACATTGACGAAAAATCATTTTGAAAACTTTCGATAGTTGATATGATGGGAAGATAATTTCATTTTGCATGCATGAAGTTTTAGTTAATCACTTTCTGGTAACGTTTGATTTCTTCTGCAACCACCCCACTTAATGCCAGCAGACAAATCAGATTAGGAATTGCCATTAACGCATTGGCAATATCGGAAAAGGTCCAGGCGATTTCCAGTGAAGTAGTTGCTCCAAGATATACTACAACTGCAAATAAAATTCGGTAAATCATATTGAACTTATGGGTTCCTAAAATATATTCAAAAGCCTTCTCACCATTGTATTCCCAGCCAAGGATAGTAGAAAAGGCAAAGAATGCAATGCTGATACATAACAGCCATCCGCCGGTAGTTCCCAAAACATCTTCAAAAACAGCGATTGTTAGTGCGGAACCAGTGAGAAGCTCTCTATATTCATAAGTATTATTGTCACCAAATATGTACTCATTTCCATCTGCGTCTCTCCAATGGGTATCTGGAAGATTTGCAGAGCTGGCTGCTAAAGGATAATCCTTAGAATGATTCTGAGAGGTTAAAACCAACGCGTCTCCAGAACCCTTTTCTGGTGTTAATACAAACTCGTTATTTTTAGAAAAAGAAATTTTATAATTGGTAGTGGCAGTTTGATTATCTATGGTGGAAGAAATGCACATAGAAGTTCTTTCTTCCGACAGAGTATAAGAACCCGTTGCTACTGTTGAGGTGGTTCCCAACAGACCAGAGCAGGCAATACAAAGACCGGTGATAGTACAAACCACAATAGTATCCCAGAAGGTTCCGGTCATATTGATATATCCTTGCTGTACTGGATCAGTGGAGGTAGCTGCCGCCGCTGTGATGGCAGCAGAACCCATACCAGCCTCGTTAGAAAAAATACCCCGGGCAACGCCAAAACGGAGCGCCTGTGTCATAGAAGATACCAGACTTCCACATAGTCCACCACCTACTGCTTCAAAGGAAAATGCCATTTTAAAAATCATAGCGATACCACTTGGAAGATTTTGTATATTACTAAATATAATAATAAATCCTGCTACCATGTAAAAAACAGCCATTACAGGTACAACTATCTGGGAAACCTTGGAAATGGTTTTAATTCCACCAATAACAATTACCAGTGTCAATAGCATAATAATAATTCCAGTAGCCTTTAGAGGTACATCAAAGGTAGTCAACAATGCGCTGGAAATAGAATTTGCCTGAGTCATGTTACCGATACCGAAGGAGGCAATTACTGCAAAGAAGGCAAAGAGCCAGCCAAGTACAGCGCCCAGCTTCTTATGTTTAAAGCCTTTCTTCATGGTATACATAGGACCGCCAGACATTTCTCCCCGTTCATTCACCTCTCGGTATTTTATAGCAAGCATACATTCGCTGAATTTGGAAGTTAAACCAAATACTGCAGAAATCCACATCCAGATTAAAGCTCCAGGACCACCAGATACCATAGCAGTTGCTACACCTACAATATTTCCAGTGCCAATGGTAGCTGCTAAAGCTGTAGTCAGAGCAGAGAAAGGAGAAACGTCACCATCTCCCTTTTTCTGCCGGGCTTCCTTACTTAAAACACTACGAAGTGCATAGGGCAGATTCCGCCAGCAAAGTGCTCTGGTACGGATTGTGAGAAAAATACTGGCTCCCATTAAAAAAGTCAGCATAAATGGACCCCAGACAAAATTATCGATTTTTGTGAGTATGTTAGAAAAAGCTTCCATAGGTAACCTCCCTTGTATGAAATAGGAAATTGATTGAAAAGTTGCGGCATGCATAGCAAACGAAACTCTTTCTTTTCAGTATAATATGGTACTTTCCAGCGGAAAAAAGAGACCATCAAAAAAGAGGTCTCTATAAATATTTATCCTTGAAATTTTAAATTATGAATAAAAAGACAAAACCTGCTTGAAAATCCAAAAACAAGTCTATCATAGGGAATGGTGGAATTCAAGTAGACAGTTTTGAGCTTGCTCCTGTTTCCAACGGAGAAAGCCACCATGCAGACTTAGAATAGGATAACCTAGCCGGGTTAATTCTCTGGCTACCAGCAAACTGATTCTTCCAGAGTGACAGTAAAGAGCAATCCAATCAGGATAGCTTCCGTGCATATGATATTCATGCGTTATCAGCAAAGGGATTTCCTCCTGGGCATGCTCCCAGCTCATCCACAGGGCGCCAGGAATGTGCTCTTCTTGATAGCTTTGGTAGTTTCGTAAATCTACAAGAAGAATTTTTTGGGATGTTCTATATTGATTCAGGTTTTTTCCGGAAATAATTTGAAATTGCATATCCACACCTCTATCTTTTTATATGTACATCAAGAGAAAAATATGTAAGCAGAGAGGGAACTCCCTGCTTTGAACCTATGCAGTCAGAAAAACTAACGGCAGTTAGATTCGTTAGAAGAATTCTTTGTGGAATTCTTAGAAGCGTTATTTGCATTAGAAGCGTTGTTCGCATTCTTAGAAGCATTGTTAGCGTTACTAGCATTTTTAGAATTGTTGTTAGCATTGTTAGTGTTGTTGCTTGTTGTGTTAGAAGAATTCTTTGCCATAATAAATACCTCTTTTCTTTGGGTTGATTACCCGTGTTTACAAAAAACGAAGTTGTTTTTTGTAAAAGTTAATTAGTTAACAGTAATAGTATGAGGAATAAATGGCAAATCATACTTGTATATTTTTGGAAAAAATTAATTAAAAAACGCCTAATTTCTTGAAAAAAACCGAGATATATTATAATATGTAACTAACTGATTAGTGTGTCATTTTAAGATGGGTCAGAATGCCATAGTTTCAAATTTTGTGGCAGATGATCAGGTAACTGCTAACGAAAGGTTATATCCAGAAAGTATTTCTGGCTGAAAAGGATGAGGTAAGGTATGAAAAAAAGAAAAGTGGTAAAGTTACTGGCATGGTTAATAGCATTGTCAATGATGGCAGGAAGTGCATTGTCTCCTATCAGTGCATCAGCTGCAAAGAAACCGAAGTTAAGCAAAAAGAGTGCAACACTTACGGTAGGCAAGTCTATCAAATTAAAATTGAAAAATGCAAAAAAGAAAGTAAAATGGTCTAGCAGCAATAAAAAAGTGGCAAGTGTCAATGCTAAGGGCGTAGTAAAGGCATTGAAAGGTGGAAGTGCCAAGATTATTGCAAAAACAGCGGGCAAAAAATATACATGTAAGATTACAGTAAAAGAGAAAAAGAATAAAGACGCTGATTCTGAAGAGGATGAAGAGGAAGAAGACGAAGACGACTCCGAAGAAGAGGACGAAAGTACAGAGGAGCCAAGTGCTACAAAAAAGACGGAAAGCACAAAGAAACCAAGTGCTACTGAAAAAGCAGACAGCACACAGACTCCAAGTGTAACCGAAAAAGCAGACAGCACACAGCAGCCGGAAGAAACCGATACACAAACCCCTTCCACAGAAGAAACTTCCAGTACACCAGCAAGAACCAAGAAGCCTTTGGTAAGTGTTACCATTTCACCGGTGACAGAACAGCCTGGAGAAACACCAGCACCGAGTTCGTTAGCTACGGTGACACCAAATCCTTCAACAACAAATTCAACATCATCTACATATACCATTAGTATTAATGTAAATAAGGACTGGTCAACATGGTCAAATCATGGAAAGCAGTTTCGGCTTACCTCTGACGGAGGAGCGACATTTATCACAGACCTTACTCAGGTAGAAAATGGAACCTATGATATTTATGAAGGTGAGTCGGACACCAACGTAAACGTAACAGTAAATGGAAATGATACCTCTGTTACCATTAACTATTTCACCGTAACCTTTATGGATGGAAATGATAAGCTATTATCACCAGAGCAGCAGGTTGTAGTAATGGGTGGAAAGGCAGACAGACCAGAAATTACGCCGGGAAAAACAGGATATCGTTTTATGGATTGGGTGACCTATAATGGTTCTTGTACAGTCTTTGATTTTGAAAACACAGTAATTATCAACCCTGCATCTATTTATGCAAGCTGGGAACAGGACAGTAGTATAGCAGCCTACACAGCAGAATACTATTTCCAGAATATAGAAAATGATGATTATCCAACGGTAGCATCCAAAAGTGATCAATTAGAAGGAATCGTAGAAGCTGCAGTACCATCCTATGGAAGAAGTTTTGATGGCTTTACTGCATTAGAGCAGGAAGAAATTATTACTATTTCAGGAGATGGAAATACAGTAGTAAGATATTACTATGAGAGAAATAAGTATACTCTTACCTGGAATACCAATGGCGGAACCATAAATGACACAGACTATACCACAGGAAATGTAAAATATGGAACCTCTATTGAAGCACCAGAAAATGTTACAAAGAGTGGTTATTTATTTAAGGGATGGAATACTACAGTGGCAGATACCATGCCCGCAAAGGAACTATCCTATACCGCACAGTGGTCTGTAGTGGCAACTGCAACACCAACAGTAGCGCCAACGGCGACACCAACAGTGAAGCCAACCACAACACCGACAGTGAAGCCAACGGCGACACCAACGGTGAAGCCAACAGCAACACCAACAGTGAAGCCAACCACAACACCGACGGTGAAGCCAACGGCGACACCGACGGTAAAGCCGACAGCAACACCGACAGTGAAGCCAACAGCGACACCAACAGTGAAGCCAACAGCGACACCAACAGCAACACCAACGATAGCACCAACACCAACAAAGACCCCTACATATACCGTCAGCATTTATGTAAATAAGGACTGGTCAACATGGTCAAATCATGGAAAGCAGTTCCAGCTTACCGCTGATGGAGGAGCGACATTTATCACAGACCTTACTCAGGTAGAGAATGGAATCTATGATATTTATGAAGGTGAAACAGACACAAATATAAACGTAACAGTAAACGGATATAATACCTCTTGTACTATTAACTATTTCACCGTAACCTTTATGGATGGAAATGATAAGCTATCGTCACCAGTGCAGCAGGTTGTGGTGATGGGAGGAAATGCAACAAGACCAGAAACCACACCAGGAAAAACAGGATACAGCTTTGTGGACTGGGTAACCTATAATGGTTCTACTACAGCCTTTGATTTTGAGAATACAACAATCAATAACGCCACATCCATCTATGCAAGCTGGAAACAGAATAGCAGTATAGCATCATATACAGCAGAATACTATTTCCAGAATATAGAAGATGATGGATATCCAACGGTAGCATCCGAAAGTGAACAGCTGGAGGGACTTGTAGAATCTACAGTACCATCCTACGGAAAAGACTTTGCAGGATTTACTGCGTTGGAGCAGACAGAAACCATCACTATTTCAGGAGATGGAAATACGGTAGTGAAGTATTATTACGAGAGAAATAAGTATACTCTTACCTGGAATACCAATGGTGGAACCATAAATGACGCAGACTATACTACAGGAAGTGTGAAGTATGGAACTACCATTAAAGCACCAGCCAATGTTACGAAGAGTGGCTATTTGTTCAAGGGCTGGAATACTACAGTAGCAGATACCATGCCAACAAATAGTCTGTCCTATACAGCACAGTGGTCTGTAGTGGCAACAGTGACACCGACAGTGAAGCCAACCGCAACGCCAACGGTAGCACCAACAGCGACACCGACGGTAAAGCCAACCACAACGCCAACGGTAGCGCCAACAGCAACGCCAACGGTAGCGCCAACAGCAACACCGACCGTGAAGCCAACAGTAACCCCAACGGTAGCACCAACCGCGACACCGACGGTAAAGCCAACAGCGACACCAACAGTGAAGCCAACCGCAACGCCAACGGTAGCACCGACAGCAACACCAACGGTAGAGCCGACACCAACAAAGACTCCTACATATGCCGTTAGCATTTATGTAAATAAGGACTGGTCAACATGGTCAAATCATGGCAAGGTGTTCCAGCTTACTGCTGATGGAGGAGGAACCTTTATTACAGATCTTACTCAGGTAGAGAATGGAACCTATGATATTTATGAAGGAGAATCCGATACCAATGTAAACGTAACAGTAAATGGAAATAATACCTCTGTCACCGTTTACTATTTCACCGTAACCTTTATGGATGGAAATGATAAGCTATCATCACCTGAGCAGCAGGTTGTGGTGATGGGAGGAAAGGCAGACAGACCAGAAACTGTACCAGGAAAGACAGGATATAGTTTTGTGGACTGGGTAACCTATAATGGCTCTAGTACAGCCTTTGATTTTGAGAATACAACAATTAATAACACTACATCCATCTATGCAAGCTGGAAGCAGAATAGTAGTAAAGCAGCATACACAGCAGAATACTATTTCCAGAATATAGAAGATGATGGATATCCAACGGTAGCATCCGAAAGTGAACAGCTGGAGGGACTTGTAGAATCTACAGTACCATCCTACGGAAAAGACTTTGCAGGATTTACTGCGTTGGAGCAGACAGAAACCATCACTATTTCAGGAGATGGAAATACGGTAGTGAAGTATTATTACGAGAGAAATAAGTATACTCTTACCTGGAATACCAATGGTGGAACCATAAATGACGCAGACTATACTACAGGAAGTGTGAAGTATGGAACTACCATTAAAGCACCAGCCAATGTTACGAAGAGTGGCTATTTGTTCAAGGGCTGGAATACTACAGTAGCAGATACCATGCCAACAAATAGTCTGTCCTATACAGCACAGTGGTCTGTAGTGGCAACCGCTACACCAACGGTAGCACCAACGGCGACACCGACCGTGAAGCCAACAGCAACGCCAACGGTAGCACCAACGGCGACACCGACCGTGAAGCCAACAGCAACGCCAACGGTAGCACCAACAGCCACACCGACAGTGAAGCCAACCACAACGCCAACGGTAGCACCAACAGCGACACCGACGGTAAAGCCAACCACAACGCCAACGGTAGCGCCAACAGCAACGCCAACGGTAGCACCAACAGCGACACCGACCGTGAAGCCAACCACAACGCCAACGGTAGCACCAACAGCGACACCGACCGTGAAGCCAACCACTACCCCAACGGCAGCACCAACGGCAACAGCTACAGCAACTCCAACGGTGAAACCGACAACAACACCAACTCCAGTACCTACCCCAACGGCAGTACCAACTTCTGCGGAATATACCATTAATTATTATCTTGAGAATTTGAATGACGATGGTTATACGCTGGCAGAGTATGGTATTGGCAGAGGTTCTACAGGAGCTGATGTTAAGGTTACTGCAAAAAGCATAGAAGGCTTCTCAGTAAATACAAAATTGAGTGCAAAGACTCAGACTATTACTATTGCAGCAGATGGTAGTTCTGTAGTTGACTTCTACTATAAGAGAAATAGATGCTCTATTTGTTGGTATCTTGATGGAGGAAACTTAGTTGATGAGAATGATTTACAGATAGCTGGAACCTACTATTACGACGAAGATTTTGATTGCTATTGGCTGGAGGAAATCAAATGGGGAACAACAGTTAATGCACCAGAATTGAAAAAGTCCGGTTATCAGGTGGCAGGATGGTATGATTATTATGAAATCGATGCCGGTACGGATCCGTCTGATTTAGAAGAACTTTCTAGTTTTACCATGACAGATGATTTAGACGGATATGAAATTTGGCCAGTCTGGGAAGAAGGTGGCGAAGTAGATCCGGAAGAACCAGAAGAGCCAACAGAGATTATTATTTCGGATGTTGCATTAGGAATGACAGTTTCCGAGCTTCAGGCAGTATTAGGTACTCAGATTCGTAAAGATGTAACACCACAGGGATATGATGCATATGTATTTAATCCATCTGAAAACTGTGAAGCCTACGAAAACTACATTATTGTTTACGTAGATGGAGATACCGTAGTTGGATGGGCGACTATGTCAGAACACTATTCATATGGTGATATTGTATCCGTAGGTGATAGCGCATCTAGTTTAAGTAACTTTGACGTAATGGATAACTATGATTATGAAGCAGCCTATGTATATGAATCCAGTGATGCGTACATTATGGCATTTGTTGATCATCAGAGCAGTAATAAGGTCTATGCGGTTCAGGTATATGGAAAGACCGATGGGTCTGGAAATGCAGTAGAACTAGATAACCTGATGCTTGCAGAAAACATTAAGTCCAACTATACATCAGAAATATATGAGGATATGGCATATCAGATGTTTGAATGGGTTAATGCATTCCGATATTCTCAGGGAGTGGCTCTGGTACAATATGTAAATAACACCACTGCTCAGAATCATAGTGTGTATATGTCATTTGTAGGAGATGTAGTAACTTCAAGCTCAGATGGAACCAGCTGGACACAGCGTTTTGAAACAAATTATAAGAGTTATTTGGGATTATCATCAGAAGAGACTTTGGGTAAGGCAGAAAATCTTGGAGCAGGAAGTCCAGATGCTTTCGGCTTTGTTACCTGGTGGATTGATGATACCGATTCTGCATCCGCTGATGGAACTAGTAAGATGCGCAATAATATTTGTAAAACCCAGACAGATTTTTCAGATTATTATATCTGCACCGGTTTTGCCCATAATGCCAATATGAAGCATGTGACATTTGCTACAATGGATATCTTCTATTAAAAGAAAGGAATGACAACATGGGAAAGGAAGTAAAAACCAATGCAATGCGAATGCTGGAGAGGCAAAAAATTCCTTATAGACTAAATCAGTATCAATGTGATGAATTTATTGATGGAATGAAAATTGCAGACCAGCTGGGACAAAGCTATGATATTTCCTTTAAGACATTAGTAACTATAGGTAAAAGCCGTCAATATTATGTATTTTCCCTGCCCGTGGACAAAGAGCTGGATATGAAAAAGGCTGCCCGGGCAGTGGGTGAAAAAAATATTGAAATGGTTCCGGTAAAGGACATCAATAAAATCACTGGTTATATCCGGGGAGGCTGTACTCCTATTGGAATGAAAAAACAGTTTCCAACTGTAGTGCATGAAAGTGCGAAGGAAAAGGAAGAAATCATAATCAGTGGAGGTCGTTTAGGGGAACAGATATTATTAAAGCCAGAAGATTTGCTTCGTGCCGTTAATGGCAGCTTTGCAGATATTTGTAAAGAATAGGAGCATTCTAAAATGACAATTTAAAATCCAATGAAAGGGAAAATGTGTACCGTTTGACACTAGGGACAGAGAATATGAATCGAGCACATGCAAAAGGATTGAAAAAACAGACAAACAATCAATTTCTGAATATGTATGAGGTAGATGCAGTCCAGCGGGACGGAAAACATTTTCCCTATTATTTTGCATCTAGAAGAGAAGATGGAGACTTGATGTTTGAAACAGGGGAGCTTCGTGCAGATGGAGTGGTAATTTATCCTGTTTATAAAGAAGAGCCGGATAAAATTATTTTACTTCGGCAATTCCGCTATCCGGTAAATCAGTATATTTACGAATTGCCGGCAGGTCTTGTGGATGCGGGAGAAGAGCCAGAGAGTGCAGCGGTTCGGGAAATGAAAGAAGAAACAGGGATGGAGTTTATCCCATTTAACGATTATGACTCTGCACTGAAACGTCCATTCATCCAAAGTCAGGGAATGGCAGATGAATGCGATATTACTGTTTTTGGCTATGCTTCAGGAAACATATCTACTGACGGAAGTGAAGCAAGAGAGGATATACAGGTGATTTTAGCAGACAAGAAGGAAGTAAAAAGAATTTTAAAGGAAGAGTGGGTTTCTATCCGAGCGGCATATTTATTAATGTCGTTTTTAAAAAGTGACCCGGAAAATCCCTTTGATTTTTTGAAAATATAGAGGAATCTAAAAAAATAAAGAATAAAGGAGGCAATTATGAAAGGGAAAGTACTAAAAAAAGCAATTGTTGTGGCAGCTGTGACAGCATTAGTGGTTTCTACAGTATCTTCTGCACCAACACAGGCTGCAAAGAAAGTGAAGTTAAACAAAACAAAGGTTACCGTTAAGGTTGGAAGGTCTGTAAAACTGAAATTAAAAAATGCAAAGAAGAAAGTCACATGGAAATCCAGTAATAAAAAAGTTGCAGTAGTCAATAAAAAAGGAAAAGTAACCGGTAAAAAACAAGGTACAGTAAAAATTACTGCAAAGTCTGCCGGAAAGAAATATACATGTACGGTTTCAGTGAAAGGAAAAACCAACGGGACAACTCCGTCAGCTACAGCGGAAGGAACTACGAATCCAATTAGTACCCAGAACCCGGGAACAACTCAGTTGCCTTCTGGTACCACTTCTGCAAATCCAAGCCAGTCCCCTTCTGTTACAAAGAAGCCACTGGGGACTTCAACAATAACACCATCTGGAACTGCAGATCCGAATCAAACCCCTGGCGTATCTACAACACCAAATACGGAAGAAACACAAAATCCTTCTTCCACTTCATCGCCAGAAGTGAATCAGACACCAAATCCATCGGCTACCACAAATCCAACTCCGACACCAAGCTCATCGGAAGAACCAGAAGACCCTGAGGAACCAGAAGAGCCAGCAGGAGAAATTTCCCAGGTAGAATTAGGAATGGCAGTTAGTGAGTTACGTACTTTATTGGGAACGGAACTTCGAGTTGACAGTACACCGCAGGGATATGAAGGTTATGTTTTTAAACCTTCTGGTACATTTGAAGATTATATTCTGGTTTATATTGATAATGAAAAGGTAGTTGGTCTGGCAACTATGTCAGGCTATTATAGCTATGGAGATATTGTTGCCATAGGAGATGCTCAATCCTCCCTAAGTGGATTTAGCAATATGAATAGTAAATATGCTTATGAAGGCGGGTATTTATATGAAACAGCAGATGAATACATAATGGCATATTCTGATCATCAATCTGACTCCAAGGTTTATGCTGTTCAGATTTTTGCTACAACAGATGGGGAAGGCAATGCAGTGGAATTAGACAGTCTTATTACAGCAGAGGAACTAACCTACACGGAAGAAATACTAGAAGATATGGCGTATCAGATGACAGAATGGGTGAATGCATTCCGATACACCAAAGGAATCCCGTTAGCAAAATATTATAATGGAACGGGTGCACAGCAGCATAGTGATGATATGGCGTCCACAGGAACCCTGCAATTAGAAAGCTCCAATGGAACTACTATGGAAGCACGTTTCGATGCAAATTACAAGGACTATCTTGGTTTGAGTGCCAAAGAAAACTTAGGAAAGTGTGAATGTAATGCTGGACGTAGCCCAGATGCCTTTGGGGTCGTTGCATGGTGTATTGATGATACGGACTCAGGAAGCACATATAGAGATTATATATGTGAAGATACAAGTACAGATTTTGGACCATATTATGTATGTGCGGGATTTTCCTATAATGCAAGTAAGGAATTACTTACCTTTGCGACGCTAGATTTCTTTTATTAATAAATGATAAATGGAAAATTTGTAATAATACAAATTTAGATAAAGGAGATAATTATGAATCAAAATGTAAAAAAAACAATAGCAATTGTTTCAGCTGCAGCGTTACTGATTTCAGGTGCAGCAGCAGGAAAGGTACAAGCTGCGAAAAAGGTTAAATTAAACAAAACAAGTGTCACTCTTGCTGTAGGAAAGACAGTGAAGCTAAAATTAAGAAATGCAAAGAAAAAAGTAAAATGGTCTTCCAAAAATAAGGCAGTTGCAACTGTAAATAAAAAGGGGAAGGTGACTGCAAAGACCACAGGAAAAGCAAAGATTGTTGCGAAATCTGCTGGCAAGAAATACACCTGTGTAGTGAAGGTTGTAAAAAAAGGAACATCTACCAATAACTCTTCTACAGAAAAGCCAAGCAGTACAAAGAAACCATCTACATCTACACCAAAGCCAAGTAGTACAAAGAAACCATCTGCAACAGATGCACCGGGTACTTCTACCACAGACTCTGCTCAGACAAAACCATCAAATTGCGAAGAAGATACCTTAGGGGTAGGAAATCTTTCTGTAAAACTTGGTATGAGTAAGAGTGAGGTTGAGAGTAGTACAGGGGCAAAGCCGGATAGACAGGAGAAAGCTCCGACAGGATACGATGTATATATCTATAATCCTTCTGCGGATTACACTAATTACCTTATGCTGCAGTTTGATGGTAATACCCTTGTAGGAATTAGCACCATCTCTGCATATTTTTGCTATGAGAATCTGTTTTCTGCCGGGGATAGTGCAGATAGTCTTACCAGTGCCGGATTTACAAGCATGGAAGCAAGATATGATTATGAGGAAGGATATTTATATGAAGGTGGAAATGAATATGCCATGGCATTTGTTGACCATCAGGGCAGCAAGCAGGTATATGCAGCCCAAATCTTCTCTAAGACAAAGGAATTAGATGACTTATTTAAGGCAGAAAATCTTGCCTATGATGATACCATTGTTTCTTATATGCAGCAGCAATTGTATGATTGGGTGAATGCATTCCGTGTATACAAAGGATTTTCAAAGGTATATTATTGCAACAAGTCAGGTGCTCAGGATTATAGCAAGGAAATGGCAGCAAGTGGCACTGTGGCACAGGCATCCGATTGGAAACAACGGTTTGATAATAATTATAAGGATGTTTTAGGGCTTGGAGAGGGAGAAACTTTAGGAAAAGCACAAAATCTTTCGTCACGAAGTCCGGATGCCTTTGGTTTTGTAACCTGGTGGGTTGATGATACAGACAGTGCTGATTCCAGCGGTATAGTAAAAAATTATACAAATATCTGTAAAGCGACAGCTACTTTTGATACAGGAGAAGAACCACTAACAGCATATTATCTGTGTACAGGATTTGCCTATAATACCTCTCAGAGAGATGTTACTTTTGCCACATTAGATTTCTTTTATTAAAAAAAGTTTGCAAAAATGAGTTTATTTTTTACAAAAATTGACAAAAAGAACAACGACATCATGTGCCTCACCCTTTGGTGAGGCACTATATATATGCA
>CAZEFX010000085.1:0-12904 GCA_964511525.1 uncultured Jutongia sp.
CATATGTCGCTTAATAGAAGCAATTGTCTTATCTGCATTGGTAACTGCCTGACGCTTTGCAGGCTCACCAACCAGTCTTTCACCAGTCTTTGTAAATGCTACTACAGATGGTGTGGTTCTTGCGCCTTCTGTGTTTGTTACAACTACAGGCTTACCACCTTCCATTACAGCAACACAAGAGTTTGTTGTACCTAAGTCAATACCAATAATCTTACTCATAATTTTCCTCCATTCTATCGTCTGGGACGATATATAAATTAACTTACAACTTTTACCATGCTATGACGAACTACAGATTCTTTATATAAATATCCCTTCTGTAATTCTTCGGCAACCATGCCGCTTTCCATATTTTCATCCTCTACTGTCATTACAGCATTATGAAAATTCGGATCAAACTCAACTCCTCCTGCTTCAATTGGTTTCACACCCATCTCTTCTAATGCAGTAAGCATCTGCTTATACACCATTTCCACACCTTCTACAAAAGGTGTCCCCTTTTCTTCCTCCGGTACGCCTGCCAAACCTCTTTCAAAGTTATCAATAACAGGAAGAATCTTTTCTACTACTGACTTTGCACCGATTTCAAACATCTGGGCTTTCTCTTTTTCAGAACGGTTTCTAAAGTTTTCAAACTCCGCTAACTGACGAAGTCTTGCATCTTCTAACTCAGCCACCTTTTCTTCCAATTTCTCTACCGCTTTATCTTTCTTTTTACCGAAGAGCTTTCCTTTCTTTTTATCCGCATCCTCCTGATCAGCTACTTCCTGGTCAGTCTCTGTCTCTTCTGTTTCCTCTTTAACAGCCTCCTGGGCTACTTCCTCTGTAGTCTCCTGTACTGCCTCTTCTACCTCTGGATTTGTTGCATCCTGATTTGTATTTGTTTCCTGACTCACTTTCTTACCACCTCTCTTAATTCAGAAGCTGTCACTTCTTCATTATGTCTTTTCCTTAAATATGTCATCTAACTGCGTCATCATAGACTGCAGTGTAGCAACTACCTTGTCATAATCCATTCTCTTTGGTCCTACAATACCAATTTTTCCATAAACACCTTCATTTAACCGGTATGTGGCTGTTACCATAGAACAATCCTTCATGGACTCAACCTTAGTTTCTCCACCAATATATACCTGAATCCCATGATTCTGGGAATCCTCCTGTACCGGTTCCTGACTAATCCAGTCTGTCAGCATCTTCTTTTCTTCAAATACATCCAATAACTGGGCTGCTTTAGAACGTTCTGCCAATTCAGGATACTTTAAAATATTGGTGGTACCACTGGTGTACACTTCCAAATCTTCATCCTCTGTCAGTGCACCTCCAATGACTTCTAATACAGAATCAATCACTGAATTGTGAGCACCCATCTGCTCCTTAATCTTCTGTATCACTGCCAGATTCATTTCCATAACATCCAGACCATTTAATGTGGTATTTAAAATGAAATTCAGCTTTAATACCGTTTCTTCATCCATTGGCTCTGACATGCGAACCATTTCATTTTTTACAACATTATTGTCCAGAACAATGACAGTCAAAAGATTGGTTTCATCCACAGGTGTCATCTGAATAAATTTTACCTTTTTCGATGCATATCTTGGACCAGAAACCATCGTGGCATAATTGGTATTTACTGCCAGCAGCTTTGCCACCTGTTTCAACAGGGCATCCATCTTGTCAGCCTTCTCTTCCAGCTCCGCTTTCATGTCCTTTACTTCCTGAGCCCTATCGTCCAACATAGTGTCCACATATAAACGATAGCCTAAATCAGAAGGAATTCTTCCTGCAGAGGTATGAGGCTGAAGGATATAGCCCATCTCTTCCAGATCAGACATCTCATTACGAATGGTGGCTGAACTTAGATTCAAATCTGTATACTTTGAGATTGTCCGAGAACCTACTGGCTCACCAGTTTCCAGATAAGTCCGGATAATTGCCTGAAGAATTTTCAGCTTTCTTTCATCCAACTTCAACATATCACCCCTTCGCTTTAATTTGTTAGCACTCCTCAAATTAGAGTGCTAACATCTATCTAGTAAGATAGCACCAACAATTTTTCTTGTCAAGAGATTTTTATTATTTTTCCTTGTTTTTTCTGCAATACTTATTTTCTCCCCACTTTTTTGACGATATATACATTTAGAAAGATTCTCTTTCGATACGTTGATGAAAACCTGAATTTTCACATTGCCAAAATAGAAAATATCAACTACACTTCTTATTAGATATTGCAGAAAATATTTATATTAGAAAATTCATATTATAAACGAAAATAAAACAATTATTTATAGAAAGAAAGGGGAATGGGTATGGCAAATCCTAGAATCATTCCTGCCAATGCAAATCAACAGAATCAGACGGCTCGACAGGCTATGAACCAAGGCCATCAGATTAACGCAAGAAGTAATCCTGGTCAGGCCCGTGGCACTGTGGGACAGCTTAGCAGCTATGGAGTTGCCCGAAATGGCGTCCACCAGCTTCACGAAGGCGACATTGTCCGGGGTGAAATTTCTGACTTACGAAACAATGAAATCACCATTACATTAGAAAATAACATGCTTATCAAAGGAGAAATTGCCGACAGTTCCAGCCTTTCTATTGGACAGACTGCAGCTTTCCGTATGAACTCTGTATCTCCTATGGGGCTTTTTATGGAGGTACTGCCAAACAGCTTTACCGAAACAGAACTTACCTTAATTAATAAAGCGTTAGAAGAGGCCGGTCTTCCTTCTACCCAGCGGAATCAGTCTGCAGTAAAAGCATTAATGGACAATCTTTTGCCAATCAATAAGCAATCTATCCAGCTTTTAATGCAGCAAGCTTATGATTATGGGACCCAAGACATGCAGACCCTATGTCTTATGAATAAACAGCATATGACAATCACCAGAGATAGCGTGATACAATTCAGCAATTACCGCAACCAGCAGCATCAAATTTTAAATCAGATGCAGTCCTTTTCACAGGAATTGCCACAATTATTAAATGCTTTGGCAGAAAATGGTCCTAGTAATGCCGTAGCCAGCTTTGGACACCAATTGATTTCTATTGCATTATCTGGCGAAGAAGGCATGCCGTCTACAACGCCTGCAACCATCGCTGCTCTATCTTCTGCCGATTTAGAAGCCTTAAAGCAAATGCTCTCTGACACTCCAATGGATGAAAGCCAGAAACAGGCATTGGAAAATAATATGCTTTCTCAAAGAGATGCTCTGGTTCTACTACGTAATGCCGCTGCTGGAGGTACTTTAAAACTTCCTGCGGGATGCACATTAGCAGATTTAACTGCAAAAATAAATGAAATTTCCCAGACCTTACAGCTGCCAGAGGTTTCCGTTGACCCGGCAGTATTAGAAACTGCAGTTTCAGAGTCCACACCAGCTCCTGTTACTGTAGAGGAAGCGGTTCCAGTGACACCTCCTGAAAATAGTTCCAGCTCTGCTCTTTCTTTAGCAGGTAAATTCCTGCACAATTTGTCAGATGCAGCGAAAAACTCTTTTCAGAATGTGAACCAGATGCTGGCTTCTGCCAGCAGTTCTTTAAGCAAAAATCCGCTTCCTAACGTAATGGATACTTTGCTTAGTTCTGTTTCTAACCGAGGCTTGGAGGACAACGCACTATTCACCTTTTTATCCTCCTCTGAAAGAATCGAATTAAGTAATGCAATGGAAGCTCTGGCAGCCTCTCCTGAACTGCTGGAAAAAATCATGTCTGGAGAAGCTTCTACCAAAGAAGTCTTCCACAATATCCAGGATTTGATTCCACAGGCTGACTCTCTGGCAGTAAAAGATTTATTTCAAATGGAAATTTTCCAGAAAATATTTACCCAGGCTATGATGGAGGGCTTTACCATTACTCCAAAGCAGCTGGAAAAAGAACAGGGAATGAAAAAATATTATGATAAATTAGAAGGGAAGCTGGATTCCTTTGAGCGCCTCATTAATTCTACCTTAAGTGGCGAGGATTCTCAGCAGCTTTCTGGTCAGGCTCATGATATGAGAAGTAATATTGATTTTATGAAAGCTCTGAACGAAACCTTCAGCTATATGCAGCTTCCATTGAAGCTCCAAAACCAAAATACCCATGGTGACCTTTATGTTTATACCCAAAAAGAAAAACTAAAACAAAATCCAGATAAAATTAGTCTATTACTTCATTTAGACATGGATTATTTGGGAACCATGGATATTCGTCTGGAAAAGGATAAATATAATATTGATGCCTGGTTCACTTTAGAAGATACCGAGGCGATGCAGCTAATTCAGCGAAATACTCATATGCTACAGGATTCCTTAAATGAAAAAGGATATACCTGCAATATTCAGGTAGATACTGGTGAATCAAAAGAAAATCCCGTTCAAGAATTCTTAAAAGCAAAGGTTGCTACCACTACTACCCATGAAATGAAACGGTTCTCCTTTGATATACGAGCCTAAAAAGGGCAAAACCAGCGTTTTGCCCTTGTAAGAATTGCTTCGCAATTCTTGTTGGTTCACCACTATGTTTCGAGCATTTTCCTATACCATAAAAAAGGAATTATCATATAGAACATACTCTTTGTTTTATATGATAATTCCTTATTTTTTTAATTTCTTTAATATCTTACTCTGTCTTCTGAAAATCTTCTTCCATCTCATCAAAGACATAATCAAATACCGCAGGCATTCCTACGAATTCACAACCATAATTATACATTCCGTCTTCTGATTTTTTCTGGCGAAGTATCTGTACTACACAGTTAATGGCATTTGAATTATCAGCAAATTCCAATCTGGCATTGAAATAAAATCCAATTGGTAAAACGCTTTTTGTTACAAATCCAATTCCATTTCTGCTAATGTCCACCACTTCAATAGGGGCATTGATATTACTCACCTTTACATTGTCCTGCTTAAAAATATCCGACACCTCTAAATCAAGCTTTACCGGAACTCTCACATTTCTACGCTGTTCTTTCATCTCATCAACGACTCCTTTCCATCAATCTATGGCTTTAAAGCACCAATTCAAAGCCATAGCTGAAACTATCTTATGAATATTATCCTCGACATAAGGCTCTGGGTCAATATCCTTTTTGAATTTTTCTTCAAAAAATCTTTTCCCGAAAAGGTAATACACCTTTTTCCATTGATGAGACTATTTTTTAAAACAATTCTGCGAAGAAGTCTGCTATGGCATTAAAAATATTTGAAAAAAAGCTGCCTACCTTCTCAGATAGTCCCTCTGTATCTACATTTTCAAAATCAATTCCAGCATCCTTCAGCTTATTGTAGATTTCGGATGCCTGTTCTTTAATGGCATTAACATCCACATCTACCTGAGATACCTTTTCCATCATATCCGTAATATTCGCCACATCCTCCTCAGAAAGATTAATATCTAGTGCCTTAGCAGAAGCATCTACTGCATCACGAATATCTTCTTTGGTAGAAAGCTGTTCTTCAAAAACCTTCTGCTTTACTGCCGCAATTAGCTGTTCTGCCTTTTCTGTATCTCCAACACTTTCTGCAATCTCTGCGGTAGTTACTAACTCATCGGTAGCGGCATCCATGGTAGATTCAGAAATATCCTGTCCTGTCATTACTGCATAGGCTTTCATAGCTCCAACCAAAGCCGAGGTTCCTGAAATATTAAATGGTCCCACAACAGTCACCTGAGCATCCTGCAGCCCTGCTGTAACTAAGGCATTTGTATACATTCCCGGTGTACAATAGCTGATATTGCTGGTAGATACCTGTATTCCACTGCCCTCCTCTGTTTTCACCACCATAACAGAAGAAAGTGCTCTTTTTCCAATTACATCTGCAGCGATATAGGAGCCCAAATAATTATGCTCCTCCTCATTGGTAATTTCAATGGTCTTATAATTGCTTAAATCGGTTTCTGCAATCCCAAATCCATTCAAAACCTTCTGTTTCTCTGAACTGCTAAGATCCTGTCCAAAGGCAATATAGCGGTCATAGCTGGTATCTTCGCCTTGGATTACTGCATCCGCAGAAGCAATTCCTGCTGGTGTAAATACCATACCAAGTGTCAAAATTCCACATAATAATAACTGTAATCCTCTTCTCATAAAAACACATTCCTTTCTTTCATTCTGCCAGCCAACCATCATTTCTGGCATGATGTATCCTTTGATTGTACTCATTTTCTCTTTCAAATATATCTCTCTATATATTTCGCTCAATTATAATACAAAAGCCCTTTACAATAAAGTAAAGGGCTTCAATATTCATAAAAAAATAAGAATTTACATTTTATTTTTTTACTACTTTCTTTATAGCTGAGACAAGTTTATTCTGCTCTTTTTTCTTATAGGAATCCAGTTCTGCTTCTTTTTCTTCTATAATTTTTTGCTGCTTTGCAATAACCTCTCCCAAAATTAATACTAATTCCTTAGAAGCATATGTGCTAGCTTGTTCATCATGGTCTCCTGCTACAATTTCATCCTTAAACAGTACCCCATCTTCTCTATTTAAATATTCCTTTGCTACTGCCCTATTTCCCTCCTCAAAGTTACTCATAAAAGCAAGCTGATCTGCACTGGAGAAATATTTCCCCTTATCATATCCAGTATTTCCTTCTTTTTCCTGCTGTACCTGTGTCAACAATGGCACCAGAAAGTTCTTTTTGCTCTTATAAACAGAACTATTATTTAACAATCTCTTTACTTCCAAACAACTGCCCTCTAAGCTGGCATTAATAACACGGTCTGCCTGAGCATACTCGTCGGTCATCTCCAAACCAAGAATGTTTAAAAAGTCTGATAAAATGTTTCCACCATAATACTGCTGCTTTTCATATACCCTTACAATGATATTTTCTTTTCCAACCGCAGCAGCAATTTCTTTTAAACGCTTTGCATAATCTACATTAAAGTAGGTATATTTTCCAGAATCAATATACTGTTTGAAGGACATAGTCATAGTTTCTTTTACCTGCTGTGCCCAATAGGACTGAATCAATAAATCCTGTCTTCTCAGGTATACAATAATCTTTAAATCTGCTCCCATCTGGGCAAATTTTTCTTTATACTGTCCCCATTTTTCTGTATTCATTTCTTTATTATTCCAAAACTGCTCGTCAGATAATACTACCTTTGGATACTTCTCCAGCTGCTTCTGGATTTTATTCAATCCCTTTTCTACAATTTCTGCTTCTTTATCATGCAGACGCTTCTTATCCGCATCCTTCTCTCTTCGATTCATGAAATGTCCATTGCGGTTCACACCAATTCCAGGAAATTCAAATCCCAAATCTGGAAAACTTACTCCCTTAGACTTCAACAGCTTACGATTTTTGCTACAAAAAAACTGAATCGCAGAGGTACCTGTTTTTGGGGTACCTACATGAATAAATACTGTAGACATAACATCCTCCTAATATCTTTTACTTATTTAACATACACCTTTATCTTTACAAAAAACAAGAAATTATTACTTCCTTGTCACAAAAGAAAGCCCCGGAAGCACCAGACCTCCGAGGTTGCCCCTGCCAAGGATTTCTCTGGCTGTTTGCTTTGGAATCCTTGCGCAATCGAAGTGACAGGATTTGAACCTGCAAATCTTGCGTTCCAAGCGCAATGCTACGCCAATCATAGCTACACCTCGCTAAATCAAAATCTTAAAGGTAATTCTTCCCAATGTCAAGTATCTTTTCTAACATCTTCAATGCCCGGACATTTTTCTCTACATCATGCACCCGGACAAAATTCCATCCATTCATTCCTGCAAGAACTGAGGTAACAATAGTTCCTTCCTCCCGCTCCTGAATTGGCAGCTCCAAAGTCAAACCAATCACCGATTTACGGGATGCCGCTAAAAGCAATGGCTGCTGTAACTCTTGAAAACGTTTTAAATTTGCCAGAATCTGCAAGTTCTGTTCATAATCCTTCGCAAATCCAATCCCCGGATCAAGAATCATCTGTTCTCTGGAAATGCCTGCATTCTCACCAGTCTGTATACTTTTCTCCAAATCAGAGAATACTTCCCCTAAAAAATCTGTATACACAGGCTCTTTGCGATTATGCATAATACAAACCGGTACCTGATGCTTTGCAATAATCTCTGCCATGGAACCACACTCCCATACAGAGGACTTCCCTATCTCTGCATGAAACTCATCATATCGCAGCCCCCAAATATCATTTGCCAAATCTGCCCCAGCCTCTATTGCTGCATCCATAACCGGTGCTTTATAGGTATCAATAGAAACCGGCACATCAAATTTCTGCTTAATCATATGAATTAAGCCAGTGACCCTTTCTATCTCCTCTTCTACAGAAATCTTTGTATAGCCGGGACGTGTGGACTCTCCACCTACATCAATTATATCAGCCCCCTGCTTTACCATGCTTTCTACATGCTTTAATGCTGCATCCTTTTCACGAAATCTTCCACCATCAGAAAAGGAATCTGGTGTCACATTTAAGATTCCCATGATATATACATGTCCTTGTCTCAGGTCAAATTCCCGATTTCCTATTTTCACACTTCTGCCTCTTTCTCTCTGTTGGGATTTCAATACGATATCAAAATCACATTTTTACCATTCTCATAAACTGTTCCTGCTTTTCCAGCCCCTTCATTTCTCCTCTTACCGCATAGGTTACGGTCTTTGTTCCTGGCTTCTTAATGCCACGCATGGTCATGCACATATGCTCTGCCTCAATCAGAACCATAACTCCCTTCGGTGCCATATGCTCCATAATAGCATCTGCAATTTGAGCTGTCATCTGTTCCTGAATCTGAGGCCGTCTGGCATATACTTCCACCGTTCTTGCCAGTTTACTCAAACCTACTACCGTTCCGTCCGGAATATATCCAATATGAACCTTCCCATAAAATGGCAAAAAATGATGTTCACACATGGAATAAAAAGTAATATCCTTCTCTAATACTATTTCATTATTCTGTGCCGTAAAGGTCTTGGATAAATGCAGTCCTGCATCCTGCTCTAAGCCACCAAACAGTTCCTCACACATGGCACTGATTCTTGCTGGTGTATCCACTAGTCCCTCACGGTTTACATCCTCTCCGATGCCCTCTAAAAAAAGCTTTACCGCTTCTTCAATTTTCTTCTTATCCATTTTTGCTCCATTCCGCTGCTATCCCTGATTTCCAGCAGCAAACCATACGTTTCTCCACCTAATAAGAGCGCTAACTCATAGGAATTGTATCAAATATACCAAACACTGTCAAAATAAGATATTTATGTCATGGAGAATAATATAATTCTTTTAGGAAGGATAAGCTTCCAAAAACAATAATTTTTTCTTTTTGTCCCCTGCTTTGAATTCTCTCCAATGCCGTCCAGGTATTTTTACAGCTTTCCACAGGAATCTCTCTTTTTAAACTATACTCCCTCACAATCTCTTCCAGTTCTTCCGGCTCCATGCCCCGTTCCCCGGCAGCCTTTACGGTATAAACCCGCTTCGCCAATGGAAGCATTTGACTTAAAATCTCTTGATAATTTTTATCTCGAAACACTCCAAAAATGAAAGTAAATCGTTCTGCTGGAAAATAGGTGGTCAATGATTTTTTTAATGCCTTTGCTCCAGCTGGATTATGGGCTCCATCCAAAATAATAAATGGAGATTTGGAAATCATCTCAAACCGCCCCTGCCATTTTGTCACTTCCAAAGCAGCCTGAATGGAACTAAGATTCAGCTTATGGAAACCATTTTTACTTAACTGTTCCATAGCTTCTAAGGCTACAATGGCATTTTCTGGCTGATATACTCCCAGCTGCTTTAAAGTAAAATTTTTTCCCTTATAACGGAACCGGGTACTTTCTGTGGTAAATTCCATTTGCTGGATATGCTCTTTTTCTGCAATGCTTAATTTTAACCCTCGTCTTTGACATTTTGTCTTAAGCAATTCCATAACAGCCGGCTTCTGTCGGACAGATACCACCGGTACTCCTGCTTTTAGAATTCCGAATTTTTCTTCTGCAATCTTTTCTATTGTATCGCCTAATATTGCGGTATGATCCAAATCAATTTTTGTAAAAACGGTCATTGCTGGCTTTTCTATTATATTTGTGGCATCTGCCCTGCCACCTAAGCCAACTTCTATTACAGCCACATCTACCCGCCAGAATACCATCTGTAGAAACGCCATAACCGTTTCTATTTCAAAAGCAGTAGGCTGCATATGCTTCTTTCGCATTGCTTCTATCTGCTGGGAAAGCTCTGTCATTCCCTTGGCAACTTCTTCCTCAGAAATCCATTCTGTTTCTACACCAAACTCCGTTCCCTCTAATTTCTGAATTCTTTCCCGATAATCAAATACTGTAGGGGACACAAATCTTCCAACCCGGTAACCACTCATAGCCAGAGCATTGCTAATATACGCTCCTACAGAACCTTTTCCATTGGTTCCTGCAATATGAATAATCCGCAGCTTACGGTCTGGACGTCCCATTCTTTCTGACAATTCCGTTACTGCGTCTAAGGTATAATTACTAGCAAATTCCGCCTGAATCTTTTCGATATATTCCATAGACTCCTGATAATTCATACGATGCCCTCCTACAAAAAAGGACTGCACCAAAAAAGCCCCTAACGGACTTTTTTGGATACAGCCCCATACATTTTAAATCACCTGCTAATCCAGAAGCTTCTTAGCTTCTAAGAATACTGAATTATTTTACAATTCTTACCTTTAATACACCTTCGATTTCGCCTAATTTTGCAGCGATATCTTCTGTAGATTCTGAATCAATATCAAATACACAGTAAGAATATTCTCCACGGCTCTTATTCGTCATGTTAGAAATATTGATTCCTTCTGATGCGAATACGTTTGTAAACTGTGTCAGCATCTTTGGAATGTTCTTATGTGCAATAGTGATTCTTCCTTTGGTATCACAAACACCAGCATCGCAGTTTGGATAGTTTACGGAATTCTTGATATTTCCGTTTTCCATGAAGTTACGAATCTCTTCTACTGCCATTACTGCACAGTTATCCTCAGATTCTTCGGTAGAAGCACCTAAATGAGGAGTTGCAATTACGTTTGGCATAGATAATACTGCTGGGTTAGGGAAATCTGTTACATATCTTGCAACCTTTCCGGACTCCAATGCAGCCTTCATGTCATTATCATCAACCAGCAAATCTCTAGCGTAGTTTAAGATAACTACGCCATCCTTCATCTGGTCAAATGCAGCCTTATTGAGCATTCCCTTTGTATCTGGAAGAAATGGTACATGTACGGTGATATAATCACACATCTTATAAAGCTCGTCATAAGACTTTAACACAGTAACATCTCTATTTAAGGTTAAAGCATTCTGTACAGAAAGGAATGGGTCTACACCATATACATCCATACCAAGACGATTTGCTACGTTAGCTACTAATACACCAATTGCACCAAGACCGATTACACCAAGCTTCTTACCCTTAAGCTCAGAACCGGCAAAGTTCTTCTTTGCCTTTTCCATATTCTTTGCAATATCAGCGTCATCTGCATTCTCCTTTACCCAGTTGATGCCACCAACGATATCACGGGCAGCTAACAGCATACCAGAGATTAAAAGCTCTTTTACACCGTTCGCATTAGCACCTGGAGTATTGAATACTACGATACCCTTATCAGCGCATTTATCCAAAGGAATGTTATTCACACCTGCACCTGCTCTTGCAACGGCACACATATTGTCAGAAAGCTCCATATCATGCATAGAAGCACTACGAACTAATACTGCCTCTGCTTCTGCTACATTATCTACAGCAACATAATCCTCTGTTAAATTATCCAATCCCACTGCTGCAATAGGATTTAAGCATGTATACTTAAACATTACGCATTTTCCTCCTCAAACTTCTTCATAAATGCTACTAAAGCTTCTACACCTTCCTTAGGCATAGCATTGTAGATGCTGGCTCTCATACCACCAACACTGCGGTGTCCCTTTAAGTTTACGAAACCAGCTGCAGCTGCTTCCTTAACAAACTTTGCATCTAAGTCATCATTTCCTGTAATAAATGGAACATTCATAAGAGAACGGTCTTCCTTTACTACAGTTCCCTTAAACATCTTGCTTTCATCTAAGAAATCGTAGAGAATCTTTGCCTTCTCTTCATTGAGCTTCTTCATGGTCTCTAAGCCGCCCATTTTCTTAATCCACTTAAACACCTTACCGCAGATATAAATACCATATGCAGGTGGTGTATTGTAAAGAGAATCTGCATCTGCATGAGTCTTATACTGAAGCATGGTAGGAGTTCCTTCTAATACATCCTCAGTAATTAAGTCTTCTCTTACGATAGCAATTACTACACCAGCTGGTCCAATGTTCTTCTGAACACCACCATAAACGATGCCATACTTGGAAATATCCATTGGCTCAGAAAGGAAGCAGGAAGAAACATCAGAAACTAACAGCTTGCCCTTTGTATTTGGAAGTGTTTTGAACTTTGTACCATAAATAGTGTTATTCTCACAAATATATACATAGTCAGCATCCTCAGAAATTGGCAGATCGGAGCAATCTGGAATATAAGAGAATGTCTTATCCTCAGAGGAAGCGATTTTGTTTGCTGTACCATACTTGGAAGCTTCCTGCCAAGCCTTCTTAGCCCACTGTCCAGTTACAATATAATCAGCGACTTTATTCTTCATCAGGTTCATAGGAATCATAGCGAACTGCTGTGAAGCACCACCCTGAAGGAAAAGTACCTTATAATTGTCTGGAATATTTAATAAATCTCTTAAATCCTGCTCTGCAGTCTTAATGATATCATCATATACCTTAGAACGATGACTCATTTCCATAACAGACATACCAGAACCCTGATAATCCATCATTTCATCTGCTGCTTCTCTTAATACTTCTTCCGGTAAAACCGCCGGACCGGCTGAAAAGTTATACACTCTGCCCATTTCTATGTGCC
>CAZEFX010000086.1:0-12751 GCA_964511525.1 uncultured Jutongia sp.
AAATCAACCTCAGCAGCCAAAGGTCTGATCTGTGTAATTTCACGGCCATCTGGACGCTTATGATCCTTCAGGATCATCTTACGAACGGTCTTCTTCTGGTACTGGTAAACAGCCTCACCCAAAATCTCTAACCACTCTTCGTTATCTGCAAAGGCTTCTTCTAACTTCTCTGTTACCTTGCGGACATTTTCCTCACGGGTCTGCTTATCATCAGAGAATACAGCAACTTCCATTTCTTCTGGAGGAACGATTTTCTTAATCTCCTCAAACATTTCTTCTGGAATTGCACAGCTTGTATATTCATGCTTTGGCTTACCAACCTCAGCTACCATCTTATTGATGAACTCAATGATAGTCTGGTTGATTTCATGACACTTGTAAATTGCCTCCAGCATCTTTTCTTCTTTAATTTCATTAGCACCAGCTTCAATCATAATAACCTTTTCACTGGTAGAAGCTACTGTCAGCTGTAAATCTCCATTGTCCCAGATTTCCTGATTTGGATTTACAACAAACTCACCATTTACCATACCCATCTGTGTGGTTGCACATGATCCATGGAATGGAATATCAGAAATGCTGGTAGCAATAGCAGAACCAAGCATTGCTACTAACTCTGGACGGCACTCTGGATCTACTGCCAATACTAAGTTGTTTAAAGAACAATCATTACGATAATCCTTAGGGAATAATGGACGCATCGGACGGTCAATTACTCTGGCTGTTAAAACAGCATTTTCAGAAGCCTTTCCTTCTCTCTTATTGAAACCTCCCGGAATCTTTCCTACTGCATACATCTTCTCTTCAAATTCAACAGAAAGAGGGAAGAAATCAATACCCTCTCTTGGCTTCTCTGAAGCAGTTGCTGTACAAAGAACTGTTGTATCACCATAGTGCATTAAGGCTGCACCATTTGCCTGCTTTGCTACTCGTCCAACATCAACGGTAAGTGTTCTGCCAGCGAGCTCCATGGAAAATGATTTATACCCCATGAAAACCTCCTTTTCTGCCTGTATCTCAGGCGACAAAATAATATTCAATAATACTCCCTTAACAGGGAGGTTTTGGCAGGCCCCACCGAAACAACTGAAAATAGCACCATAAAAACCTCATCTGATGCCCTTTTCAGAAGTCTCGGGATATGCCTGCACACATACTCCTTAACTATACCACTAACCCTTTTTATTTGCAAGAAAAAAAGGCTTAGAAAAAGGACAACACAAAAGTGTTGTCCCTGCATAAAACATATAAATTATTTTCTTAAACCTAACTTCTCAATCAGAGCACGATAAGCATCTAAGTCTTTCTTCTTTAAGTACTCTAAAAGATTACGTCTCTGACCTACCATCTTTAACAGACCACGTCTAGAATGATGATCCTTCTTGTTAACCTTTAAATGCTCTGTTAACTCCTGAATACGAGCGGTAAGGATTGCTACCTGTACCTCTGGTGAACCAGTGTCTTCTGGTGTACGGCCATAAGTCTTGATAATTTCTGCTTTTTTCTCTTTGCTAATCATAATAAATTCCTCCTAAATTCTATGGACAAAAGGTCCTATTATGCCAATTACTAAGATACGGTTGGAGTATCCGTTTTCCGAGCAACGGCTGTAACAACTTGCTTATAATAACACATTGCATTTCTTTTGTAAATACCTAAATATCTAACTTTAACTGAATTTCTTCCTCTGCCTCCAGCTTGAAATCTTCTACCTTCTCTGGATTTACTACCGGCAAATCCTCTAAAGACTCAATTCCAAAGTTACGCAGGAACTCTTCTGTGGTAGCAAAAAGAATCGGACGTCCCGGAGCATCCAGTCGGCCCACCTCACAAACTAGATTATATTCCACCAGCTTATTTACAGCATGGTCTGTCTTTACACCACGAATATGCTCGATTTCGATTTTTGTTATAGGCTGCTTATAGGCAATAATTGACAAGGTTTCCAAAAGAACATCCGTCAGTACATGCTTCTTTGGCACATGGGCAATCTTTACAAGATATTCATAGGCAGATGCTTTGGTACACATTTGAAAAGCACCATCCAATTCTATAATCTGAATTCCTCTTCCGTCTCCGGAATAACGATCCATCATATTATGTATCACACGGCGGCAGGTATCCTCATCCTGTTCGGTTGCAGCTGCAATCCGCTCTAGTTCCACTGCTTCTCCCATAGTAAAAAGAATTGCCTCTACAATGGCTTCCAAATCTGAAATTTTCATTTCCTTTTCTTCCATTATTTTGTCTCCATTTCTCTTCCTTTACTTTCCTACTTGCTGTACCTGTTCTTAATCTGCACTGGATGGAATAACCTCCACATCCTGAGCATTTGGCACATAAGTAATCCAGATGTCATCAAAGATATTCTCCTGAACAATTTTTAATTTTCCCACCTTCATTAATTCCAAAATTCCTAAGAAGGTTACAATTAATGTAATCTTATCCGACTGTTCTTCTAATAATTTTGCAAAATTAAATTTTTGATGTAACATGGCATACTCTTCAATATAAATCATCCTGTCAGCCAGACTAACCTGTTCTTTTTCGATTTTTCCGAACTTGCTTCGTATAGGGTCAATCTTGTCCACCTGCTTTTTCATAATGCCTTTAAATACAGTCTGCAGTCTGGACAAGGTAACATCTGACAAAAGACTTTCTACATCAATTTCTTCTTTATAATCTGCGATTTCATCCGGAATAGTAGCTGGTTTAAATAGCAATCTGGATGCATCCTGCTGACGCTCCCGCAGCTCATAGGATGCATATTTATACATTTTGTATTCCAACAGACGAGCCACCAGCTCTGCTCTTGGGTCTTCTTCTTCTCCCTCTTCATTTACCTGAGCAGGCAGGAGCATTTTGGACTTTATCTTTAACAGAGTAGCCGCCATTACCAGAAAGTCACTCATGACATCCATATCCTTGGTTTCCATCTGTTCTACGTATTCCATGTATTGCTCTGTAATTTCAACGATTGGAATATCAAAAATATCAATTTTATTTTTCTCAATCAAATGAAGCAATAAGTCCAAAGGACCATCAAATGCTTCTAATTTTACAGATATACTCATACTCCGCCTCCTTTCAAAGCAAAAGACCTATCAGCCGAAGCTCCGCATAACCAATTACATTCAATAATAAGGTTAGCACGAAAATCATCTTAATAACCCCATCCGCCTTAATAATATTTAGATAGAACTGCGCGGAACATCCGGCAATAATCAGTCCCATATCAAAGGTAGATACCGGAAATAAATTTGCTATAAGCATTCCCAGGCTTAGCATCGCCATATACTCAAAAAGCATAGCCGGAAATCTTTTATTCCAGGATAATAATGCGATGGCCTTTAATCCCTCATATCCACCATAAACGTTACGAAGCACAAAAATAGATGCAACGAAAACCATACTTAAAAAGAATAAACCAGCAATTCCTAAAAAAAGGTTCGTCTTCTTTTCCCGAATCCGGAAAAAATACGGTTTAGAAACTGGCACACTACAAACCACAGACAATATTAATCCCATAGGATCAATATATCTCCAGAATTTTAACGGAGAATTTTTTCCCGCAAATCCCTTTTGCCTACAGCACCGATACACCAAAACCTTTACTAACTCGTGGGATACCATCAAAAAAGCTGCCACTCCCAGACAAGCTAGTGTGCTTAACGCAATATATGCCACATCTTCACCTCTTATTTATAGTAATCAAACTGTAAACCATACATCCGTACAGTATCTCCATCTTCGATTCCTAATTCTACCAACTCATCTAAAATACCACTGCTGCGAAGGAATTTCTGGAAGAACTCAAATCCCTTTTCAGAATCCAAATTTGTGTATCCCAGCATTCTTTCAATACGAGGTCCTTCCACTACATACATATCCTCTTCCTCATCATAGGAAACAGTATATGGCTGGTCAGCAAAGGTTTCCTCCTCTACTACATATTCCTGCTCAAATACGACAGGGGTCTGATCCAATTTTCCTAACTGTTCCTTCACATAATATAACAGCTCTTTAATTCCCTTTCCGCTAACCGCAGAAATCGGAAATACAGGAATTCCCTTTGGCTCAAACTCTTCCCGAAGCAGACTAATTACAGTATCTTCTTCTGTTCCATAAAATACATCCGTCTTATTGGCAGCGATAACCTGTGGACGCTGCATCAGCTCCGGACTATAGCTTTCCAGCTCTTTATTAATAATTAAAATATCATTCATGGGGTCTCTTCCCTCAGTAGATGCTGCATCTACCATATGAATAAATATCTTCGTTCTTTCAATATGACGAAGGAATTCATGACCTAAACCGATTCCTTCTGATGCACCTTCAATCAGTCCCGGAATATCCGCAATCACAAATCCATCGGTTCCTTCCAAATCAACTACACCAAGAATTGGACTTAAGGTAGTGAAATGATAATTTGCAATCTTTGGCTTTGCATTGCTGACACGGGAAAGAAATGTAGATTTTCCTACATTTGGAAAACCAATGAGACCTACATCTGCAATGGTTTTTAATTCCAGAATCACTTCCAGTTCCCTGCCTGGTTTCCCTGGCTGGGCATACTTTGGCACCTGCATGGTAGGTGTAGCATAATGCATATTTCCCTTGCCGCCACGACCGCCTTTTAGAATAACCACTCTCTGATTTTCATGGGACATATCTACAATAACCTTGCCACTGGAAGCTTCTTTTACAACAGTTCCCTCTGGCACCTTTACAATCTTATCCTCTCCATCAGCACCATGACAACGACGCTTGCCACCAGGTTCTCCATCACTGGCGAAATATTTTCGGATATGACGAAAATCATTTAATGTATTAATTCGATTATCCACTTCAAAAATCAAGTCGCCACCACGACCACCATCACCACCATCCGGACCACCGGCAGCCACATAAAGCTCTCTACGAAAGCTGACATGACCGTCTCCTCCTTTTCCGGAACGAATGGTTATCTTAGCGCTATCTGCAAATGACATCATTCCACCTTCTTTCTTATAAAAATAGGGGCTGCCACTGGCAACCCCTTTTCGGTAACCGGATATACCGGTCAAAAAGTCTTATTTAGCTTCTACCGGATATACGGAAGCCTGCTTTTTATTTCTACCTTTTCTCTCGAAACGAACTACACCATCAACTAATGCGAATAATGTATCATCGCCACCGCGACCTACGTTCACACCTGGATGAATCTTTGTACCACGCTGTCTGTAAAGAATGTTACCAGCGAGTACGAACTGTCCGTCTGCTCTCTTTGCTCCTAATCTCTTAGCCTCGGAATCTCTACCGTTCTTAGTAGAACCAACACCCTTTTTATGAGCAAATAACTGAAGGTTGATCTTCAACATAGTCTTACACCTCCTGCTTTTTCTTAAAATGAACTTTTAAATATTTTTTTCCATATTGGTCTTCAATGCCTTTCAGCCCTAAAACCAACGACTTCAATAACAATTGCGCTGTTGTACTTATGGGACGAGAGGTTATTTCATAGATAACAGCTCCCTTTTTTTCCTGAATTTCACATTGGAAATCATCCTGCGCAAATGTTTCAATAGAATTAATTGCATTCTCTACCAAAATAGACACAGCCGCACAGACAACATCCTGTCCATGTTCTGCATATTCCGCATGACCTTTCGTACGAAAACCCACATACTGCTCATCCATATTGGTATATATCAATACATCTATCATATCATCACCTGATTAAGCATTAATCTTGTCAATCTTAACCTGAGTGAACGCCTGTCTGTGACCGTTTTTCTTATGATATCCAGATTTTCTCTTATATCTGTAAACGATAACCTTCTTGCCTTTGCCTTCCTTAACAACTGTAGCAGAAACTGTTGCGTTTGCTACATCTGCGCCAGCCTTCATGGAACCGTCGTTCACAGCCAGAACCTGATCAAATGTAACTGTCTCACCTGCTTCTTTTGCAAGCTTTTCTACGTTAATGATATCACCTTCGGCTACTTTGTACTGCTTTCCACCTGTTGCAATAATTGCGTACATCTTTCGCACCTCCTTATCATTACTCGCCAGCTATGGTATCTGATGGGAATCACCAGCATTTACAAAACCTCGCTGAGCGGCACACTTGAGTAGTTTATCATTACATTTATTCTCTGTCAACTGCTTTTTTCACTTTTTTCACTTTTTTCAAATTTTCATTTTTAGGATTTTTTGAGATGCCCTAACTTGTATTCTATTAATTTCTTTTTTCATATTCCTTTTTATAGGAGCCACAATATGAATAAATGTATGGGATAAAAGAAATAGAAAAAGGAATTCGGAATTTTCCCTTTTTTGTCTGGATTATAATTCTCTGTAAACACCAAGGCTGCCGATGCAAAGAGCTGTAAGATCCCCTGCAGGGCACAAATAATAATCAGTATAAATCTTTGACGTTCTTTTGTCTGATACTGCCCCAAATAAAATGCCAGTATCATTAAAATCCCCCAAAAGGAATAATCCACACGTAAAAAATACGCCAAAGCCATTCCTGCAAGGACTGTTAGAGCAGACTTTATTATAGAATCTTCTTTTTTTTCATTAATCTTCTCTATTGTAAACAAAACACCTAATCCTATGAATAATGTAAATAGAACATTTTGTGCTCCAATGTGTACAAGCTTTCCATAAAACACCAAATCATATGGAATTTCTGAAATCAAAGCAAAAGCAAAGAGACGGGAAATATAACGGGATTTATTTTTCGTATATCCTATTCCTTGTACCAGCAAAAAGCAAATAATCGGAAAAGACACTCTCCCCATCAGCCTCAGTAAATAATACAAAACAGGAAACGTTTGTTGAGAAATAAAAACACAGCCCATATGATCCAGAACCATGCTTACCGCTGCAATCCATTTTAAATCTGCCCTTGAAAATGTTGTTTTCGTATTCGATGTATTCATTCTAACTCCTTACACAATTTATTTTGCATAATGCCATATTAACACCAAGCACTCCATATTGTCTATTCTTTTAAAAATCGAAATTCCTTTATTTTTGGTGCTTTTCGACAGGTTTCAAAACTTTTTTTCAATTTTTTCAAAAAAATGCTTGCATTTTATTTCACTCTAGTGTATAGTATCAATTGTTGACGCGCTAAAGCGAAAACAAAACAACATATGGTCTGTTGGTCAAGCGGCTAAGACGTCGCCCTCTCACGGCGAAAACAGGGGTTCGATTCCCCTACAGACTGCTACTGTTTTTATAACAGCCCAACCCTAGAACAGCATCTATCAGATTGATAGATGTTTTTTCTTTTTTCAAAAAATTATTTCCACCCCCTATCTAAATCCCAGACCAAAATCCTCTCTATTTCTCACAATATCAAATAACAGGACAGCCAATGCACAGCAGAAAAATCTAAAGACTTTTTCTGCGTCACTTATACTCCAATGATATTATGAGAAATAGGCATCGATTCCGTCTGCCATCCCCTTTACCATTTTCTTTTGCATAGATTTTCTCTGCATCTGTTTATCTTCTGTAGGATTGCTCATAAATCCCAGTTCAATTAAGGTTACTGGAATTTTGCTCCAATTCGTTCCCGTAAGATCATCCCGTAAAGAAAGACCACGATTACGAAATCCTGTTTCTTTACAATAATTATTTAAAATGCATGTAGATAACTTCTTGGATTTCTTGCTTAGCTTTCCTACATAAGGATTCTTTGTAGAAGGATACAAAGCAGAAGCCCCTCTTGCACTGGAGGAAGCAGAACCATCGGCATGAATACGGATATAAATATCTGCTCCGCTTTCATTTGCCTTCTGGGCTCTTTCTTTATTGGTAATATTCACGTTATTACTATTACGAATCATTACTACCTTATAACCTCTTTCCAGCAATTCCTTCCGAAGCTTTCTAGAAATCTGAAGCGTCAGTTTATACTCCGGTACTTTAGAAGACACCCCGGAGGTTCCGGCAGCAACCTTTGTCTTTTTAGTAGAAGCACCTGGTCCCACTGGCTCTGTACCATAATTTCCTCTTGCCTGATGGCCTGCATCAATGGCAACGACTTTCACTTCATCTGCCTTGGCAGTTTTAGAAAAATGGATTTCCTGTTCAAAGTCTGTTCCCGTAAAAAGAAAGGAACAAATGAGCATCCCACAAACAATCTTTTTTATTTTCTTTCTAATATTCATATAAAACCTCTTTTCCAAAAAGCATGTGCTTTTTCCTAAAATTCTTATTACTTTTTTAAACCATTCTTTATCCTAAAGAAATAGAAATGGGACAATTACATTGCATAATTGTCCCTGTTATTTAAAATGAACCAAATTTTGAAAACGGATAAATCCGAACAATGGCCTTGCCGGCAATCTTATCCTTTGTAACAGGACCGATATTTTCATATCTGCTGTCCTCGCTTACGGTACGGTTATCACCAATAAGGAAATATTCATCTTCTCCTAAAGTCAATGGTTCTTCTGCAATCCCCGAATACGTAATGGGATCTTTTCCATAATCCTCTTCCAGAACTTCGCCATCAATATAAATGGTTTCTCCGATAATCTGAATGGTTTCTCCAGGCAGACCAATTACACGCTTAATATAATAGTCTTCTGCCTCTTTTCCATGAGGATAAAATACTACCACATCAAAACGATCTGGATCTGTAAAACGATAAGAAACCTTTTCCACCAGAAGATTATCCTTATGCTGCAAAGAGTTCTCCATAGACGTACCATCTACAATGGTTCTTTGAATAACATATCTTGGAACTACAAAGATACAAAGTACAATAATCGCTGCATAAATCGCCAGTTCTATTAATGCACCTTTAATCTTCTCTCCTCTGGTAGGCTCTTCTTCCACTTCTTTTTCTGAGTCCTGTAAAACTTCCTCTGTTGTACCTTCTTCTGATTCTTGCGTTTCTATATTATTTGTTTCTTTTTCCATAAAAAACTGTTATTTCCTTTCCTGCTACTCTTCTGAAACAGAAATTAATTCCTCTGCTTCTGCAGCTTTTCTTGCCTCTTCCTCTGCCTTCTTTGCCTCAACCTCAGCAGCTTCCTCTTCACTAAGAATACGAATCTTAGAATTGCTTAACTCGTCAATGGCTACAGACAATGGTTTTGGACAATCTGGCGTTACCAAAGGATCTACTCCGTCAATTAACTGACGTGCTCTCTTTGATGTAGCAAGTACAATAGAATAACGACTGTTTACTACTGGTGCCTCTCCAGTTTCTACTTCGCTGTTTACTAATTTCATTAAATCTGAATATGATGGATGTAACATATTATTCCCCTTTCAATCACTCGTTGAATTCTATATCTATTTCCTCACGAGAATGGCGCCTAATGGAGCCTCTCGGATTCGCGTAAATATACCGCAATCTATACAATAACCTAAAAATCAGAAATTGGCAACCTCTTTCCAAAAATTCTTATTTTTTTAACGTCATACTATCGCTGGGCAAACTCTTTTGTAATGGTTTGAATCAGTTCCTTCTGATTCTCTCTTTTATAATGTAAGGACTGAATCAGCTCATGCATTTTTTCTACACACTCTTCCAAATCATCATTCACTACAACATAATCATATTCCTGCATATAGGCGCATTCTTCTTTTGCCCTGCTTAAACGCTTCGCAATAACGTCCTCAGTCTCTGTTCCCCTGTTACGAAGTCTCTTTTCCAGTTCTTTTGCAGAAGGAGGAGTTAAAAATACCAGATTCACCTCTGGAAATACCTCTCTCACATGTAATGCCCCCTGCATTTCAATTTCCAAGATAACATCTGTTCCTTTTTCCAACTGCTGCATTACATATTCCTTTGGTGTTCCATAATAATTCTCTACATACTGCGCATACTCAATCAACTCATTTTTCGCAATCATTTCTTCAAACTCTTCTTTTGTTTTAAAGAAGTATTCTCTTCCATCTACTTCCCCTTCTCTGGGAGCTCTTGTGGTAGCAGAAATAGACAATCCATATTGATATTTCTTAACCATTTCCTTTACCACAGTTCCTTTTCCTGCACCGGAAAAACCGGAAATTATAGTAAGTACACCTTTCTGTGACATAATCATTCCCCTTTCTCTGCAATATTAGTATCATTTACTCTGCTTTCAATGGTTTCTGGAAGCAGGGCTGACAATACAATATGCCCACTATCCATTACCAGAATACATTTTGTTTTTCTTCCACAGGTAGCATCCACTGCCATACCATTATCCTTGGCATTTTGAACCATACGTTTAATAGGCGCTGCTTCTGCATGAATAATGCTGATTACTTTATTCATATTCACTACATTGCCATATCCAATATTGATAAGAATATTTTTCACCACTGCCTCCTGCTTATTTCTTTATTCGATATTTTGAATCTGCTCTCTAACCTTTTCGATTTCTGTTTTTAAATCAATGGCGATATTAGAAAGCTCTCTGTCATTTGCCTTTGATAAGGTCGTATTTGCTTCTCGATTCATCTCCTGAGCAATAAAGTCTAATTTTCGTCCAATTGCTTCCTCTAATTCCAGAGTTTCTCTCATATTTTTAATATGACTGCGGAGACGAACGGTTTCTTCATCCACACATACCTTATCTGCAAACACCGCAATTTCTGTAGCCAGAATACTCTCATCTAACTTGGTATCTCCCAATAATTCCGCTACCTTATCTGTAATCTTCTGACGGTATTCCTTTAACATTTCTGGCGAGCGCTCTTCTACCTTTCCTACCAACTCCTCTATGTAATCCAGCTTCGCCAGTAAATCCTTTTTCAAATTCTGACCTTCTGTAGCTCTTGCCTCGGAAAAATTCTGAGCCGCCTTACGCAAGGTTTCCTCTAATGCTGGAAATAATACGGTCTCATCCATATCCTCTTCTTCTAAAGAAATCACTTCCGGAAATCGTATTAATGAGGATGCGGTAATGGCTTTCTCAATACCAAATGCATTGGCAGCCTGCTCCATAGCATCCATATAGCCTTGAGCCACACTTTCGTGATAGGTAACCTTCGCCTTTCGATCTGTATAATCCTCATAGCTAATATAAATATCTATTTTTCCTCGGGATGCATACTCTTTTACGATAGAACGAATATTGTTCTCAAAGGCATTAAACTTCTTTGGAAGCTTAATCCCTAAATCGCAATAACGATGATTTACCGCTTTCATTTCAACTGCTATTTTATAATCCGGCGTCACTACTTCACTACGCCCAAATCCTGTCATACTTTTTATCATAATAATAACCATTCCTTTCAAACATAGTTATAACCTATTTATTATATTAAAATCAAAAAAATCAGTCAAGCAACGTATTTTTTCCAAACAACATCCATTGACATCTTGAGCAACTACCCTCATAATTAGAAAATGATACTGACGTGACGAGAAAGGATGATAAGAATTATGGAACAGAATGTAATTGAACAGTATTTTGGAAAAAACGTGTTCAACGATGACGTAATGAGAGCCAAATTACCAAAGGATGTATACAAATCTTGGAAGAAAACACTGGAAAACGGTGAAGACCTGAATCAGGATATCGCAAATGCAGTAGCCCACGCTATGAAAGAATGGGCACTAGATCATGGTGCGACTCACTACACTCACTGGTTCCAGCCTATGACTGGCGTAACAGCAGAAAAACATGATTCATTCTTAACTCCTGAAAGTGACAGCAAGCCTGTTCTTCAATTTTCTGGCAAAGAATTAATAAAAGGAGAGCCAGATGCTTCTTCTTTCCCATCCGGTGGCTTACGTGCTACTTTCGAGGCAAGAGGTTATACAGCATGGGATTGTACATCTCCAGCCTTCCTTCGTGAAGATGCAGCAGGAGTAACTCTTTGTATTCCAACCGCCTTCTGCTCCTATACCGGTGAAGCATTGGATAAAAAAACACCTCTTCTTCGTTCCATGGAAGCAATCAGCACTCAGGCTGTTCGTATCTTAAAGCTATTTGGATATGATGATGTTAAAAAGGTTTCCTGTTCCGTAGGTGCAGAACAGGAATATTTCTTAATTGATAGAGATAAATATTTACAGCGTAAGGATTTAATTTTTACCGGACGTACCCTTTTTGGCGCACCAGCACCTAAAGGACAGGAAATGGATGACCATTATTTTGGTTCCATTAAAGAGCGTGTGGCTGCATTTATGAAGGACTTAAACATTGAATTGTGGAAACTTGGAATTCTTTCTAAAACACAGCACAATGAAGCAGCTCCGGCACAGCATGAAATGGCCCCTATCTTTACTACTGCTAATATTTCTACCGACCACAACCAGCTGGTTATGGAGGTAATGAAAAAGGTAGCAAAGAGACACAATCTAGAGTGCCTGTTGCACGAAAAACCATTTGCCGGTGTCAACGGTTCCGGTAAACATGATAACTGGTCTCTTGTTACTGATACCGGTATCAACTTACTAGATCCTGGCAAGAAGCCACATGAGAATACTCTGTTCTTACTCTTTCTCTCCGCTGTAATTAAGGCAGTTGATGAAAATGCAGAGCTTCTTCGTCTGTCTGCAGCTACTCCGGGAAATGACCACCGTTTAGGCGCTAATGAAGCACCACCGGCAATTATTTCTATTTTCCTTGGAGAACAATTAGAAGATATTATTGAACAGATTGTTAAAGGAGATGTTTCTTCTTCTATCCCAAGCAGCAAACTGGATACAGGTGTACATGTACTTCCTGTACTGAAAAAGGATGCTACTGATAGAAACCGTACTTCACCTTTTGCCTTTACCGGTAATAAGTTTGAATTCCGT
>CAZEFX010000087.1:0-12708 GCA_964511525.1 uncultured Jutongia sp.
GTACGGTACCAGCTGCACCTGCCTCAGACTCCATCTCAACAACCTTTACAGTGCTGCCAAAGATGTTTTTCTGTCCAGCTGCTGACCACTGGTCAACAGAATCAGCCATAGGGCTGGAAGGTGTAATAGGATAGATACCTGCTACTTCTGTGTAGGCATACGCTACGTGTGCTGCAGCGGTGTTTCCATCCATGGATTGTTTAGCTCTAGCCATTTGTATAGAATCCTCCTTATAAATATTCTTTCAACATTTTAGCACTTAGGAAATCAAATGTAAAGAATCGCATGGTGTTTTTTGTCGTAAAATCACGAATTATGTATATATTTACATATTTTCCATACCTCTATCTATATATGCATTTCCTTCCAACTACATACTAAAACTCTGCACGAAAAAATAGAATACTTTCTCATAATATCAATTATGGGATAGTGACGCAGAATATAGTCTCTGGTTATCTTTTACGCGGACGCCTCTCGGCTCGGATTGGTTCTGGCAATGGATGCATAGAACGCTATCTTCGCATAATATGCTTGATACCGTTCAAGCACCAGCTGAACCAAACGCCGCTTTAAAAGATAACCAGAGACTATATTCTGCTGTGTACTGGCCGGCCAAAGATTGATATTACGAAAAGTCTATATAAATCGAATCATAACATCAAGTTATGAAATCGTCGATGCACAGACAAAAAGTGTTGTTGCATATCTTCCTGAGTGGCGTTTGAACTCGCCGGTGCTTGAGGGATAGCTAGCATACTATGCGAAGCTAGCCCTCTATGCAGCCGCTGCGTAGTTCATCCCGAGCCGCAAGGCGTCCACGAAGAAGAAATGCAACAACACTTTTTGTCGTCAAATCCCCATAATTGATATTATGCGAGATTTACGCTAGTTATTCATTTTATATGCAAGAACTTCCAGAAGCAATTCCCATGTCCGGGCTACTGATTCCACATCCAGACGCTCCTGGGCTGTATGCACATCATACATATTCGGTCCTAAGGAAATGCAGTCCATATCTGCTACCTTTCCAGCAAAAAGACCACATTCCAGTCCGGCATGAATCCCTTCACAAACTGGTTTTTCTCCATATAATTTCTCATATACAGTAACAAAGGTATCACGCAGGGAAGATTCTCTCTTATATTCCCATCCCGGATAATCCCCGTAAATTTTACACGTCCCACCCATCATCTCTACCATTGCAATACTTCTTCTGGTGAGATATTTCTTGGCAGACTCTTTGGAACTACGGATGGCAAAATGCATTTCCAATGCTCCATTTTCCACTAACTTCATGACTCCCATATTTAGAGAGGTTTCTACTAGTCCCTCCACATCAGCACTCATAGACTGAACTCCATCCGGCATATTCATCAGTGCATTGATCACCTTCTCCTTAGAACTTTTGTTCAGACAGGATATGGACTCTTCCTGCCCGGAAACCGAATTAATTACAATGACCAATTCATCTTCTTTGCCTGCATACTCTCCCCGAAGTTCCTGCTGCACTTGTAATGCTACCGCCTTAGCAACTTCCACATTCTGCAGCAAAATCTTTCCATTTGTAAATCTTGGGATAGCATTATCCTTTGTTCCACCTTCTAAAGAAACAATCTCACAATCACCATTCTGCTCTAAAGCATCTAAGAGACGTCCCATTCCTTTGTTAGAATTTAACCGTCCCTTGTGAATTTCCGTTCCGGAATGCCCTCCTTTACAACCTGACAAGTCTATATCACATAGGATTCCTGACTTCTCTTCATATTCCATCGGAATCTCACACTCCAGCGACAACCCGCCAGCACAACTAGTCCAGAGGATTCCTTCCTCCTCGGAATCCAGATTAATCAGCTTACGTCCTTTTAGTTCCGACATATCCAGACCAGAAGCCCCTAAAAGTCCGATTTCTTCATCTACTGTAAAAATCACTTCCAGCATTGGGTGTTTTAATGTATCATCATCCAAAACAGCCATGGCATAGGCTACTGCAATTCCATCGTCTCCACCAAGGGTAGTCCCCTTTGCCCATAGCATCTTTCCATCCGTCTGCAATTCCAATCCATCTTTCTCAAAATCAATCCGGGATTCTCTGGTCTTTTCACATACCATATCAATATGTCCCTGCAAAATCAGAATATCCTCATTCTCATATCCGGCAGAAGCCTCCTTGCGGATGATTACATTTCCCATTTCATCCTGCTTCACCCATAGTCCCCTCTGCTTGGCAAAAGCTACACAGTAATCACTCAATGCCTGAACATTGCCAGAACCATGGGGAATTCCTGCAATCTCCTCAAAATAATAAAATACCTTCTCTGGTTTTAAGTTTTCTAATACTCTCATACGTTACCTCCTATTGCTCTTGGCATCTATCATTAAGCTTATGCTTATCTTTCATCTATCATTTCTATTATTTCTGTGGTCTGCAATATACCACCTTACCGTCCACTCTTTTCTCTTCCAACAAATGATATTCCTTCATATAGGTGGTCAACTGGTGGACAAAATCCTTTGGCTCCAGCACTACCGCCTGATTTCTACTGTAAAACAAGGATGCCTTCATGCCCTTTACCAAGCCCTCCATCTCATTCCCGGAAATAGTTTCATGCTTTTTCAGATACTTCTGCACCCGGTCTACCCCTTTACTAAGAAGAAGCTTCGACAAATCTCTGGTTTGATTGTGTTGCTTTATAATCCCCCATCCATAAAGAAATGCAGTTGCCATAGCAAATAATAAAATTCCAATAGCCATTACAAGTGGTTTTGGCATAATTCCCCTCATTTCTGCGCGACTCTTTGCGCCATCTACAAACTTACTTTGACTCTTTATAACTAATATAATGGTTGACCTGTAGTGTCTTCATAAACTGCACCAGCCTTGATTCTACCGGCTCTGCTTTCTTTCCAAACCTCTCCTTCATCTTCAAAGAAATCTCGTACACAGTAGCTTCACCATCAATCTGCTGCCATACAAAGCTTCCATTTTCATCTAATTCAATATGGCTTACCTTTGGTCTTTTGAAAAAAATCTGGGCAACCCGATTAAAAAAACCTTTATTTTGTACTGTCACCTCGACTCTTCCATTGTCCTTCACTTTCCAGCCAAAGTCCGGATTCCTTACTGGTATATAATCCATATAATTATCACTTTGGTTTTGTTTCTTTTTCGCCATTCTAATACCGATTCCTTTCTACAATCTGTTCTATTTCACTCTATGTCTTTTGAAGTCTATAAAGTAGAAATAGCTGTGTCTGCCAAGGGACTTTTATCACTTCGCATACACAGCTATTTTATCAACAGTATTCTTCTATGACAAGCACAGAATTATGATTTCTCATTTCTTACGCTTTCTTTTCTTTACGCCATGCGGTGAATTTCAACATAGTCACTAACAACAACGCGAAAGCTACAAGACCTACGATATTACTGGTAAGTACTGTATTGTCGCTGAAGCTTGCAGGAAGAACACCGGCAATTACATCCCCAAAAGAACCCTTTCCTACAGGAATTACTGCAAATACAGCTAAAAGAATTCCTACAAGGCCTTCACCGGCAATCAAACCGGCACTGTAAAGAACACCATTGTCCACATCGTCTTTTTTCTTCTTCTCATCTGCATTTTTACGTTTCTCAAGCCACATACGAAGAAGACCACCTGCCATCATTGGTGTGGACAAATGAATTGGCAGATATAAACCGATTGCAAACGGAAGTACTGGAATACCCAGAACCTCTACTACAATTGCAATAAATACACCTACTAATACTAAAGTCCAAGGGAGATTACCGCCCATAACACCTTCTACTACCATCTTCATCAAGCTTGCCTGAGGAGCTGGAAGTTCTGTAGAACCATAACTCCATGCATTATTCAGAAGATAAAGGATACCACCGATAGCAATCGAAGATACAAGTACACCAATCAATTCACCAATCTGCTGCTTCATTGGTGTAGAACCTACGATATAACCTGTCTTTAAATCCTGAGAAGTATCACCGGAAATTGCTGCAATAATACAGATAACAGTACCAATCGCAATAGCAGAAACCATTCCGCTTGCACCATCATTTCCTGTTGCCTTCAGAATCAAGGAAGCAATCAGAAGTGTAGCAATCGCCATACCGGATACCGGATTATTACTACTTCCTACGATACCTACCATACGGGAAGATACTGTAGCGAAGAAGAAACCAAAGATTACAATAATCAATGCACCAAAAATATTTACCGGAATCACTGGCAATAACCAAATAAGCACTGCGATAATAAGAACGCCACCCAATACGAATTTCATTGGAATATCCTGACTGGTACGACTAGTATCAGCTGACTTTGCACCAAATCCCTTAATTGCTTTCATAAATGTTTTTACAATTAATGGTAAAGATTTAATCAAACTCATGATACCACCAGCAGCTACTGCACCGGCACCGATGTATTTTACGTAATTGCTCCAAAGGGCAAATGGCCCCCCCTTTGCATAAAGCTCTGCTACTGTCACGTCTGCCGGATAAATTATAATATTCTGTCCAAACAGATAAATCAATGGCATAATTACAAACCATGCTAAAGTACCACCTGCAAAAAGATAAGAAGAAATCTTTGCTCCACAGATGAAACCAACACCTGCCAAAGCAGGAAGTACATCCATACCAATACCAGAACCTTTGTAAGCCTTAATTGGGAAGTCTACCTCACTAGGGAATGCCTTGAATCCATCTGCGATAAACTTATATACTGCTGCAATTCCAAGACCTGCAAACACTGTACCAGCCTTAGCTCCACCTTCCTCCCCTGCAATCAATACTTCAGCACATGCCTGTCCTTCCGGATAAGGAAGAACACCATGTTCTTCAACAATCAACGCAGTACGAAGCGGAATCATAAATAAAATCCCCAGAACACCACCACAAATTGCAATTAATGCAATTTCAACAACATTTGGCATAGATCCTTTGCCTTCCTCTGCCCACATAAAAAGAGCCGGCAAAGTAAAAATTGCTCCCGCTGCTACTGACTCACCTGCTGAACCAATAGTCTGCACCATATTATTCTCCAAAATAGAGTCTCTCTTTAAAATCACACGGATAATTCCCATGGAAATAACCGCTGCCGGAATGGATGCAGAAACTGTCATACCTACACGTAACCCCAAATACGCATTTGCGCCACCGAAAAGAACTGCTAAAAGGATACCAATCAATACAGAAACTACTGTAAATTCAGGAACCACTTTGTCAGCAGGAATATACGGCTTAAATTCTTGCTTGTTGTCCACTTTTTTTCCTCCTTTGTTTATATTTTCGTCAAGAAAACAACTGTCTTATTATACGATATATTTAGGCTTACCGCAACAACAACTTTATTCCTAATCTTTCCTTTTTTTCTATATTTTATGCATATTTTTCCTTCTTTCTGTTCATACTACTACAGACAAAAACAAAAACGCCGTTACCGGCATAGAAAGGAGTATACCATGAATCAATTATCTGAAAGAGAGCTTTCCTTCCTTAATGACTCGCTTAACGAAGAAGACTTACTGGTAAAAAAGTATCAGATGCTGGCAATGCAGGCTCAGGATGCTGAGTTGAAGCAGAAGCTGGAACAGGTTGCTGCCCGTCACCAGAGTCATTTTAATGAACTTTATTCATTATTGGGCTAATTTGTAAGAACACGTAAATCAATGAATCGCCATCTATAAAATCAATGATTTTTTATGAATTTGGCAGAAAAGAGGAAAACATGGCTGGAACATTTACTGAAAAGGAAATTCTTGGAGATGCACTGGCAACTGCAAAGGCATCCACCAATCTTTACAACACATTTTCTAATGAATGTGCTCATGAAAAGGTAAGAAACTGTGCGCTGCACATTCTTGCTGAGGAACATGATATTCAGGACGATATCTTTCATATGATGTCTTCCAAAGGATATTACCCAACCCCTGCTGCGGCAGACAATAAAATCAATGAAGCAAAAACAAAATTTGCAAACTGCTGCAAATAGCCATCAAAAATAATATTTCCGTTTTCGTATAAAAAGAGAAATCATCTCTTCCTGAGGTGATTTCTCTTTTTTATAACTCAAACTTATATTTTTTTCAAAAGAAAACGTCTGTTATATTTCATTTCTGCATAATCTGTAATCTTTTTCTGATAAACCATATCCGATACGCCGCCCACCAGACCAACAATAGGAATTCCCTGAATAAATTTTAAATATAACATTTCCTCTGACAGAAGCTTAGAAGTTTTCTTCATTTGCTCCTCTTTATCTCCCAGTGGATATGGTCTTTCCATCCACTCATTCAGTTCTTTATTTCCATCAATCAATTCTTTTTCATGAAGCAGGGAGGTTTCAATCACCTTTAAAATAAACATCTGCTCCTCTTCTGTATCATAGGAAAATCCATAATGAAGAGCAATTTCATAAATGCTTTTTAAAAGAACGGCTAGAAATAATGGAATATCTGGCAATCCCATGCCCAATACCCCCATACCAATTCCTTCTACTGCCGAAATTGTATTATTCACATATTTACTCCCCTTGGCTTTTCTGCCAAAGGCACGAATCGCCTTTCGGTTTTCATTTAACTCTACAGCATATTCGTTTACTTTGTAATCCTGCTCTTTCTTTTCTTTGTTATAGGTCCTTTCTAATACAGTGGTTCCTTTGTCAAAAATCAACTCAAATGCCTTAAAAAAGGCAGAATCTAAGGTATCGCTCAACTGTTCCGGTACATATTTTTCAATTTTTTTCTGCCAGTTAGATTCTCTTTGCATAATATTTTTATGTATAAAAGCACCTTCTTTTTTGCTGGTGCGCTTCCACTCTTTTAAAACCTGTTCATTCATCCTATACACTTCCTCCCTTTTATTTCCATCAGTGTAACATAAAATATTTTATTCATCATCTTTTTTCCAGAAATTACAGGTTATTTTATAAATTATTAATTTTTCTGGGCGAACAGAAAGATTTATGATACACTATCCAAGGCTGATGCACAGCCATATTATCAAAAGAAGAGGATTTCATATTATGAATACAAAGAAATTATATACAAGCTTTATGAACTTTTTCAAAAAAGAAACGGTATTTTGTGTGGCAACACTGGCAGCAGTATTATCCTGTTTTTTTGTATTGCCATCCCCAGAATATATTTCCTATATTGACTTCCGTGTTCTTGCTATTTTATTCTGCCTTATGCTGGTAGTGGCAGGTTTCCAATCCGTAGGTCTCTTTGACCGTCTCCTGCCGTTTTTAATGAAATATGTACATACTGTACGACAACTAGTATTGGTATTGGTGTTGTCCTGTTTTTTTCTAAGTATGTGGATTACCAATGATGTGGCACTAATCACACTGGTGCCCTTTGCAATTATGGTTTTAACTAAGCTAAACCAAAAAGAACTTTTAATTCCAGTTATTACCTTACAGACCATTGCTGCAAATTTAGGAAGTATGGGAACACCTATTGGCAATCCCCAGAATCTGTTTCTTTATACCGTGTCAGAAATGTCTGTTATAGCATTTATGAAGGTGATTTTCCCTTATCTCGTTGGTTCTCTTGTGTTAGTGGTTTTAGGATGCTTTTTCTTTAAAAATACACCTGTCAGCTTTAGAGCGAAAGCATCCACTTCCCAAGTTTCCCCATTATCACAAACCGAAAATGCAAATGGAAAACTTCTGGGCATAATTCATAGTATTCTTTTAATCCTTTGTCTTCTAACGGTGTTTCGTTTGCTGGATTACAGAATTACATTAGTTTGTGTGATAGCTGTCCTTCTTTTTGCACAAAGAAAGCTTTTCCTTCAGGCAGACTATATTCTCTTATTGACTTTTATTGCATTTTTTATTTTTGTTGGTAATCTAAAAAATATTTCCTCTATTAATCTTTTTTTGGAAGAAACCGTGAAGGGGCATGAATGGATTGTTTCCATTCTTTCTAGCCAGGTTATTAGCAATGTTCCTGCTGCCGTTCTATTGTCCGGATTTACCAAGGATTTCGCTTCTTTAATTATTGGCACTAATCTAGGTGGGCTTGGTACTTTGATTGCTTCTATGGCAAGTCTGATTTCCTTTAAATACTATTGTAATGTAGAGGATTGCAATAAAAAGAAATATCTGATGCAGTTCACTATTTGGAATGTAATTTATCTTGTGATTTTGATTGGTTTCTATTTACTGCTTACAATGATAATGGGATAGCTGATACCATCCCATTATCATTGTATATCTCTAATATATATCACCTTATACACAGCGCTCCTTTAACTCTAATAGCCATTCCAAAGTTTCTTCTGCTCCTAACATCATTTCACGCCGTTCCAGATATTCCATACAGTTCCGACATGTACGACAAATACTAAGCTCTTTTATAACAATCTGGCGTATTCCATCTGCCTTAATATAATTTAGACAAATTCCACATAAGGAATCACTCAAATAAATCTGTACAGAACTCGCTAACTGTATCTCTTCTGGAAAAAGCCGAAAAGACAGTTTTTCCATTTCCGCCAATCGAATTATTCTGTCTAATATTATCTTACGTTCTTCTACAGAAAATGGTTCATATAAACCAGCGGGAAACTCCTGAACACGTCCTGTTTTCATAAATTCTTCCATTCCCCATTTCGTTCCATAGGAAACAATATGCTCAATGGGATAATTACCTTCTACATATTGCTCTTCCTTCCAGTCTCCATGACTTTTAATCATAACATCTATAAACTCTGCTTTTCCCGGCATTGGATAGATATGTTCTTCATACATTTTTTTTGAAATACAAAAACCCATACATAGCTGACGAAAAACTGCGCTTCCACCATGGCCCAACATATCAATACACTGGCTAACCTCAATAATATCACTTACTCTAGTCATAAGCTTTTGCGACTGCTGCCGCATCACTTCATATTGCTGATACATAACATTGTATAAAGCAGGATTCTTTGACACGATACCTCTTTGCATTTGATAATCAAATTGTATCACATAATCCTGTAACAGGATTAAATTTGTCATACCTGACATACTATTAAAATGACTGGCAAGAGAATCATAATAATAAAACACTTCATAATTATTCATCCCAAAACACAAAGGTAAAATCTCTTGAAATATTTTAAGATTCTCATAGCTTTTTTCTCTGCTTTTCTCCATACATATAATCTGCTCAATGTTTATTTTTTTATCCCGAAAAATAGGCAAAATATATCTTTGAATTTCATCATAGACAGGTTGTATCGTCAAAAATATCTTCTGTGTATTTTCCTTTTCTGCCACATAGCACATAAGATTTGATATACACGTAACAATTTCTTCTTTTGAATTTAGTTCCAAAATCTCTGTATCCATCTGTAATTCTCTGGAAACCTTCCAGTAATTATAAAACCCCGATTCTTCCCTCTCAATAGAACAAAAAGAATTCAATAGTTCTTTCATGTACTGCCAGTTATAAACATTCTCCTCTCCCCAGACTAATTTGTCATATGCATCCAATAATTCTTGTCGTTCCTTTATAGACATCTGCAATGCATCTGCTATTTTCTTTACTGCCGCAACATTAGAAGGTATTCTTGTACCTCTGCTATAACGATAGATTGCTGTTCTGTCCATACCAGTTTCTTTAGCCAAATCCACTGTAGAAATAGCATGTGTCTTCATGTAGTTATTTAGTTGTTCTGAAAAATTTAACATATTTATCTTATTCTCCATATCATCTTTTTCATCATATTTGATAGTCTGTTATTCTGTTTTTCTCCTAAATTCCGCTTTCTTTTCTTCAAATGATTTTTCTTTCGCTCCTCATATAAATCTTGACACAACGACTCCACACTAGGGTACCGCTCTGTCACAGACACTGACATCCCTTTCATTATAGCATTTTTCGCCCAAAAACTCAGTTCAATATCTTTCATTTTATTCAAAGGAATTACTGTATCCTTAATTCCTCTTTGAACAGATTCCTCTGGTTGGATTCCCGTCAGCATATAGTACATAGTAGCACAAACAGCATATACATCTGTTCTGGCAGTCTGCTTTCCATTTTTTACATATTGCTCTTGTGCAGAATATCCTCTTTTAAAAAAAACGGTCATACTTTTATCTTCCTGCTCTTGAAATAGCCTTGCTGCACCAAAGTCAATTAAAACTGCACAATTCTCTTTCAATATAATATTATCCGGTGATATATCCCTATGAAGCAGCCCCCGAGAATGAATTTCGGTTAAGGAAACCAAAATCGGTTTCATAATTTCTAATACTTTTTCTGGTTTCATTCTTCCACATCTACAAACATGTTTTTTAACTGTTTCTCCTACCACATGCTCGCTAACAATATAAGCAGTATTATTTTCATAAAAAAAATCCCGAACCGTAACAATACTTTCTATTGTATTAATTTTTTTCAATATTTTTTCTTCATTTTGAAATTTATATAATCCTTCCTTAAAATTTACTTCTGCTTGTCCTTTATAAACATGAATATTTACACTATTTTGTTCTCTTATTGCAAATCGTCTTGGAAAATATTCCTTAATAGCTACCTCCATATTTAATACTGTATCAAAACCCAAATACACAATTCCAAATCCACCTTCACTAATCACCTCATCAATACGATACTTTCCCGCTAATATTGTTCCTTTTTTCAACCAATAAGTTTCATAATCACTGTCCATAATTTCCTCACTTGTATAAAATCTAGTCACACTCTACTATTGCTTCTAATACATCAGACAAGGAACATCCATCCTTCGGCAAAAAGCACAAACAAAGTATTGCATCAAATTCATAATGCTCAGGATCTAACAATTCCATATTACAAGATGCCAAGGTCATATTGGCTAACTCAAAAAATGCCTTCTTTGCCTCTTCTGCCTGATACTCCTCCCTCTGATAAATACGCTTTTGATACCTTTTCTGTGCAACGCAAAGTAATAATGGAAGGATATCTTTTCTCTTAACAAAATGACACCGTCTGACTTGCTCCTTCACTTTCTGGTGTAACCACTCCATCATCTGTGAATTTGTCTTTATATCTTTCGGACAGCCATATTCCCTTAGCATCTCTAAAGCATAGGAAGGGCACTCCCACTCCGGTTCCAATTTTTGAATCTGGCTTTTTAAAATCGACAGTCTCATTTGTTTTTCCTTATTTATGCTGATGTTTAATAAATCTGATAAATATTTATCATTCATTAAATTTACATCCATCGGAATCCGCTTCTTTATCTCATCCTTTTTATTATTGGTCTTAAAATTGCGATATCGATGATTTAAATCGCCATATAACTCTGCCAGCAGTTTCTGATTTGATTCCACAGAAATTTTTGTCATTTCTAACAACTCTAAAATGTTCTTACGTAATTGTTCTGAAACTCCTCCATCCTCTCTCACACTTTTACTAGAAAGATATTGTGGTATGGTTTTCGCTCGCCTTTTTTCACTATAATGACGTTTCTGCTCCCAGCCCAAAAATGTAGTTTGTCCTAAATAATATTCCAACTGTCTTTGGGCATATGCTTTTACCTCAGACAAAATTTCTCTTTTCAATAGCTTGAAATAATCCAAAACCGTCTTACTATATCCTTTAAACTCTTCGGCATGCTGACACATCCATTGGAGAAATTCCGCTCTATTCAAGTGACAATTTATATTATAATTTCCCAACAAATCATTGGTATGATTGTGATGCACACACTCTATATCCCATGAAATCCTTGACTGAAACTCATCAATCATATCCAGAGCCTCCTCATAGTTCATGCAATTTTCTAACCCATACATAATAATAACTTCCCGATAGTCATTCACTTGAAAATCCGGCTCTCTAATCCCTTTTTTTAGATATTCACTAACCTCTTCTTTGGAAAGCTGCAATGCAAAACCAATTTCAAAAATCTGTTCACGGGTAGGAATAGATTTCCCATGGATTCCAAACCATTTTTGTATCGTCTGAAGAGCTGCCACCTGATTTTCGCCTATTTCCTTAACAAACTTCCGATAAGCCTCTACTCTTATTTTTTCTGCTTCTTCCGGACACTTTAATAGATTTACTTTTGTTATTTTTTCTACTAAAAATCCATCAAATTCAAAAAACTTTTTTTCTTTTAAAGCAGCAACTCCAGCTTTTAGTTCCTTACATTTCATACTCTATCCTCTGTAAACTAAAATAGGCGAAAAAACCAACATTTTTCCGCCTTATTAATTCCGATAATTAATGGATTACTATACTAAACCATCCAATTTAGAGTACATTTTCAATTAAAAAAAGTCAAATCCTCTTTCCAAAAAACCGCGCAACCAACCGCGCAACCACTAATCAACTACCTTAATCTCTTTAATCTTTGGCTGATTTTCTGCTAATACCGTACCATTTCCATCTTCCACCTGTGTATCCTCACAAATCTGGTCAACGATTTCAATCCCTTCTGTTACAGTACCAAATGCAGCATACTGTCCATCCAGCCCTGGATTATCTTCATGCATAATAAAGAACTGGGAGCTAGCACTATTGTAATCCTGAGCTCTTGCCATAGAAATCGTTCCACGGGCATGGGTCAATCCATTTTCCACACCATTTGCAGCAAATTCTCCTTTGATGGTCTGTTCCGAACCGCCCGTTCAGTTTCCAAGGGGATCTCCACCCTGAATCATAAATCCAGAAATAATACGGTGAAAGGTCAGTCCATCATAGAAC
>CAZEFX010000088.1:0-12669 GCA_964511525.1 uncultured Jutongia sp.
TCTCTCTGGTCGATTGGATCATTCAACTCTGAGTAAGCATTTGCCATTTCCCAACCGTTCATGAAGAACTCGAAACGCTCTACATAGTTTGGATCTTCTGGTTTCTTCTTGGTCAATGGAGAGATTTCAATTGGATGATCCATTACGAAGGTAGGCTGAATCAAATGCTCTTCTACATATTCCTCGAAGAACAGGTTCAGAATATCACCCTTTTCATGTCTCTCTTCAAATTCGATATGATGCTCTTTTGCCAATGCCTTTGCTGCTGCAGTGTCTGCTACTTCATTAAAGTCCACACCTGCATACTTCTTTACAGCGTCTACCATGGTAATACGCTGGAAAGGCTTGGACAAGTCCATGGTATGTTCACCATAGGTAAGAATCTCAGAACCGGTTACTTCCTTTGCTACATAACGGTATAAATTCTCTGTTAAATCCATCATACCGTGATAATCAGTATATGCCTGATATAATTCCATCAAGGTAAACTCTGGATTGTGTCTGGTATCTAAGCCTTCGTTACGGAATACACGACCGATTTCGTATACTCTTTCCATACCACCTACAATCAGACGCTTCAAATATAACTCTAAAGAGATTCTCAGCTTCAAATCTTCATTTAAAGCATTGAAGTGAGTCTCGAATGGTCTTGCTGCTGCACCACCTGCATTGGAAACCAGCATAGGAGTCTCTACCTCCATAAATCCCTGCTCATCCAAATAACGACGGATGCTGCTAATTACCTTGGAACGCTTAATAAAGGTATCCTTTACATCAGCATTCATAATCAAATCCACATATCTCTGACGATATCTGGTATCTGTATCTGTCAGACCATGATGCTTCTCTGGAAGAATCTGCAGGCTCTTAGATAAAAGCGTTACTTCCTTTGCGTGAATGGAAATCTCACCGGTTTTTGTAGTAAATACAATGCCCTTAATACCAAGAATGTCACCAATATCGTACTTCTTAAAATCCTTATAGGAATCTTCCCCGATGTCATCTCTTGCTACATATGCCTGAATATTTCCCTTCAAGTCCTGAACATTACAGAAAGATGCTTTTCCCATGACACGCTTAAACATCATACGACCTGCAATGGAAACTTCCTGTCCCTCTAACTCATCATAACGATCCTTCACATCCTGTGAATGAATACTTACATCATATTTTGTAATGGCAAATGGATCCTTTCCCTCTGCCTGTAAATTTGCTAATTTCTCTCTACGTACCTTTAACAGTGCATGTACATCCTGCTCTGTCTGTGGTTTATTCTGCTGCTGTGCCACAATGACAACTCCTCTCTAATTACTCTTAACTCTTTATATTTTAACTATTTTTTGCTCTTCTCGATTTCAACAATCTCATATGAAACCATTTCACCACTTGGAGTTTCTACCTGAATCTTATCACCCTTCTTCGCACCAATTAAAGCTGCTCCAACAGGAGATTCATTAGAAATCTTTCCATTGAGACAATCTGCCTCTGTGGAACCAACGATATCATATTTTTCAATCTCGTCAAATTCTAAATCCTTAATGGTTACAGTACATCCAATGTTAACTGCATTAGCATCTACATCTTCTACTACTACAACCTCTGCATTCTTTAAAATAGCTTCAATTTCTTCGATACGTGCTTCAATATCTCTCTGCTCATCCTTTGCTGCATCGTACTCGGCATTTTCCGATAAGTCACCCTGTTCTCTGGCTTCTTTAATCTTCTGCGCCACTTCTTTTCGTCTATTTAACTTTAAGTCCTGTAACTCATCTTCCAACTCTCTCATACCTTCATAGGTCATGATATTTTTCTTTTCTGCCATTTTTTACCTCATTTCTGCAAAATCAAGGGCGCTGTCCCTGACTGTTGCTTTTTTTCACATATCAAAGTTTGTATCAAGCAGCGCTAATTGTTCAAAAACTAACAACATCGGTTCATTATAACGTATCTGACATTTTGCGTCAACCACGGGAATTCAGTGATTATTCATCATGGATGCTGGTACGGAATGGTGCCATTGGCAAGCCATTCTGACCAAACATGGTAACTGGTCCATAATTTGTCCAATTATATCTGGCATAAATCGGCTTATTTACATGAGAAGAGAACAAACGAATCTGATTATCCTGAATGGTTACAGAATCTGCTGGATAAAATACCTTATCCTGTCCTGCTACTTCAAATCCCTCTGGTTTTTCGCCCTTACAGACAATACCATCCTTCGCATGGTTGAAAATCAGCCACATGTAAGACTTTAATGTATAGCATGACTGATAAAATGGTCCAAATGCGCGGACATCATTATTTAATCCGTAAGCATGGTACATCGCTTGTAATGCCAATCTCTCTCCTACCGGCTGCTTGTCGATTGGATGAATATTTCCATACTCACCCTTATCCAAAATAACTGCCAATCCGGTATTCTTCACAGTACGGTATACTCTGTGCTGTGCCTCACGGATAATCGGCCAGTTCTTGAAATCTTCTTCTCCTACATTGGCAAACATCGGAAGCTGCACAATCATAAATGGAAGCTTGTCGTCATTCCAATCCTCTCTCCACTGACGAATCAGTCTGCTTAAAAGATTGTAATAGCTCTTTGGCTTCTGATCATCCTGCTCTCCCTGATAATAAAGGAAACCTGCCAAGGTATATGGTGCAATTCGCTGAATCATGGTTTCATACAATCCTGCCGGACGATATTCACAACGTGGTCCCATTGGACCTGGATATTTATTTTCTCCACAGACCTCTAACGCACCTTCCCAGGTTGGGTTTGGCTCAGTCTCATAATATTCCTTACATTTTCTATCAAACTCTGCCTGATATACAATGTATTCCTCTCTCTCTTTACAATAGGTTTCAAAATCCTGATCCTTCACAATTTCATCATATTCTTCTACATAAGAAGAAATTACTTTATCATTCTCTAAAGCCTCTCTGCTCATCCAACAGGATGCAGAGGTTCCTCCCCAGTTACATCCGATGATACCAACTGGTACATCAAGCTGGGCAGCTAACTTCTTCGCAAAATAATAGCCTACAGCAGACCATCTTCCTACATTCTCTGGAGTACATAATTCCCAAGAGCTTTTCTCCTCCAGCTGGTACAATTCTTCACAAAGATAAGAAACCTTTGGAGTATAATAAAAACGAACCAATTCATTATGAGCTTCCGAAACTGCATCTGCTCCGTCCTTAGAATTCTGAAGTTCCAGTTCCATATTGGACTGACCACCAGCCAGCCAGATTTCACCATACATAACATCCTTATACGTTATGCTCTCTCCCTTATCCGTGGTTATGGTCAATTCGTAAGGACCACCGGCTTCCATTGGTGGAAGAAAGGTTGTCCATTTTCCATCCTGCACATAAGTCACTACATGTGCATCCTGAATACAGACAGTTATCTTTTCTGCATCAGATTCTCCCCAGATTGCCACAGGTTTTTTTCTCTGCAAAATCATGTGATCGCTAAAAATTGCTGGTAATTTAAGCATAGCATTTCCTCCATCTCTCTATCAGACAATATACATATCGTCTGTCTCTCTTCATCATTGCGCGATATGCTCGCATTTTTATATAATATAACAATTTTTCCCAAATGAGAATACACTTTCTGTTTTTTTCTCATTTTCTTTCAATATTACTTAGTTTCTGGTTGAAAATCCCGAATTTCTTCAGTAGAAATGTCCATAACATAGGCGGCACTTCCGTCAAATTTTTCAAAAAACATGGAATCAGAAATAATATGGAAGTAATTAAAATCTCCATCTCTTAAAAGTCTGGAATCTCCCGAAGCAATATCTAAAGCATACAAACCATTTTCTGTTCCATTGTCCACCTGATAATATACAGTTTCCCCATCCGGACTAAGGTTATAGGTAGCAATTCTCTGACTGGTTAACTGAGTTACATCAGAACCATCCAGCTTACTACGGCAAAGCACATAATCTCTTCCCATGTCCATAAAATACAGATAATCCCCATAATAGGAAAGTCCCGTATAATTTCCTTCCAATAATACTCTGGAAGAAAAACTGCTAATATCCATGGCATGAATATTATGATTTGTATCTGCACCAGTATAGTATATGGTATTATTGACAATGGCTGTAGGCGCCGCTCCTTCGTCCAGCATCATAGTATCTTCCTTGCCATCAATGCCAATATTAAAAAGCTGTAATCCCTTCTGATGGTCATAATGCTGATAATAAAGCTGATTTCCCAACAGATTCACCGTCTGGGTTGGTTCTCTGTAAAGCTGGTCCAAACCATTTCCATCCGTACCTATCCGATAAAGTCCCGTAGTACTTAAGGAAAGGAAGGCACTATTCTCTACACCCTTTTTATCATTTCTACGGGTATAAAATATGTAATCTCCTGCCACGTTGAGATAACTTACATTATCATCACAAATCTTTTTTACATTTTCAAAATTCTCATCCATAGAATACAGGGTATTCTGGTCATAAGGATTTGCAAAATAAATCTTTCCATCACTTTCGGAAAAAAGTCCACCATTTAAAAGATTCACACTGGTATTTCCCTTCACTGCCGGGTCATCATAATATTTCACCTGTCCAGACCAGTAAATACCAATCAATAAAGCTACTATTGCAAGAGCAGCCACTACTCCGCCAATTATTTTTCCAACCGGGTGCTTTTTTCCAGGAGCTTTGCTGTAATTTTTCATATAAGTACCTCCAATTTATGTCATCATTCTAGTGCTATTCTCTACTAAAACCAACTAATTCTTATTATAAGGGTTGCTTTCCAGAAATGCAATGAAGCAATCTCTTGAACTTCTCTTAATCTTTTCTATCCTTCGGAAAGCTGAAGCAATAGCATTTCCATAGTCTGCCCCGTCAAAGGATGTTTCTTATATGGTGCAAGCTCCACCATTGGTTTTAGCACGAATTCCCGGTTCTTCATTTCCTTATGAGGAATTATCAGCTCTTTTGTCTGAATGATTTCGTCATCGTACAATAAAATATCCACATCTATAGTTCTTGGCCCCCAGTGAACCAGCCGCTCCCGTTTCTGTTCCGCTTCAATCTCACCAATGAGCTCTAAAAATTCTTCCGGCGAACGCAAGGTTCTCACCAATACTGCCCCATTCAGAAAATCCTCCTGTTCCACACCACCCACTGGCTCTGTTACAATATATTCTGATACCTTTTCTACTTTTGTACGGCTGTCTGCCCTCATGCGCTCTACCGCCTGATCCAGATGCGCCTTTTTATCTCCCATATTGGAACCGATACTTAAATACACCTGATGCCAGCTTCTGGTTATCTGTACTGCCACATTTTCCAAAGGAAGCATTACTGGTGCCCATGGCTTTTCCACTTCCACATCTACCTTCTGTACCTTTGCAAATTTCATTAAAATTCCTTCTGCCAAATGCTGTGCCAGCCGCTCAATTAACGCAAAGGTATTTTCCTTTGTTTCCTTGGTAATCCACTCTGCTACCTGAGCATAATTCACGGATTCTTCTAAATCATCTGTACTGCCAGCCCTTCTAACATCACAATACATACAGACAGAAATTACAAATTTCTGTCCTAACACATTTTCTTCTGGCATAACACCATGCTTTGCAAATACTTCTAATTTTTTTATCTTAATGCAATCCATGTTTTCCTCATTTCTATTGCTATCATTTTATTTTTGTTTTACAAATTTGTAATCCTGCCAATATTTTACCTTACTATTCCTTACTTCTTATTCTGTATCTATTGATTCTTATTCTTTAAAATAAGAAGGACTCATGGTACAGGCAAGTACCAGTTTCCTTGGCAGCTTATCATAGGATTTTCCCAATTTATAACCAAAAAGTTTAAAACCGCACTGTAAAGCAAAATAAAATGCCTTCCAGAATTTCCCTCTTTTTAGAAGATACATTAGGGATTTTTTCGCAAATCCCGCTCCTTCCTTTTCAGAAGAAATGCTTTCAAAAACCTCTCTGTACTGTCTTTGGGACACACCTAAATCAAAATTCCGGTGAAATTGCTGCATACAAGTGTACGAATGAGAATGAATCACCTTTGCCTCTGCACAGTACGCCACCTGATACCCCGCCTGAATCACAGCAGAAGCCATAATCATATCCTCATTGAATATAGTAGGATGCACAAAACCACCTAACTTCTCATAAATATCCTTCCGGTACATAGCACATACATCGGAGCAAAAATAGGTCTTAATCCCCAGCTTATCTATATCTGCTGTCGACTTCACCCGGCTTTCCTTTGGATAATTATGCTCTCTTGCCAGTCTTTCCAAAATATCTGCATTCTCTCCCGCCAGCTGTCGACCATAAGCAATCCCTGTTTTTTCATCGTGAAAAGCAGACAAAAGCTGCTCTAGCACATAACTGTCTGCCGGCATGGCATCCTGAGTCATATATAAAAGATAATCCCCCTGGGCCAACGTTGCCCCATAATGTCTGGTAGCACCATGGTCAAAATCTTTTTTCAAAACAGGATGTACGGATATTCGTTCATCCTCTGGATGAATCAAAGCATCTCCTTCTTTTTCAATGGTTTGTAATATATAAATATGATTTGGCAATAGGGTCTGTTTCATTAACCTTCTAATCAGTTTCTGAAAGGACTCATCTGGCTTATATGCCGGAATAATCACATCAATTTTTGCTTCTGTTATCTGTGTCATATTCTCCTCATTTCTATCATCACTGCTGTTGCTTTATTCACTCATAGCATAATTCTTATTATTTACTATTTCCCAATAATGGTTACATCCTACTCTGCTTTTTGTAACAATTGCTCTACCACTCCTACTGCTGCCTGGGCATCCTCAGAATATCCATCCGCACCGATTTCATCCGCAAAGCTTTGAGTAATTACTGCACCACCAATCATTACCTTCACAGAAAGCTGCTTTTCCTTCACCAATTCTACTACCTTTTTCATTTCCATCATGGTAGTGGTCATCAGTGCAGACAATCCAATAATATCCGCATTTTCCTTAATAGCAGCTTCCACAATGGTTTCTGCTGGTACATCTTTTCCAAGGTCAACTACTCTGTAGCCATAATTTTTCAGCATCAATGCTACCAGATTCTTTCCAATATCATGAATGTCATGTTCCACAGTAGCAATCACAATTGTCGCCAATGCTTCACCAGAGCGTCCCTGTGCCAGTAATGGCTCCAGATAATCAATGGCATATTCCATAGTTTCCGCACTGGAAATCAGCTGTGGCAGATAATAAATCTGCTTATCAAACAATACACCTACATGGTTAATGGCTGGTATCAGACTTTCATCAATAATTTTCTGTGGGTCAGTTCCTTTGGCAGCTTCTTCTTCCACCAGCTGCCTTGCCTTTTCCTTCCGTCCTTTTACCACAGCCTCAAAAATAGCATCTCCTTTTTTCTCCTCTGGAATCTGCTCTCTGGAACCTGTAACGGCAGCTGACGAAGCCTTCTCCAGCTGTTGGCTGTCTACCTCTCCACTGACTACAGTTAACTTATGCTGTGCCACCCGGTCAATGTACCGAATATCGGACTCAGCTTTATTCATTAATAAATCTGCTGCAAACACTGCATGCATCAATAAATCCTGAGACGGATTGGCAATTGCCATGGTTAACCCACTCTGAATTGCCATTGCCATAAAGGTACTATTTACAAATCCTCTTTCTGGTAAACCAAAAGAAATATTAGACAGTCCGCAGGCTGTTGCTACCTTTATTTCCTCCTTACAATAACGAATGGTTTCCAGTGTTTCCAACGCTGCTTTCTTGTTTGCACCAATGGTTGCCACCAAACCATCTACTACCACATCCTCTTTTGTCATTCCTTGAGCTTTTGCCGCTTCAAGAATCTTATGGATTATCTCCTTTTTCTCTTGAATATCCTTTGGTAATCCGGCATCAGACAGTGGAAGCAGAATAAACATGGCTCCATATTTTCTGGCAATCGGAATAAGCTTTTCAAACTTTTCCTTTTCTAATGAAATGGAATTAATCAATGCGCGTCCCGGATAAATCCGAAGTGCCGCCTCAATTACATCTACATAACTGGAATCAATAGCAAGGGGTGTGTCCGTTAAAAGGGTCAGCTCATTAACCACCCTCCACATCATTTCCTTTTCGTCAATTCCATTCATCCCCATATTAACATCCAAAATAGCAGCACCGGCCTCTACCTGTGCCTCTGCCATTTCTCCTACCAAGTCCAGACTGCCTTCTCTAAGCTGTGCCTGCAAAGCCTTCTTTCCTGTAGGGTTAATCCTCTCACCAATGACTTTAAAACAGCCATCCAATTCAATAGGAAGTACATTTCTTTCTGTAGATAACGCCCGACGTATGACCTTTCCCTGTCTGGATGGGAAGGATACCTTTTCTCTTTCCTGCTTCTCCTCTAAAACAGCCACCAGCTTCTGGATATGCTCTGGGGTAGTACCACAACAGCCACCCAAAATATCTGCTCCTGCTTCTATGAGAGGGAGCATCTCTCTGGCAAATTCCTCCGGTCCCATGTCGTAAACCGTAACACCATCCACCGACTGTGGCAAACCGGCATTTGGCTTTGCCACAATAGGAAGCGCTGTGTACTGGCTCATTTTCTCAATCACCTTACACATCTTATCCGGACCAGTAGAGCAGTTCACACCGATGGCATCAATATCCATGGCGGTCATTACTAAAGCGGCTGTTTCTGGATTAGTTCCGAAAAGAGTTCTTCCATCCTCATCAAAGGTAAGGGTCACCATAATCGGAAGTTCACTGCATTCCTTTGCAGCCAGCACTGCCGCACGACATTCCTGAAGACTCATCATAGTTTCCACTACAATAAAATCTACTCCGGCTTCTTCCAAATAACCAATCTGCTCCTTATAAATGGTCACCAGTTCTTCAAAGGGCATATTTCCTACAGGGTATAGCTGCTGTCCTGTCATGGTAATATCTCCTGCCACCAGAACTTTTCTGTCTACCCCAGCCTGCTTAATCGCTTCAAAGGATAACTGTGCCAGCTGGCGGTTCATTTCTCCAATTTGCTCCACCATGCCATACTCTTCTAACTTAATCCTGTTGCCAGAAAAGGTTGGTGCATATACCACATCAGAGCCTGCCTGAATATATTCCTTCTGCAAATCGATTAAAACCTGTGGATTCTCTAAAATCCACTTTTCTGGACATACTCCTGTAGGCATACCTCTCTTTTGCAGATTTGAGCCTGTAGCTCCGTCTAAAATTAATCTTTTGCTTTGTACTAAAGCTTTGAATTCTTCTCTAGTCATATTTCCCTCTTTTCTCCTTGCTTATCATGTATTTCTCTTCTTTATGCTACTGCATTTGAGTTGATTTGTTCAATTACCTTACGAATCTTCGTCCAAACAGATAAATCTGTAAACAATTCTACTACACTTCCTTTGTCAGTAAAAGGTGCTTCCTGTAACACGGACAAATCTTTCATCATTCCATTTTGGACAATATATTCTACAATCTGATTTACAAAATATATTTGTCTGCTATCCATATTTGTACTCTCTAAAAATTCAGAAAATGCTTCTTTAGCCGCATTCATATCTAAGCCAACAATTTCCCTTACAAATTCACCTAAAGGCTTTTCCCCATATTCACATTTGTATTCTTCTTTACTTCCAAGTTCACTCCACAAAATCTTTTCTAGGCTATTTACGTCTTCCTTTGATAATGGAATATTTGTTTTCAGCTTTGCTATTGCTATATTATCTTGATGCTGACGCACATAGTATTCAGCCTTTTCCTTATATTTTTTTAAATCGTCATTCTCCAATTCAGATTCTTTCCATTCCATGGTTAAAATGTCATCGTCATAATTCACATCATAACGAACATGTCCTATAGGAATGTACTTTATTAAGTTTCTTAAATTTTTACGAATATGTTCAAATTCGTCAATTCCTGCGTTCTCCAGATAACTGGTATACAATATTTTTTCAATCAAATCCTTTTGTGCCATAATTTCCGGAATATTGGCAACACTTGCAATCCCTTTTATCCGTTTCAACAAATCTACTCTGGCTCTATTATATTTCTTTCCCATCAAATATGCCAATTCGATTCCATACATTAATGCATCAAAACGGACTGCACTTATCTCATCATCATCTGGTAAGATTAATGGTGCTAATTCAGCTTTCACAAGCAATGTATCTTCATACGTTAGCATTGTATAGTTTTTCTCATTAGAATACAAGTCAACATATTTCAGATGTTGACAAACCGGAAATGTTTTACGATTTAATTCTTTCACCTTTCTTGACATATGATTCACCAATACATTTCTATAGGCTATCAATCTGTCTACTTGATATTCCAAATCTTGTAGCTTATATGCCATTTGAAATTCAAGATTGAAAATCGCACCTTGTAAAGCAAGGGCATTAGCAGTTGCTTTTCCTTTATTCATACGGAAAAATTCAAAATTTCCGCAAAAATCAAAGATATAGAATTTTTCTTTATCTACTCCATCTAACAGATTTGGACAAAGTCTGGTTCCTCGTCCAATCATTTGCCAAAACTTAGCCTTACTCATAACTTTCTTAAAAAACACAAGATTTAAAACCTCTGGAACATCAATTCCAGTATCTAACATATCTACGGAAATGGCAATCTGAGGCAATTTTTTAGGTTCTGAAAATTCATCAATAGCACTCTGGGCATAAGTCATATAATTATCAATTACCTTTGCGTATCCAGGCAAATGCGGATATATTATATTAAAAATCCGGAAAATTTCCTCTGCATGATCATGATTCTTCGCAAAAATAATCGTTTTCCCAAGTGTTTCACCATAATCTATCTTAATCCCCTCTGTCATCAATATGTGGAGCACCTGCTTAATAGTATCTTCATTAAACACCCATGAGTTTAATGCAGATGAACTAATACTTTCTGGTAATTCACCATTTTCGTCTTTAAAAGTCTCCTCATACAACTCCTTTTCTTCCTCTGATAATTCATCATACACAATGCCTTGTTCAATGAATTTCAACTGCGTTTCCACAGACAAGAAGTCTACAAGATAACCATCTTTTACTGCCTGTGCTAGTTCATACCCATAAGTAGGCACACCATTTTCTAATTCAAACACTTCGTATGTATTTTTCTCAATTTCATCCTTTGGTGTAGCTGTTAAACCTACTAATGGCGCATCAAAATATGTAAAAATATCTTTATATTTATTGTATATAGAACGATGTGCCTCATCACAAATCACCAAATCAAAGTGACCACAAGTAAATATCTTTCCATTTTCATCTTTTATAGTATCAATACACCTCATCATAGTCTGATAAGTAGAAAATACACAATGAGCACTGTAATTATCTTTTTCTTCACATAAATTTGTCACAGATAAATCTGGTAACAGATTTACAAAATTTCTTTTTGCCTGTGTAACCAAAGAGTTCCTATCTGCCAAAAATAGAATATTTTTTACCCATCCAGCCTGCAACAAAACATCACACAACGCTATAACAGTTCTCGTTTTACCAGAACCTGTAGCCATTACAAGCAATGCTTTTCTACGATTTCTCTTGTCAAAGCTGTCACAAACAGCACGAATAGCTCCTTCTTGATAATATCTTCCTGCAATATCTTTATTAACAGAAACTGTATTCAACCCCCTTCTCATATTACGTAGATTTATCATCTTTTCTAAATCTCTTTTGGAATAGATGGTTGATACCTTACGTTCTGGATATTGCCCATCATCAATTCTGGTTTCAAATCCATTCGTCAGAAAAATCACAGGACGATGATTATATTCTTTCTCCAATAAATCAGCATATAGCTTTGCTTGTTGACGACCTTGTGCCACATCCACACATGTTCTCTTTGCTTCAATAACTGCCAGCGCCTTGGTGTGAGCCTCATTGTACAGTACATAATCTGCACGCCCCATCTTTGATTTGTTTGACATCCCAGCCAACTCAACTTCATCTATCCAATCTTGACCTTTAGTCCATCCTGCATCAATCAACATGGCATCAATATAGATTTTGCGAGTTTCAAATTCTGATAAATCCAATGGTTTTGGTACATAAGTCTGTGACTGCTCTTCACGTCTTGCTGTAAGTTCTTTCTTTAATGCCTTATTTTCTTCCAATAATTTCTTTAAATCTATTTCTAAAGTTTCCTGCGTTGGTATCTGTGGCACTTCCTGCCTTTCTTCCAATAATTCTTTATTGTATTCTCTCACTTCGTATTCGTCAGCATAACAACATGCAATAAAATCCATGAAAATAAATAAATTCTCTAAACAAAGTTTTACCTGCTCTTTGGTTACTTTTCTTCCATTATGGGCAGCATTATTTCCAGTCAAACGAATTAAATCCAAACGTTTCCATATATCTTTTCCCACAATATCACGAAACTCTTCTGTTCCCATCAAACTGACTAACTTATCTTGATATGGCACAACAAGGGCATCATCCACAGAATATAGCCATTTAATAGCAAATTCCATTGCACGACGACAATTAAACGCACAAGTCTCTACATCAATATGCAATGTTTTTTCTGCAACAATTGCAACATTTGAAAAACTATCAAATTGGGGTTCTTTTTTCAAAAAATCAAAGTTAGTCATGGTAAAACCTCCTTTATTTTAGGTATTATTTATATTGTAGCTTTTAATTTGTCGACTTG
>CAZEFX010000089.1:0-12576 GCA_964511525.1 uncultured Jutongia sp.
TAATAATACAGTGCATCTTTCTGGTGCACTGTATTTATGTACAAAAGGGAAAGGAACGTTGAAAAATGAAATTCAAATATCAAGAAATAAAGAAAAAGCAGATACAGCTATATAAAAAAATACGGAAAGTAATGTGCTTATTTGTTGCAATCAGTCTGACAGGGGGGATTATTTCTCCTGCGGCAGCAAAGGCAGAGGTTGGGGATCAGCTCATATACAATGGCATTTTATACCAAAAAGCAGAAGATGGGTTAGCATATGCCATTAACTATGATACCACCACGAGAGATAGTGATGCAGAACTCTTAAGTGCATCCTGGTATCAGCATCCTGAAACGGAGTCTATTCTTGTTGTTGGTGGCGTAAATGATAACGTCTTTGAAAACTATAGTGTATCCCGGATTTATTTTGAAATGAAGGGAGATTTTGTAATTGGAAAACGTGCATTTGCTGATATGTATGTTGGTGAAATTACTGGTTCTACGATAACAGCCTTTAATGCGTATTTCCGTTCCTCACAAGGGGGACGCATTGCAGAGATTGGAGAGGAAGCTTTTGCCTCTACAGAGGTTATGGGTGACGTTACCTTTAATACCAGCATTGGAGCTATTGGGGCCAGAGCCTTTCAAAATATCTATATAGATGGTTATTTTGATATGGGAAAGGAAATTCATACTATTGGAGACTATGCTTTTGAAGGCTTTCAGGTGGGAGAAGGAGTTGCAATGCCCAAAATCGTTTATCATATTGGGAATGGAGCCTTTGCAAATTGTAAGCTTACCGCAATGGCACTACCATATACATTGGAAAGCTTAGGTTCCAAAGTATTTGAAGGTTGTGAAAAACTAACCAAGATTCGCTTGCCAAAAAGTAACACATTGCAGGAGGTTGCAAAGGATGCTTTTCCAGATAAGGAAGGGCTAACTATTTTGGTACCTATTGAAGTGACGGATTTGACACCATATCATTTTAATGAATATGAGAATTTGACATATCAGCTATCGGAAGAAATATCCGAAGATAGTGAGGTGTTAAGCTATTTAAAAGAAAATAAATTGAAATACAAGCTAGGAGAAGACGGAGAGGTTTTAGTGGATGGGAAACCATATGCTCCAGAAACACAAGGAGGAACCGGAGAAAACCCGGAGCCAACCCCAACAGCCCCTGTGACCAGTGAAAACCCGGAGCCAACCCCAACAGCCCCTGTGACCAGTGAAAACCCGGAGGCAACTCCAACAGCCCCGGTAAACAGTGAAAAAACAATGATGACACCAACTTCATCAGCTATTAGTGAAGCTCCTGCACCAACAGAAGCAGTAGAGAAGAAAATTCTTTCTAAGGGAGACCTTTTTCAGTCTGGAGGAGGAAAATATCAAGTAACTGGAAAGAATACAGTGACTTTTCTTGCACCAGTAAAAAACAAGAAAAAAAAGATTTCTATTCCGGGAAAGGTACAGTATCAGAATCAAAGCTTTAAAGTAACAAAGATTGCGCCAAAGGCATTTCAGGGACGAAAAAGCATAAAAAAGGTAATAATAGGAAATCAGGTGAAAATAATTGGGAATCAGGCATTTGCAAAATGCAGTAATCTAGAAGAAATTATTTTCGGAAAGAAGGTTATGCAGCTGGGAAAGAAGGTGTTATTTCAGAATCGAAAATTGAAAAAAATAACCTTCCGTGGAAAGGATTTGAAAAAGATTGGAAAAAAATCCTTTTCAGGAGTTCCACGAAAGGCTGCGATTATAGTACCAAAATCGAAAATAAAAGAATATCAGCGTTTGATTAATCAAGCATAGGCTAATCCCTATAAATAGTTGAATATTCATCCTCTGCGGCTTTCACATTGTAGGTTGGCTTAGGAGATGATTTTTGCTTATTGGATGCTTTAGGTGTACTAGTCTTTGAAGGAACAGACGGTGTTGAAGCTGCAGTGTTTGCGGAATCTGTTTCTGGCTTTTTTCCAAGACTAATGGTTAATTGAATGATCGGAATCTGACCGGAGTTAAAAAGAGTTCCTTCTGCTATGTTTTGTGAAATAACGTGGTTTGAAGGGACTTTTTTGTTATATACTTTCTTTGTTTCTATATGGATGTTGGAATCTAATTTCTGTAATTTCTTCTTTGCCTTGGAAAACGAAATTTCCGTTATATCAGGCATGGTTAATAGCTCTGGAGAAACAGAGAGGGCTTTTGCTTCTGAATTTGTATCAGCAGGTGTTTGTTCTGCCAGAGAGGAAGGTGTGGGCGAAGAAAGTGTACTCGTCACTTTTTTGCCAGAAGGAATATTTTCTGCTGGTGTCATTATCCGTCCTAGCAGGGTTGACAATATAATTAGCAAAATCAATAGAAAAGCACTGATTTTCTTTTTGGTAGATAATTCTTCTACAATATATTGTAATTGCCATTTTCTTTTTAGAGAATTTGCTTTTAGTGCAACGGTAGGTGTCTTCTCTAAATAAGACGGAACAGTCAATGCCTGGTATAATTCTTCCATATCCCGAAAACGATTTGCCTGATGCAGTTGAAGACCCTTTTCGATAGCAGCTGACTGCCATGGTTGGATGGCTATTGTCATAGATAGGGGCTGTAAGGTGTCTTTCTGCAATCTTTGGATAGCAGGAACAGGAGCTGTTCCTGTCAAGGCAAAATAAGTGGTAGCACAAAGAGCATAAACATCCACCCATGCTCCGGTTTTCTCGTTGTTTAGATATTGCTCTGGTGGTGCATAGCCTGACTTTAATATAATCGTATTCTTGTTTTTTGCTTGAAAATCTTTTTTTATGGCTGCACCGAAATCAATTAGATGAAGATGGTTATCCATTCCTAAAATTAAATTATCAGGACTGATGTCTCTGTGGATTAGTCCGCTTTTGTGTATATGTATCAGAGAATGTATTAAAGGTGTCAGTAGTTCTAAAAATTCAGGAAAAAGAAAAGGTCCATTCTCTTTTATGTATTGATAAAGGGTTGGACCTTCGATATATTCCATGATAATATAAGCCGTATTCCCTTCTTCAAAGGAATCAAAAATAGAAACAATACTATCTAAATGCTCTAATTCCTGAAGATGTTTTGCTTCGGTTAGAAAACGTCGCATTCCTTTATGGTAATCTTCCTGAGGGTTTCCCTGAAATATCTGTAAGGAGTATTGATTTTCATGAAATACTCTAGAGGCTAGCTCGGAAGGAAAATATTCTTTTATGGCAACTGGTTCTAAGGTGGATTTATGGTATCCAAGATAAGTGATTCCAAAACCTCCTTCGCCTAAAACCTCTTTTATCACATAAGTATTATTTAATACTGTGCCGGATGGAAGTGCACGTTGGGAAAGCAGGGTATTCATTTGCATATTCTCCGTTTCCTTTCGTATTAGTAATTCTATTAAGAGTATACCGATTCTTCCCAAGAAAAGGAAGAGCTGCAAAATGGAATAAACATTAATAAACAGCTTCCTAAGGTGATAATATCCCGGCTTCTCAAAGTCTTTTTGGTCTTCAGATGTTTATTGTTGCATAAAGTGCGGCTTTCCTTGGAATCAGATAGCAAAAAAAAGTTTTTTTCAGAGGAATCATAGGAAATTATTGCATGATTTTCTTTAGATACACTAGGTTCATATATTAAAGCTACATCCATATTCCCTGCTCTGCCGATGTGATTGTCGCCCTCTCTTAGTACAAAACTTTCACCGATCATACTTCCTTTAATGCAAACTAACCAGCCCACTGTTTTTCGGGGAGAAATTTGCTTATAGGAAGAAAGCTCTTGAAGCTGGGGAATTGCAGTGATTACATGCTCTTGATTCTGTCCCATTAGATGGTCAGCAGAAATACCTGCCTGTTGGTTCGCACAATGTGGACAGGATAAAAATTTATCTGCATCAAAAAAGTGATTATTCTTGCATTTTGTAAGTTTCATAGTAAATTCACGCTTTCTAAGTATTTTATAATTATACTAATTTATAAATGGTGTCAGTATCTCCAAAACAAATTTCTGTACCGCTCTTTAAAAGATAGGTTTCTTCTTTTAGAAGACGTTTGTTTTGGTCTACATAGATTCCATTGTTGGAATAGTCCACTAATTCATAGGTCATAGTATTTGGATGATAAATAACAGAACAATGGATTCTGCTGACAAAAGGAAGGTTGATAACCATATCTACCATATTGCCGTCCCGGCCTATGAGAATTTGTTGTTCTGGTCTTATTCGTATAATGGAGCCTAGATAGGGGCCTTTTATACATACCAGTGCACCAGAATTTCTTTGTTCTTTATAAAGGGAAGAAAAGCCTCCCTTATAATCAGATTGATGGGAAGAAAACAATTCTTTAAGCTCTACCTGATACCTTCGGCTGATGGGAATGGTGTGCTCCTGAATCATCAACTGGGATGTTGTACACTCGCTAATATGCCGAATAGATACCAAGTAGCTTTGGTGACAGCGGATAAATCCCTCTTCCCGCAATTTGTTTTCCATATCGTCTAGCTTTTGATAACATTCATAATCTGCTTGTGTAGTATGTATCGTCACCTTTCTACGGTTGCTCTCGATATATAAAATAGAGTTAATCGGAATCTGGTGGTTAACTCCGGAGACGGAAATCGGTAAAAAGCGGGATGACTGTGTTAGTTCCCGAATGTAACGTTGTAATTCAAACGAAATATCAGTTTCTGAAACCGGCTTTAACAGATAAGCAAAGGTATGATAATGATAGCACTCAAATACATGCTCCGTAGAGGCAGTAATAAAAATAAGATCTGTATCAATTTGATTTTCATAGATATATCGGACAGTTTCTAAAGCAGAACCATCTTTGGCTAAAATATCCATAAAAATCAACTGACAGTCAAATGTATTTTCTTTTAATGAGGAATAAAGTTCTTGAGGAGAATGAAAAATATGTGCTTCCCAGTCATCAATGGAAAGCATCACCGTATTAATAATATGATATAATTTATTTACGAATTGGGTATCTTCGTCACAAATACCTATTTTAATCATTGGTTTATCCTGCCTTTAATTGATTGTTAAGTTTTTGTAATAATTATATCTATTTTGGAATGTTTTGGAAAGACGAATGTAATTATTGGTAGATGAATTGTAACTATCTGTTCAAAATAAAGAGATAAAATAAATATTTATGAGAAAAGTGTATAGGAAACATAAAAACATGCCGAAATATTAGATATATATAATTGTGTTTTTCGGAGTTAAGTGTTTGGAAAGGAGGCCAAATATATGGAGATTAAATCAGTCAATGGAATGAATATGCAGGCGAATCAGATGAGTATGTCTCAGAAGGTGGATGCAGAAAGCAAAGGCATTCAAAATCAAATTGCTACTGCCCAGATGCAGCTTCAAGGATTATCCTCTAATGAGGAACTCAGTGCGGAAGAAAAAATGAAAAAGCGTCAGGAGATTCAGAAGCAGATTACAGAATTGAATAATCAGTTAAGGCAACATCAAATGGAAATGCGGCGTCAACAGCAGCAGGAGAGTCAGGAAAAGGTGGAGGATTTGCTGGGAGGAGATAAAGAGAGAACGCCAGCGAAGGAAGAGACAAAAGTAGAAACAGTTTCTACTGCCAGTATGGAGGCTATGTTTGCTGCGGATAGTGCAATACAGCAGGCAGAAAGTTATGGTAATCTTAGTGGTACCATGGAAGGAGAAGCACGGGTACTGGAAGGAGAAATGAAGCTGGATGCAGGTCGTGGAGTAAGTACGGAGGAAAAGCAGAAAGCATTGAAAGAAGCGGAAGAGAGGGCGGCAAAAATCAGCCAGATTCAGATGGAGATTCTTTCTGACGCTACGGTAGAACTCCGGCATGTTGTGGAGGAAGAGCAAAAACCAGAAGCACTTCAGGATAAGAAAAAGGATGGAAAGGATACTATTCTAAATGCTTCATTAAATGATACGAGAGAGAAGACCAATAAATATAATTTAGGAAAGATGTTTTCATCCGTGGATATACATATTTGATTTGAAAGCAGAAGACTTATTTTGAAGTCTTATAGACAGCATGGAGGAAGAAATGGAACTTTGGGATATTTATGATAAGAATAAAAATCGTACAGGAAGAACCATGAAGCGGAATGATTGGTGCTTGAAAGCAGGAGAATACCATTTATCTGTGTTAGGTGTTATTGTCCGGCCAGATGGAAAGTTCCTAATTACCCGTCGGGCTATGGATAAAGCGTGGGCACCGGGCTGGTGGGAAGTATCTGGTGGTGCCGCTGTTGCAGGAGAGGATTCTCAGGATGCAGTCATACGGGAAATCCGAGAAGAGACAGGACTGGATGTTTCCCAGTGTGAAGGAGGATTTTTATTTTCATATCGAAGAGAGAATATAAAAGAGGGTGATAACTATATTGTAGATGTTTACCGTTATGTGGTAGATTTTACAGAGGAGGATGTTACCTTGCAGGAGGAGGAAACCTCCGGTTTTCAGATTGCAGATATTAAAGAGATTGAAGCCTATGGCGAGCAGGGGATTTTTCTTCATTTTAATAGTATAAAAGAGGCCTTTTACCAGAAATAGTCTGGTAAAGGGCTTTTTTATACTATTAAAATGAAGAAAAATGAGGACAATGCAAATGCATTGTCCTCATATACTATATAAAAATTATGAAGTTAAAAAGGAGAAGCTTGATTAATCATCATATCCCTGAGGATGAGCCTGATGCCAGTTCCATGCAGTAGTAATAATGGTTTCTAAGTCTGCATACTGAGGATTCCATCCAAGGATTGTTTTTGCCTTTTCGCTGGAAGCGATTAAGGTAGAAGGATCACCGGCACGTCTTGGTTCTTCCTTAGCAGGAATTTCATGACCAGTTACCTTTCTAGCAGTGTCTACAACTTCTTTTACAGTAAATCCTACACCGTTTCCAAGATTGAAGATATTACTTTCGTTACCCTCTCGGAGGTATTTCATTGCAAGAATATGAGCCTGAGCCAAATCGTTTACATGAATGTAATCTCTGACGCAAGTACCATCCTTGGTTTCGTAGTCATTTCCAAAGATGGAGATGAATTCTCTCTTTCCATTTGGAACCTGTAAAATCAGTGGAATCAAATGGGTCTCTGGATTGTGTGCTTCACCAATCTGTCCATTTGGATGAGCGCCACATGCATTGAAGTAGCGCAGGGACACAAAACGAAGCTTGTGGGCATTAGCTGTCCATTTAAACATTTTTTCCATGGAAAGCTTTGTCTCACCATAGCAGTTAGTAGGACAGGTGCGGTCTGTTTCAGTGATTGGAATACATTCCGGCTCACCATAAGTGGCTGCGGTGGAAGAGAATACGATTTTATCGATGCCATGGGCTACCATGCTTTCTAATAAAACCTCTGTTCCATACATGTTATTGTTATAGTATTTTAATGGATTTACCATGCTTTCTCCAACCTGAGAATTTGCAGCAAAATGAATTACACCATCAATGGATTCCTGCTCAAATACAGAATCTAAAAACTTGCGGTCACGGATATCACCTTCATAGAATTTTGCCTTTGGATGAACCGCTTTGCGGAAGCCGGTTTCTAAGTTGTCTACAATAACAACCTCCTCGCCAGCATCAATTAATTCATAAACTGTGTGGGAACCGATGTATCCGGCTCCTCCTAATACTAATATACTCATGGGTTACCTCCTAAAATGATTTATGTTTTATTTACTATATTTTTTATAAAACCTTCATACCGCCATATTTACGGATTTTTAAAATGCTACAGGAATCTTTTCCGAATACATCGTCCATAGCTTTTTTATATTCTGGAACCGCATCATTTTTTACGAATGCCTGAATAGTTCCGGCAAATCCACCACCGTGAACACGGCTGACACCATTGGCACCTAATACGCTGTCGCTGATTGCTAATGCAATGGAGACATTCTGATGTGCAATATCATGGTTGGTATAAACATTTTGCAAATATTTGTATGAAGAATCTCCGGAAGCCTTTACTGTGGTCAGGAAAGTAGTAAAGTCATTGCTCTGCAGTGCACCTACTTCCTTCTGGACTCTGGTATTTTCTTCTACATAATGAATGGCACGAAGAACGGCACGGTCATTTACTTTCTTGCGAAGAGTATTGATATTTGCAAAAAGCTCTTCCTTTGTAGTTTTTCCTAATACTTCTTTTCCAAGGCATGCAGCCACCTCCTTCATTTCCTTTGGAACGGCAGCGTAGTCTGCAGTTAAGTCTGCATGAGAACCTTTTGTATCAGTGATACATAAGCTGTAGCCCTGAGCAGAAAAATCAAATTCTACTTTTTCTACAATAGGATTAGCTGGATCGTTAAAATCAATATGTACTAGATTTCCTACAGAACATGCCATCTGATCCATTAAGCCACATGGCTTGCCGAAATAAACATTTTCTGCATATTGTCCAATAATGGCAATTTCAATTGGAGAAACCTTCATCTCATTATATAAACCAGAAAGGATGGTTCCGATTACGGTTTCAAAAGCAGCAGAAGAGGAAAGACCTGCACCGATTAAAACATCACTGGTAATATACGCCTGAAAACCGCCAATATGATAACCACGATCTTTCATGCCGAAGAGTACACCTTTAATTAATGCAAGAGTAGTACCTTCTTCTTTGTCTTTCTTTTCGATATTGTTAATGTCGATGGAAAGTAAAGGATATTTGCCGGAAACTACCTTAACCACTGGCTCATCTAAAGGCTTTACAATAGCAATAGCGTCATTATTAATAGAAGCAGCCAGTACTTCACCATGCTGGTGGTCGGTATGATTTCCACCGATTTCACTTCGGCCAGGAGCGCTATAGATAGAAACTTCATCTTCCCCATAAAGCTCTTCATATCTTTTGATTGCAGCAATATACCTTTGCGTCTGATAAGAAATCTTGTCAGTATCCAGATAAATGTCTGTTAATAATTCCTGATATTCATTGTTTTCTAGTTTTGCAATTAACTGCTTTGTGTTTGTCATAATGTTCCCTCCTGAAGTGAAATATTAAGATTCTTCTATAATCATCAGACTCCAAGGCTCAAGTGAACAATCGTCATTCCTGCAGATGGAAGAGTTGGTTAATAACTCAGTACCATTTTGTCCGTCGTAGACGAAGCTGCCTGGAGTTGAAGAATAGTTAAAGTAATAGCTGATTTTCTTTCCGGCATCATTGGTTCCCTGCTTACGGATAATTGGGAAACTGTATTCCGGAAGAGTAAGATTGATTTTTTTACAAATTTTGCGGATTAATGCTTTTAATCCTGCTTTTTCTATGTAGCAGCCAAGATAGGTTGCGCTGCCTTGACCAAAGTCCTGATGGGTAATGGCAGCATAGGTTCCCCAGAACGGATGCTTATAGGAAGCCCAAACCTGCGCTGTATCGGGACGAACCAGTTCCATCCAGTGGGAAACTTCATAGGAAGTACCATCAATGGAAAGAGTTACATTTTCTGGACAAGTGAACTGATCATAAGTTGCACCAATACAATCTGTTAAGAGATGTGGTTGCGCATCTGCGTAGATTTTGATTTCTTCATCGGAAAATCCACTTTTAAATCCTAATAAAAGGTGTCCTCCACAGTTTACATAATTTTTTATCTTCTGTAAAGTTTCCTCTGTGGCAGAATATAGTGCAGGTACTAATAATAAGGAATAATCCTCAAAATTATCCTGAACAGATAATAAATCACATTCCAGATTCATTTCATAGCAGGAATCGTACATCCAGCGCAAAATGGTATTATAATTTAATTCCTCATCAATTGGGAATTCGTCCAGACCGGTAAGACTGGCATTATCAATGAGAATCGCTGCCTTACAATCTTTTTTCAGATTAATTAAATGCTTTTCTAAAGAATGCATTTCTTTACCAAATTCCTTTAATTCCCGATATGCTGCATTTGGCTGCAGGTCGTGGCTTAAGATTCCCTTCCAATAGGATTCAAAAGAATTATGAATCGAATGCCAGTTCCAGTACATAACACTATTGGCACCAGAAGCTAAATGACTAAAGCCCTGTAAACGTAACTGTCCCGGATAAGGAACCCAGTTGAGACGCCCCTGAGACTGGGTTTCCAGCACCAGATAATTATCTTTCTTTAAGCTGCGGCCTACTGCACCACCAAAAGCGATTTCTGCTCCGGTTAAATGCTCCTGAGACAAATGATAAATATCCACACCGGCAATATCCATACATTTAGCAGCATCAAATTGATTGACCTCCGGTTGGATACCAAAGGAATATTCAATCCAAGAATAATCAAAGTTATGAGTGATAAATTGTCCCGGCTTCATATATTCTCTAAGGATTTTTGCCTGCCAGTGCAGAAAGTCGGTGATGCAGTCTCTTAAAAATCTTTTGTAGGCTGCGGAAAGACTTCCGTTAATAGTACCTCTCACATCTGGGAAATCCTCCCAGACTGCAATGCGGTTACTCCAATAGTCTAATCCAAATTCCTGATTAAATTTCTCAATATCCGGATATTTTTCTTTCATTTTTGCAATAAATAAAGCCTGAGTTTCCGGAGAAGCTGCTCCGGCGGAACGGGTTTCATTGTCTAGCTGGAAACCGATGACATTAGGATAATCCTTGATTTCCTCCATAAGACGACGAATAATCCGTTCTGCATGGAAGAGATAATCTGGATTTGTAATATCCGTAAGCTGTCGATGTCCATAAAGACATTGTCCCTCCTTGGTAAAGGAAAGGATTTTTGGATATTTCTTTGCCAGCCAGGCTGGAATCGCGTAAGTAGGAGTGCCGATAATAACCTTCATATCATATTTTACAGCAGCCTTCATCATATTATGTAAATGTGTAAAATCATATATGTTATCCTGTGGCTCCCATGTGCTCCAGGTTGACTCCGCGATTCGTATCACATTCATGCCTGCATCCTTCATTAACTGCATGTCTGTATCAATTCGGTCATATGGCATATATTCACTATAATAAGCCGGACCAAATAAAAAGTTTGTTGCGTTCATTGTAAATCCTCCTAAATATAGATATTTAGCGCTTTTTTGTCTTGTTACTGTTGACAAGTTGCGCGATAATTGCTATGTTATAGAAAAGGATTGCGCATATGGGTTGCGCAAAGTATAACACGATTGAAAAAAAATGTAAAGAGAGGCGTAGAGATAAATGCAAGACGACAGAGAACAGGGAAGAATGACAATAGGAGATATTGCAGAGGCATTGGGGATATCGAAAACAACAGTATCTAGAGCGATATCAGGAAAAGGACGAATCGGGGAAAGTACCAGACGAAAGGTTTTGGATTACATAGAAACTACAAATTATAAACCAAATCCAATGGCAAAAGGACTTGCGCAATCAAAGACCTACAATATTTGCTGGGTGATGCCAGGAGATTCTACGGTGACAGATTTACCATTTTTCCAGAGATGTATGGTAGGAATCGGCGAGATTGCAGCGGCAGAGGATTATGATGTTTTGTTATCTATGGTGTACGACAGGGATATTTCGCAATTAGAAAGAGTCGTTGAGAATAATAAGGTAGATGGTGTGATTTTAGGAAGAACCCTGATGGAGGATAGCCGGATTGAGTGCCTGAAAAAAAGCAATCTTCCTTTTGTGGTAATCGGAAGTTCTGTAGACAAGGGAGTTATTCAGATTGATAATGACCATATTGCTGCTTGTAAGGAATTGACATCTATTTTAGTTATGAAAGGAATGCGTAAGTTTTCCTTGATTGGAGGAGATGCGAATCATGTGGTCAATATCACAAGAAAGAATGGATTTGAGCAGGCTCTAAAAGAACAGGGGATTAAGATAGAAAAAGATTGGATTTATATGAATTGCGAATCCAATGCGGAAGTAGAGAGAGCTGTGGAAGATTCTTTGCGCAACGGAGTGGAGTGTATTGTTTGTATGGATGATAGAATCTGCTATAGTGCATTAGGAAAATTACATAGGGATGATATTGATGTACCATCAAAGGTAAGATTGGCTTCTTTCTATAATAGTGCCAGCTTGGAAAATAACCAGCCGGCCATTACAGCATTACAGTATGATCCAAAGGAGCTTGGAGCAGTAGCCTGCAAGACCTTGTTAAACTGTATCAAAGGAGAAAAAGTGGAGGAGAAAATTCTGCTGGGATACGAGGTTTTATTGAAGGGCTCTACTCAGTAAGAGATAAGCTTATAATATACACTATGGGGAAGTAACACAGAAAAAGGTCTTTTATTTTCTGATTCGTGGACGCCTTGCGGCTCGGGATGAACTACGCAGTGGCACATAAGATTATATTTGTTTGCATAGCAACCATTTATAATCTTATGTGCCAGCGAGTTCAAACGCCACTCAGTCAGAAAATAAAAGACCTTTTTCTGCTGTGTATTGGCTGTGGGATGCGCACCTCGCGGAGAAGAAGTTAATTGCGCAATGCAGTGACGGGAGAGGGTGGGCAATATGACATAATCTACGCAGATTGTTAGAAATGACGTTGTTTTAAAAGGCTGACGGTTATGTGTGTTGTGGCGTTTGAACAAAAAAGTGGAGCCAAAAAACAAATAATATGTAAAAAAATACATATAAATTTTAAAAAGGTTGTTGACAAAGGCAAAAAGGTGT
>CAZEFX010000090.1:0-11798 GCA_964511525.1 uncultured Jutongia sp.
TGGCATCCATGAGAAATGCCCTTGGCAGAACCATGGAATACTGCTATGACGAAACTGGAAATGTAGTGGAAATGAAGGATTATGCCGGAAATGTTACGAAAAATACCTATGATGCCTATGACAGACTGGTGAAGAAGGTAGTGGAGGGTGCTGATGCGGAAAGTAATGATGTTGGAAAGGGCGATGCCGGAGAAACTGCTATAAGTGGCAATGTTGCCAGCAACAGTGCTGGAAACAATAACATCGCAAGCAAAAGTGCGGTGGAAAGCAATACCAAATATGTCACAAAATTCGCCTATAATGAGGCTGGACTTTTAACAAAGGTTATGGATCAGAGTGGTACTATCACCTACAGCTACGATAAGTATAACCGTCTCACAGAAAAGACCGATGCCAGAGGAAATAAGCTGACCTATACCTATGATGACACCGGTCGTTTGGAAAGTTTCGACAATGGCTTTGGCAAGACTTTATATGAATACGACCTTTTAGACCGTGTCACCAGAGTAGTAGACCGCAGCGGAGAAGCCACTGTTTATGAGTACGATGAAGTGGGCAACCGTGCGGCTGTAAAATATGCCAACGGTGTTACCATGTCCTATACCTACGACCCATGCCACAGACTGAAAGAGGAATGGGTGACGGACGGAGAGGGCAATACCATTTCCAAGTATGTTTATACCTTAGGCAGAGCCGGAGAGCGTACCGCGATAAAGGAAACCGATGTTTTAGGAAATGAAACCACCATTTCTTATACGTACGATAAGCTGGAGCGTCTCACGGAAGAAAAGATTCAGAGTGGTGACAATCAGTTAGTCAACAGCTATACCTATGACAAGGTCAGCAACCGCCTTACCAAGGAAACCACAGTTACAGGAGATGTATCTGTGCTGGCAGATGAACAGCTGGAGGAAGTGGAAATCGTAGAGGGTAAAACTGCTTACACCTATAATGCTTTAAATCAGCTGCTCTCCGAAACTTCTTCGGAAGGAGAAATTAACTACACCTATGATGAAAAGGGAAGCCTGATTAAACAGACCGGTGACCAGACCATAGACTACCGCTATGACCTAGAGGGACATCTGCTTCGTGCCACTGTCCAGAAGGGTAACGATGTTACCATAGAGTCTTATACCTATGACTATGCTGGAAACCGTACTTCCAAGACGGAAGGGGACAAGGAATCGGTTTATTATGTAGTAGATACCAGCACAGGTCTGGCGCAGGTAACAGCGGAAACAGACAGGGAAGGCAAGGAAAAGGCTTACTATACCCGGGGAGAAGAGTTAATTTCTCTGGAAAGAAACAACCAGTTATGGTACTATACCTATGATGGACATGGAAATGTCCGGAATCTGACAAATGAATACGGAAACGTCACAGATTACTATGCATATGATGCCAGTGGAAATCTGCTGAAAAAGTCCGGAGGCACAGAAAATGATTTCCTGTATACCGGAGAGCAGTATAATGCCACCACAGGATTGTACTACTTAAGAGCCAGATACATGGACCCATCTACGGGAACCTTTATCAGCATGGACAGCTATCAGGGAAATCTCTATGACCCGGTAAGCCTGCATAAGTATCTGTATGCTAATGCCAATACGGTGAAGTATACCGTTCCGACGGGGTATTTTGCAATGGTAGGTGGAGCTTTGGCTATGGCATCAGATAGTATAGATCAGATGTCTCGTTTTGCAGTGATGATGAATTTGAAAGAAGCAATAATAAGTTCTTTTATTATTAGCACGACAGTAGTTGTGGTTAGGGGAAATATATTGATAGAACCTATTGGAGGAAGTACAGTTGCCGCCGGAAGAAATGGTATAGATACTCATACTTTGTATCCGAATGGTTCAAATTATCAAAGATATAATCCTAGTGGTCATGGGAATAATTCAACTCCACATGGTCATGCCCACATGATGGGAACAGGTTCTGGTAAAAGAGGTCAAGGACTTTCTATTAATGTGTATGGGCAAATAGTTTCGTTTTATAGTTCGGATGCTCATTGGCCGATTCGTTAGTTGAGAGAAAGGAGAAGAATTCATTCTCCTCGAAAGAGGATGAGTGGATTATATGTAAGTTATGAATTATATTAAGAATATTCTTAGAACATTATATTTAGGCGACCGATTTTGCGAGAAAGTTTTGGTTAATAAGAATAAAATATCCTTTCAAATTAATTGTATATCAAAGCTAAAAGAAGGTACGAAGGAGTGGAACTATTACACAGAGGAGGATATTGAACATGGGTATCTTGTTTTTGATGAAGTAGTAGAATTTGGAACAAATAGTGAGTTATCTTTTAATGATGAGATATACAATATAGAGGTGGTTGAGAAAAAAGAGGACATATATTTATTTATCATATATGGTTGTAATGTATCAAAATCGGCTGTTTCAACGGATATTGAAATGTGGATAAGGGCAAAAAAATTTTATATATCAGATTCAGAAGGCGGTAAATAATGTTTTCTTTAATATACTTCCTTTGTTTGAAAATTAATAAATGAATAAAAAGTATAATTATAACAAAGCTGGCTTGCTGGAAGAAGTCACAGACCTGAGTGGTACAATCACCTACAGCTACGATAAAGGAAACCATTATTACCTATTCCTACGATAAGCTGGAACGTCTCACGGAAGAAAAGATTCAGAGTGGTGACAATCAGTTAGTCAACAGCTACACCTATGACAAGGTCAGCAACCGCCTTACGAAGGAAACCACAGTCATAGGAGATGTGTCTGTGCTGGCAGATGCCCAGCTGGAGGAAGTAAAGCTGACAGAAGGCATTACAGAATATGCCTACAATGACCTGAACCAGCTTGTGACAGAAGCTTCTTCTGAGGGAGTTATTAACTACACCTATGATGAAAAGGGAAGCCTGATTAAGCAGACTGGTGACCAGACCATAGATTACCGCTACGACTTAGAGGGACATCTGCTTCGTGCCACTGTCCAGAAGGGTAACGATGTTACATGGGATTGGAGTAAGAAATCACCAAGGCAAGATAGTAGGAGGTAAACAAATGCATGATAATTATATTGTTGGATATAATGTGAATTTAAAAGAGAAGGAAGTGGTTATTTGTACCTGTGACAGTGTTGAAAAGGAGTGGAAAAAGGTTTATTTTAAGGAAGTTTTAACACATTCTTTTAACTGTATTCTTGATTACAACATTATTTTAGATATTTGTGAAAATGAAATAAATAATTTTTTTCATGACAACTATGAGGAAGTTGTAAAATTAAGAGGATACGGTTGGCCGATTAGTTATCAAACAGAGAAGGAACTAATTGATTTTTTAATTACAAACAGATACAAGTATATAAAGATAACTTCCTCATACGGTATGTTTGGATGGGTGCTTGCAAAGGATTATCAAATAATCTAGTGAATTCCATGATAGCTTTTTAGGGTATAAAAATTGAGCAAGTCTTAGGAAATGAAACCATTATTATACCTATGATGAAAAGGGAAGCCCGATTAAACAGACTGGCGACCAGTCCATAGACTACTGTTGTAAAATATGCCAACGGTGTTACCATGTCCTACACCTACGACCCATGCCACAGACTGAAAGAGGAATGGGTGACGGACGGAGAAGGCAATACCATTTCCAAGTATGTTTATACCTTAGGCAGAGCCGGAGAGCGTACCGCGATAAAGGAAACCGATGTTTTAGGAAATGAAACCACCATTTCTTATACGTACGATAAGCTGGAGCGTCTCACGGAAGAAAAGATTCAGAGTGGTGACAATCAGTTAGTCAACAGCTATACCTATGACAAGGTCAGCAACCGCCTTACCAAGGAAACCACAGTTACAGGAGATGTATCTGTGCTGGCAGATGAACAGCTGGAGAAAGTGGAAATCGTAGAGGCTACAGGCCATCACATTTGATATGTGAAGATTACTTAACTACAGGAATCCATAGTTATTACAATCTACAAGACATTTCCAGAGGAGAGCTTAAGGGGACAATTACCTTTATTTCTCCAGAAACCTATCCGTATAGTTTATGGATAGGAAAAAAGATGGTAATGTATGAAGGAGGTAATATAGTAGGTCATGTAACAATTACGGACATATTAAATCCTGTACTATATAAAGGGGATGAAGTTTAAATTATAATGTGTTTGCACCGACCGAAGCGGAGCGAAGAGCTTGAACAGGGTTTAAGGAACACTTCCGCTTCGGTAACATAAAAAGCAGGTCAAACTGACCTGCTTTTTTATGTTACTTGAATGCGGAAGAAGGGACTTGAACCCTCACGTCGTTGCCAACACTAGAACCTGAATCTAGCCTGTCTGCCAATTCCAGCACTTCCGCATATTCTAAACATCACTTCGTTTTGTCTAGACACAAGTAGTATACTATCATCTTGTGTTAAAAATGTCAAATACTTTTTGTTATTCAATTTTGATAATTCTGTGAAGTGTGAAGTTTGCCTTGACTTCTCCTGCATTTTCGGTAGAATAGATGATAGCGTTCTTTTTTCAATAAGAACATTAGATTACAAATGGAGGAATTAACATGAATTCAGCAAAAAAAATCATGAATCAGCAGAGCGAGGATAAGGGTGCAAGCAAAGCAACTGCTGCAAAAGGAACAAAGAAGGTATCAGCAGGTATTGCAGGTGATATGAAGACTATCATTATGTGTGGTATTTTTGGTGTTATTCTTTTAGTTCTCTGTATCGGTGTTGGTGTACAGCAGTTAAAGCCAAAGACCGTATTAAAGGTAAACGACACAAAATATACATTGGATGATTTAATGTATCCAATTTATGAGCGTGAGAGCCAGTACCTCTCTATGGATCAGATGTATCAGATGTACATGGGAACTTCTGTATGGGATGCAACATACATGGGTGAAGATCGTAGTATTGAATCTTCTACACCAAACTCTGTTGCTTTAAAGCAGGAGATTATAAATAGTGAAGTAGAGTATGCTGTACTTTATGATGAGGCGAAGAAGGCTGGTTATAAATTAGAGGATGCAGATAAAAAGACAGTAGAAGAAAATGTTTCTAAGGCGTTAAAAGGACTTTCCTGGGGACAGAAGCTACAGTTAAATATTTCAAAGGGTAATTTAACAAAGAGATTTGAGAAGAGAGCCTTAGCTGACAAATATAAGGCGGATAAGGAAGAAGAGTTATTTGCAACTGTAGATGAAACAGCAGCAAAGGCTGAAATTACTGAGAAGGATTATAAAGAATATAAGGTACAGTATTATGCAGTATCTACTACAAGTGTAGATGAAGAGGGTAAGACAAAGGATTTATCTAAGAAAGAAAAGGAAGAAATGCTTGGAAAGCTTCAGAAGGTTGCTGATGAAGCTAAGGACGCAAAGGATTTCACCAAATTAATCGATGAAAAAGAAAAAGATATTCAGTATGCAGAGGATAGCTTTTTAGAAAAAGATGGCTGGACCATGGTTACAGATAAAAAGATTCTGAAAAAGGTTAAGGCTTTAAAGAATGATGAGATTTCTGAAATTTATGAGGATGAAAAATCAGGTTACTACATCTTAGTTAAGATGATTGATAATGATTCTAAAGAAAGCTATGATGAAGCATGTGCTACTGCTGTAGAAGAGGCGCAATATGCAGCATATGATGCTTGGTATGCAGAAGTAGTTAAGAATTATACAGTAGAAACAGTAACTGATAATTGGGATGATGTGCAAATTGGAACAGTTACTACAAGCATTGTAACCTTAGAGGATTTACAGGCAATGGCAGAGGAGGATTCCTCAGAAGTGACTAGCGAATAATAGACGATACTATTTTTAGTAGTAAGCAATTGGTGACCCAAGAGTTCATTTGGACTCTTGGGTAACTTAGCATAAACCAAAAATGAATTTTCGAAAGAAAAGGAGGCAGCATAAAATGGGACAGGTTAAAAGAATTTATGTTGAGAAAAAGGCACCTTATGCAGTTCGTGCAAAAGAATTAAAAGAAGAAGTAAGACGTTATCTTGGGATTACTGCTTTGAAGGATGTTCGCGTTTTGATTCGTTATGACGTGGAAAATCTTAGTGAGGCAACTTACCAGCAGGCTTTGGGAACTGTTTTTTCTGAGCCCCCGGTAGATGATTATTATGAGGAAAGCTTTTCCTGCGCAGATGGTGCGTTGGTGTTTTCTGTAGAGTATTTACCAGGTCAGTTTGATCAGCGTGCAGACTCTGCGCAGCAGTGTGTACAGCTGTTAAACGAGAAGGAGAATCCGGTTATCCGTTCTGCAACTACCTATGTGTTTGAGGGAGAGATTAATGAGGAAGATGCAGCTCGTATTAAGGATTATTGTATCAATCCGGTAGACTCTAGAGAGACTGATGAACAGAAGCCAGAGACTTTAGTTCAGCAGTTTGATGATCCGGCGGATGTAGCGGTTCTGGATGGTTTTAAGGATATGCCGGAAGCACAGTTGAAAGAGCTGTATGATTCCTTAAATCTGGCAATGACCTTTAAAGATTTTCTTCATATTCAGAATTATTTTGTAGGAGAAGAAAATAGAGATCCTTCTGTAACAGAAATTCGTGTACTGGATACCTATTGGTCTGACCACTGTCGTCATACCACATTCCTTACTGAGTTAAAGAATGTTTCTTTTGAAGATGGTTATTATAAAGAGCCAATTGAGAAGACCTTTGAAGATTATAAATCAGTTCATAAGGAGATGTTTGCCGGTCGCGACGACAAGTACGTATCCTTAATGGATATTGCTCTTATGGCAATGCGTAAGCTGAAAAAAGAAGGCAAACTGGATGACATGGAAGAGTCTGACGAGATTAATGCATGCTCTATCGTTGTTCCGGTAGAAATTGACGGAAAAGAAGAAGAGTGGCTGGTATTCTTTAAGAATGAGACTCATAACCATCCTACAGAGATTGAGCCTTTCGGTGGTGCTGCTACCTGTCTTGGTGGTGCTATCCGTGATCCTCTGTCAGGTCGTGGTTATGTCTATCAGGCAATGCGTGTAACAGGTGCTTCCGATCCTACTGTTTCTATGAAGGATACCTTACCTGGAAAGCTTCCTCAGAGAAAGATTGTTACTGGAGCTGCACAGGGATATAGTTCCTACGGAAATCAGATTGGTCTTGCTACCGGTCTTGTAAATGAGATTTATCATCCAAATTACGTAGCAAAACGTATGGAGATTGGTGCAGTTATGGGTGCTGCTCCTAGACGTAATGTAATTCGTGAAAATAGTGATCCTGGCGATATTATTATCCTTTTAGGTGGACGTACCGGTCGTGATGGTATCGGTGGTGCTACCGGTTCCTCTAAGGCACATACAACCAAGTCTATTGATGTGTGTGGAGCTGAGGTACAGAAGGGTAATGCTCCTACAGAGCGTAAGATTCAGAGATTGTTCCGTAGAGAAGAAGTAAGCTCTATTATTAAGAAGTGTAATGACTTTGGTGCCGGCGGTGTATCTGTTGCTATCGGTGAGCTGGCAGATGGTCTGGAAGTAAATCTGGACAAGGTTCCAAAGAAGTATGCCGGTTTGGATGGTACAGAACTGGCGATTTCTGAGTCTCAGGAGCGTATGGCTGTGGTTGTTGCCAAGGATGATGTGGATAAGATGTTAGGCTTTGCAGAGGAAGAAAATCTGGAAGCTGTAGTAGTAGCAGAAGTTACCGAATCTCCACGTCTGGTATTAAAGTGGCGTGATAAGGTGATTGTAAATATTTCCAGAGCATTCTTAGATACCAATGGTGCTCATCAGGAAGCCGATGTAGAAGTAACCATGCCTTCTAAAGAAGAAAATTATTTCGAGCAGAAGACAGAGGTTCGTGATATTAAGAGAGCATGGCTGGATACTATGAAAGACTTAAATGTATGTTCACAGAAGGGTCTTGTAGAAATGTTTGACAGTTCCATCGGTGCAGCTACCGTATGTATGCCATATGGTGGAAAGACCCAGAGAACTCCAATCCAGACTATGATTGCGAAGCTTCCGGTATTGGAAGGAAAGTGTGATACCGTAACCATGATGAGTTATGGAATGGACCCATTCTTAACAAGCTGGAGCCCATACCATGGTTCTGTTTATGCAGTAATTTCCTCTGTAGCAAAGATTGTTGCTTCAGGTGGTGACTATAGCAAGATTCGTTTCACCTTCCAGGAGTACTTCCGCCGTTTGGGGAATGACCCGAAGCGTTGGGGCGAGCCAATGGCAGCATTGCTGGGTGCATATGATGCCCAGATGAAGCTTGGTTTACCTTCTATCGGTGGTAAGGATAGTATGTCTGGTTCCTTCAATGAAATCGACGTACCTCCAACACTTTGCTCCTTTGCAGTAGATATTGCAAAGCTTCAGGATGTAGTGACTCCAGAGCTTAAGAAGGCTGGAAATATCCTTGTGAAGTTTGATATTGCTAAGGATGAGTATTCTTTGCCGGTATATGACCAGTTAATGGAGCTTTATGCAAAGATTACTAAGATGATTCAGAATAAGGTCATTGTATCTTCCTATGCAGTAGGCTTTGGTGGTATTTGTGAAGCAATCAGTAAGATGGCATTTGGTAATGAACTGGGTGCTACCTTAGAAGATACTTTAACAGTGGATGAATTATTCTCTAAGGACTATGGCGCAATTATTGCAGAAGTGGCTCCAGAAGATTTAGCAAAGATTACAGCAGAGTACAAGAAGATTGCTACCATTACAGAGCAGCCAAACTTTGTAGTAGGTACCACATCTATTTCTCTGAAAGAAGCGTTGGAAGCATGGACCGGCAAGCTGGAAAGTGTATTCCCTACCCGTTCTGGTGTAGAGCAGGTTACTTTAGAGGATAAGTTATTTGACGCAAAGCGTATTTATACAGCACAGAGCAAGCTGGCTAAGCCAAAGGTATTTATTCCTGTATTCCCAGGTACCAACTGTGAGTACGATACCAGCAAGGCATTTGAGCAGGCTGGTGCAGAAGTGAAGACCGTTGTATTTAAGAATATGACAGAGAGTCAGATTGTAGAGTCTGTTAATGCATTTGAAGCTGCTATTAAGGAGTCACAGATTCTGATGTTCTCCGGTGGTTTCAGTGCAGGTGATGAGCCAGATGGTTCTGCGAAGTTTATTGCTTCTATTTTCCGTAATCCAAAGATTATGGATGCAGTACATGAGCTTCTTCAGAAGAGAGATGGTCTTGCTCTTGGTATCTGTAATGGTTTCCAGGCATTGATTAAGCTTGGCTTGGTGCCATATGGTGAAATCAGACCACAGACAGCAGATGCTCCAACCTTAACAACTAATAGTATTGGACGTCATATTTCTAAGTCTGTATATACAAAGGTTGTAACAAATCAGTCTCCATGGTTAATGAAGGCAGAGCTTGGTGGAGTATATGCGATTCCTGCATCTCATGGTGAAGGACGTTTCGTTGCCAGTGATGCAGTATTAAAGCAGCTCTTTGAGAATGGTCAGGTAGCAACCAGATACGTAGATTTAGCTGGAAATCCAACTATGGATGAGGAATTTAATCCAAATGGTTCCTATGCAGCAATCGAAGGTATCACCAGCCCGGATGGTCGTGTTCTTGGTAAGATGGCACATTCTGAGCGTATCGGTGATGGTGTTGCAATGAACATCTATGGCAACCAGAACCAGTGCATTTTTGAATCAGGTGTATCTTATTTTAAATAAGAGGACGCAAGGTTAAAGTGGATATGTAGTAAGAAATCCCCAGACAAATGTCTGGGGATTTTTAACATATAGAAAAGTTCATTTTACATAGAAAAGCATGTTTTATAAGCTACTATATTCCATCTTTTATTAGTTTTCTAAGACCAATAAATATTAATCATGTTGGCAATTTTTCTTGAAGTAAAGCGTCGTAGCAAAAATAAAAAAGGTATTTTTTTGAAATGTAGTGAAACCATTTCTATAAAACAAACCACTTCCTAAGTGAAGGAGGTAATGAAAATTGACTAGTCAAATGAATATGCAAATGAAAGAACATTTTGAACAGGTTTACGAGAAAAATAAACGTAGTATCACATTGTTCTTAATAGCAAAGTGCAAAAATTTTTCAGATGTAAATGATATATTACAAGAAGTTTTTGTGGAGTATTATCAAGTGTTAATAAAAAAAGGAATCCAGTATATCCGGGATGAGGAAGCCTTTTTAATCAGCTTGTGTCGAAAAAAAATCGCTAGCTATTATTCTTTTTGGGAACGGATTCCCTATCATTTTTCTCTTGACGAAAAGGAAAATCATGAGAAGGATGAAGTGTTTTATGAAACCCAGCAGGATTTGGAAGAAGATTTTTGGAAAGCAGAGATGATAGAGGAGGTAAAACGAATTTTAAAAAATCAATCGGATGATGTACAAAAGATTTTTTATTTGTATTACACCATGGAATTAAAGGTTCCAGAAATTGCAAAATTGCTTCACATGAAAGAACAGACTGTAAAAAACAAATTATTTCGTACAAGAAAAGCTATAAGAAATCAGTTGATGAAAGATTGGAGGTAGTCTATGAAGGAAAAAGATTTTTTTCGAGAGATAACGAAGGAAATAGTAGTAGATTTAGAGGTGGAAATGATAGGGATAGAGATGGAAAAGAAGCAAAAAAGACAAAATGGCAGATATTTTTCATGGCAAAGGATAGCGGTAGCTTGCAGTTGCATTTTGTTAGCAGGTATAGGTGGTATGGCGTTAGGAGGAGCGCGGGGCGTTGGTCCAATGGCAGGATTTTACCGGTCATTTTCCAGTACCCCTTCTATTGAAGAGTCTGAACAGACCGTTGAGGGAGAGTATCAGGTTTCTTTAGAATCCTATTATTTGGATAAACTGGGGATTGGTCAGTTTTTGTTTTCTGTAGAAGCCAGAGACGGAGAAAAAAAAGTAGGGGAATATATTCTGGATGAGGCTTCTATAAAATATGGGCAGGATGGGAAGGTAAAATCCTTTTCAAGTAGTGGTTCTACTTTAAGTACACCGTTAATTCGGGGAGATGGTGGAAAGAAGCAGGGGATTTTGATGGAGGCTGAGATACCAAAGTCTTTTGAATTTGGAAAAGATGTCATTATTTTTTGTATAGGAAAGGAGGAGTATTCTTTTGAGGATATTCAGGTAACATCTCACGAAATATTGTATTTGGGGGATGAGAATGGAAAAGTGCAGTTGTCCGAATTGAGTATGCTGGTGGAGAACCAATCTGCAATCGCAAAATATTTAAGTGATACCATTGACAACGATAAGTATGATGCATATCAACCGGTAGCAAAGGTGTTTTATAAGGATGGAACCTGTGACGAGGTTTATATGAAATCATATCAAGGTTGTGAAAAGGAAGGGTATACATTAGTACAGTTTTCTCCGTCGACGGATTTGTATGAAAGATTGGAGGAAGGGGAAAACATGGAAGAAGAAACATTTGATCGGTTGTGGGAATACACATTTAGTTTTTATCGTTTTCGTCTAAAAGAGTTAGAAAAAATAACCTTTGGAGACATTTCTTTAGAGGTGGGAGAATAAAATGGAAAACTTTAAAAAAAGCCATATAAAAAAACTTAGTAAAAAACTTTCAAAAAACTGTTGACAAAAGATTCAGATTCATATACAATATGTCTTGTGCTTGCGACAGGGTCGTAACACAAGATGTACGCACGAGTGGCTCAGTGGTGGAGTATCGCCTTGCCAAGGCGAGGGTCGCGGGTTCGAATCCCGTCTCGTGCTTTTTTCTTTGTCAAAAGGGAATGCCTACGCATTCCCCATTTTTTATGGTATAGACTAACTATGTCAAGTACTTTTTTGGAAGTTAGTTGTGTGTGTTATATTT
>CAZEFX010000091.1:0-11130 GCA_964511525.1 uncultured Jutongia sp.
CCACGGTCATAATCAATCTCAGAACATGGACCACAAGGACCTGCACCCTGCTCCCAGAAGTTATCGCATTCTCCATTCTCATCACGATAGAAACGGGTAATCTTTTCTCCTGGCACACCAATTTCCTGTGTCCAAATATCATATGCCTCATCATCCTCACCATAAATGGAAGGATATAATCTATCCTCTTCCATACCAATCACCTTGGTTAAAAATTCCCAAGACCAGGCAATGGCTTCATGCTTAAAATAATCACCAAAAGAGAAGTTTCCAAGCATCTCAAAGAAAGTAAGATGACGAGCAGTCTTACCTACGTTCTCAATATCACCAGTACGTACACACTTCTGACAAGTAGTCATACGACGGTTTGGTGGAATCTCCTGTCCGGTGAAGAATGGCTTTAATGGCGCCATACCGGCATTTATCAGAAGTAAACTATTATCATTCTTTGGAACCAGCGAATAACTCTTTTTCGCCAGATGATCTTTACTCTCGAAAAAGTTCAAATACATTTTACGAAGTTCGTTAACACCATATTTTTGCATGATTTCCTCCATTCGACCCCTTGGGTCATTTAATTTGTATTCTCGATTTTAGTCTTAATAGACAATGTTTTATGACTACTTTTTCTTCCATTAAATGTCATAAAACCCCTAATTTATGATTATAAATTAAGGGTTTTTATCTGTCAACTAAAGATATGTTTGAAGACAACCCAAGCTTCTAACAGATTCTATAATAAAGCCCTTGGAATCCCTTTTTAAAAGTGGTACTATCTTTATTGTAAATTTCGTTAATCACAGCAAGCCACTTTACAAGGAGATGCCTATGCTTACTTTCGTTATAGATTCTACAGCCAACACACCACTGTATCAGCAAATATATGAAAACATCCAAAACCGCATTTTATCTGGTACACTTCCCGCCGGAGCGAAGCTCCCCTCCACCCGCAGCCTTGCTTCCAATCTGGGAATCAGCCGCAATACTGTTGATACCGCTTACTATCAGCTACAGGCAGAAGGATATATTGATGCTGCGCCCAAAAGTGGGTTCTATGTGTGTGATAATATTCCAGAGGAATTGTATTCTCCAAGAAGTACTATGATTTCCAAAGAAAATCTCCTGAAAACTGTGGATTCCCAGAATACCTATGGGAAAACTGATTCAAATCCAGAGAAAGAGCCAGCATACCGTTATGACTTTTCGCCTTTTGCTATTGACATTAGCCATTTTCCATTTTCTGTATGGAGAAAGCTATATCGTCAATGCCTGATGGATCAGCAGGAATTGTTTCTTTTAGGAAATAATTTAGGGGATTTATCGCTGCGTCAGGCCATCTGCAGCTATGTCCAGCTTTCCCGTGAGGTACATTGTGAACCAGAACAAATTATTATTGGTGCTGGTGTAGATTATCTTTTACAGATGCTTTCTCTTGTATTTGAGCATCTGAAGCTCTTCAATATCACTTTGGAGAATCCGGGTTATATGCAGGCCGCCCATATTTTCCGTAACAATGGACTTTCTATTTTCTCTGGTTTTCTGGATGAAAAAGGACTTTTGGTTTCCTCTATTTCCCCAGAAAGTCAGATTGTCTATGTAACCCCTTCCCACCAGTTTCCTCTGGGAACTGTTATGCCCTTTGGACGCCGAAAGGAATTACTAGCTTGGGCATCTACGAATTCCCAGCGGTATATCATTGAAGATGACCATGATAGTGAGTTTCGTTACAAAGGAAAACCCATTCCTTCTCTGCAAGGTATGGATACCAATCAACGTGTCATTTATATTGGTACTTTTTCCAAGGCAATTGCGCCAGCCATCCGTGTAGGATATATGGTACTTCCCCCTTCTCTCCTATCCGTTTATGAAAAAATCTGTGGAGAATATTCCTGTACTGTTTCTCGGCTGGACCAGGCAATCCTGACCCATTTTTTGGACAATGGTTATTTTGAAAAGCATGTAAACCGTATGCGAAAAATTTATCGTAATAAACACGATTTAGTTTTGACTTGTTTACAGCCGTTAATAAAAAAATATCATTTAAAAATCCATGGTGAAAATGCCGGACTGCATCTTGTAATAGAACTATCAGAAAATGGAATACCAGAAGAAGTACTAATTCAACGGGCAAAAAAAGAAGGAATTCACCTTTATGGAATCAAAGAACATTATTTAACTGAAAAAAGTTCCACAGATATACAAAAAATATCTGGGGTTTTATTGGGATACTCTAATTTATCGGAGGAAGAAATAAAAAAAGGCATCTGCCATATGGCAGACACCCAGATTTTTGAGAGTAAATAATTTACGTATTCAAACTATATTTACTGTAGTTTCTCCAGCACCTCCACTGCCTGTGCCTTATCCTTCTCAATCTGCTCCTTTAGCTTGTCCAGACCGGCAAACTTCTTTTCTCTTCTTAGAAAATGATGGAAGTACACTACGATTTCTTTTCCATATAAATCCCCGGAAAAATCCAGAAGCATAGTCTCTACCGTAGCATCCTCTGCTCCTACAGTTGGCTTTAGTCCAATATTTGTCACACCAAAATACTCTTTTCCCTCTACCTTCACCGTAGTTGCATACACACCAAATACCGGAAGTACTTTTCCAGTCTCAGGCATTATATTTGCGGTAGGCATACCAATGGTTCTACCTAATGCATTCCCATGTACTACCTTACCACAAATAAAATATGGTGCAGCCAAAAGCTCATTTACCTTCTCCAGCTTACCTGTAGAAAGCTCCCAGCGAATCCGGGTACTGCTAATGATTTCTTCATCACAGGACAGCTTTGGATATACCTGCAATTCATAACCATATTCTTCTGCATACTGAGCCAGCATCTCCACATTGCCCTGACGCTTTTTTCCAAATCGGAAATCTTCCCCTACGCAGATATATTTTGCATCCATTTTTTCTATGAGAATTTCACGGATAAAATCCTCTGCTAACATATTCTTCGTTTCTTCATTAAAGGGAAAAATAATTTCCCGCTTTATCCCCAGCTCCTCCAGAATCATCTGTTGTTCCTTTTTAGAATAAATCTGTTGTCCTGGCATAATGCCATTTCCATGGGCAGCCCCAAAGGTAAATACTGTAGGGACTAAATCCTTCTGCTCCAAAATATGAGATAGGAGCAAACGATGTCCCCGATGGATGCCATCAAATTTCCCTAAAGATACTGCGCTGTTTTTTATATTAAAATCAAGTCCCTTGTAAATCTCCATAAAATCATCCTGTCATAAAATTCTACTTGTATTAAATCTATTTTATAAAATATTTCATAAAATGTACTTTTAAAACATCTTGTGTACCCGCAGGTCTCTCTCCCCTTTTTGGTACACTGCTTTAAACTTACCCTCTTCATCATAAACTAAAATACAATCGCCCTCCAACAACTGATTAACTATCTCTTGCATGGTCTTATGTTCTGTCTTATAAGCCTTCAGAAACTTTATCAGCAATGGATTTCCATTGGAAAGCTTAGGTGCAAACTCCTGCCGGATTTGTAATTTAGGATAGGTCGGAAATAAGGAATCCACCTGCCAAAGCACCTGATTCAGCTTATCTTCCCCTTCCTTCATCATATCCTCAATCTGGGATAGTGTATAGGCTTCTTCTAATGTAAAAACCGAAACTCTAGTACGAAGCAAAGACTCCATAGCTGCCAAACATCCTAATTTCTGTCCAATATCATGGCAAAGGGTACGGATATAGGTTCCTTTAGAACAAGTAACATCTATGGTAAACTGTCCCTTTTCCAAGTCTGCTTCCACCAAAGCAATTTTATGAATGGTTACTGGTCTTGGCTTTCTCTCAATGGTCTTTCCTTCTCTTGCCAGTTCATATAATTTCTTTCCATTTACCTTTAAAGCGGAATACATGGGAGGAATCTGCATAATTTCCCCTTGAAAACCAGCAATACACTCCTGCAATTGCTCTAAACCAATCCCAGAATAATCTCCCCGCCTCAAAACCTCCCCAGTCATATCCTGTGTATCTGTCTCCACACCTAACTGACACACTGCACGGTAGGATTTATCCTTGTCTGTCAGAAGGTCACAAACCTTGGTGGCCTTGCCACAGCAAACCGGCAAAACACCTGTAGCCTCTGGATCTAAGGTTCCGGTATGTCCAATTTTTTTCTGATGAAGAATTCCTCTTAATTTAGCAACTACATCATGGGATGTAAAACCTTTTTCCTTGTAAATATTTAAAATGCCATCCATTATTCTATCATCCCTCCATTTACTTAATTCCTTCGTACCTATGTAGTTCTTATGTTTAGGACATTCCTATTTTAAAATAAATATTATCCTAATTCCTTCATCTGACCTTCGATTAACTCCGTAATATTATTCACTACATCATGTACAGAGCCCCGCATCGTACAGCCAGCCGCCTTCACATGACCGCCTCCGCCAAAATAAACGGCAATCTGACTCACATCAATATAGTCATTAGAACGCATACTTACCTTATATTCCTGCTCTCCAATCTCATGAAGCAAAATCGCCACTTCGATGCCCTTTGTCACACGAAGCTGGTCAATAATTCCTTCAATGTCTTCTGTCTTTGCACCATAAAATTCCATCATTCTTCTAGTAATGGTGGCTACAATGCATTTTTTATCCATTAACCGCATACTGGTAAGAAGAGTTCGTCCCATAAGCTGGGTCTGGATATAGGTACGCTGATAAAAACATTCATCAATATATTTAGAATAGGGAATATCCTTTTCCATAAGAATCCCTGCAATTTCCATGGTACGTCTTGAGGTATTAGAATACCGAAACACACCGGAATCACAAATAATTCCAATATATAATGCCTCGGCTATTTTCTGGTCTATCTCCTCTTCATCCATTAACTCAAATAAAACCTGACAAGTAGAACTTGCCTTTGAATCTACCACATTTTCCTTGGCATAGTTTTCATTGCTAACATGATGATCCACACACATAGTACGTTTCGCACCAAAAAAGTATTTTTCCGCATCTCCTAAACGGTCACTGCTGCTGCAATCCATAGCGAAAAACAAATCCACATCTTCCTTTGGAAGCTTTGTAGAAACAATCTTTCCTTCTGGGTCCATAAACCGGAAATTTTCTGGCAGCTTTTCCAGATATACCATAATTTCCTTCTCTGGGTATGCATTGTGTAGATAATGATAAATTGCAACGCAGGCTCCTGTACAATCTCCATCCGGACGAAGATGTCCTGCAATTAAAATTGTCTTTGCATCCTTTGCTATATTTTTCAGCTTGTTCATACTCCTTGTTATCTCTCCTTCTATATCCTTGTTTATAGCAAATACAATCCTTTGTCATTCCATTCAGTAATAGGAACTATAACTTTTTAAAATGAATCAATCATTTAAAAAGATGGCGTAATGAAACTTCACTACGCCATGTTTTTTATTCTTCTTCCGAATCCTTTGAAATATTTAATTCATCAATACGCTTTGACATAGTAACACCATACTCAATGGAATCATCAATGACAAAAGTAAGCTCTGGCGTATTACGCAGATTCAGATTTTTTGCCAGCTTAGAACGGATATGAGACGCTGCGCTCTTTAATCCGGCACTGGTTTTTTCCTTATCCTCTTCGTTTCCCAACACACTAACAAAAACCTTAGCAAATTTCAAATCAGGAGTTACCTCAACAGAAACCACAGAAGTCATTGGATGAATTCGTGGGTCCTTAATATCCTGAGCAATAATTTTGCTTAAAACTCTCTGAACCTCTCCATTCATTCGGGAATATTTAATACTATTTCTCTTCATTTTACTCTTGCCTCCATGCTGCGACCTTTGAGCACCATACTTCTTATGAAGCATGGTCTACTCAATTTTTATTAGTCAATTTTCTTATATTTTCTTATGCACGAGGAACCTCTACCATAATATATGCTTCTACCTGATCCTCTACCTGTACATCATTAAATCCATCAAATACAAGACCACATTCATAACCAGAAGCAACTTCCTTTACATCGTCCTTGAAACGTTTCAGGGATGCTAACTCACCTTCAAAGATCTGCTCACCTTCACGAGAGATTCTAACCTTGCTTCCCCGGACAATCTTACCATCCAGTACGTAGGAACCAGCAATGGTACCAACTCCAGATGCCTTAAATGTCTGACGAACCTCCAGATGTGCAATAACCTTCTCTTCGTATTCTGGATCAAGCATACCCTTCATAGCAGACTCTACATCTGCAATTGCATCATAAATAACACGATACAGACGAATATCTACTTTTTCTCTATCAGAAATATCCTTTGCCGTATTGTCCGGTCTTACGTTAAATCCAATGATAATGGCATTGGATGCACTTGCCAAAGATACGTCGGACTCGTTAATAGCACCTACACCGGCATGGATGACACGAACAGCAACCTCATCATTAGACAGCTTTAACAAACTCTGTTTTACTGCTTCTACAGAACCCTGAACGTCCGCCTTTACGATAATGTTAAGCTCTTTAATATTACCAGCCTGAATCTGAGAGAATAATCCATCCAAAGTAAGCTTCGCCTTGGTATCATCCAAAAGCTTCTCTCTACCCTGCTCAATATAAGTTTCTGCAATATTACGCGCTTCTTTATCTGTCTCTGTAGACATGAAAATTTCACCTGCATCTGGAACATCATGAAGACCTAATATCTCTACAGCTGTAGAAGGAGTTGCTTCCTTCACACGACGACCCTTGTCGTCCATCATGGCACGAATCTTACCATATGCAGAACCAACTGCAACATTGTCACCTACCTTAAGAGTACCCTTCTGTACCAAAACGGTAGCAACCGGACCACGGCCCTTATCTAACTGCGCCTCAATAACAACACCTCTTGCCCGACGGTTTGGATTTGCCTTTAACTCCAGCACTTCAGAAGTCAGAATAATCATTTCTAACAACTGGTCAATACCTTCTTTGGTATGAGCAGATACTGGTACGAAGACTGTGCTTCCACCCCAATCCTCTGCAATGAGCTCATGCTCTACTAACTCCTGCTTTACGCGCTCAATATTTGCACTTGGCTTATCAATCTTATTTACTGCAACAATGATTTCAACCCCTGCTGCTTTAGCATGGTTAATGGCCTCAATAGTCTGTGGCATTACACCGTCATCTGCAGCAACTACAAGGATTGCAATATCTGTAGACTGGGCACCACGCATACGCATAGAAGTAAATGCCTCATGTCCCGGAGTATCTAAGAATGTAATCTTCTCTCCATTTACTTCTGTAATATATGCACCGATATGCTGGGTAATTCCACCGGCCTCACGAGAAGTTACAGAAGTCTCACGGATTGCATCCAGAAGGGAAGTTTTACCATGGTCAACGTGACCCATAACACAAACTACCGGTGGACGTTTTTCCATTAAGGATTCATCTTCCTCTGCCTCTTTTAAAAGCTCTGCAATGAGATCTACCTTCTCTTCCATCTCTGCGATACAGTTGTATTCTAATGCAATTTCCTCTGCCTCTTCATAAGTCACCTGATGATTCAGGGTTACTACCTGACCACGCATAAAGAGATTCTTAATGACAGTAGATGCCTGAACCTTCATAATATCTGCCAGTTCTTTAATGGTCATCTTCTCAGGCAGAACAATATTTCTGATTCCATCTTCTGGCTCTTCCGGCTTCACCACTGGTTCTGGCTTAATGAAAGCACCCTTACGATTTGGATCTTTCTTTTTATTTTTACGTCCGCCTGGTCCATATAATGGATTATCCATTTCTTCTCTATCTCTGTCTTTTCCATATCTCTGTTTTGCACTGCGGGAATCCTTGGTAGCTCTCTGGGCTCTGGACTGTTTTACCTCTGGCTTAACCACATCCATCTCTGCAAAGGAGTTTCCACCCTGACCATTCCTTCTATTATTTTGACCATTTCCGCGATTATTATCACGATTGTAGCTGTTCTGACCATTTCCGCGGTTGTTATCACGGTTGAAACCGCTCTGACCTCCACGGTTGTTGTCACGACCGCCACGATTATTATCACGGCTGCCACGATTGTTGTCACGGTTATCGCGGCCTCCACGGTTATTATCTCTGCCATTGCCACCCTGACCACCGCGATTATTGTTATCACGATTGCCACGATTATTATCACGGCTGTTTCGATCATTGTCGCGGTTTCCACGGTTGTTATCGCGATTATTGTTATCACGATTAGCGCGGTTATCTTCCTTTTTCTCTGGCTTTGGTTCTACCTTTTCTTGAGAAGCCTTTGCAGGCTCTTCTTTTTTCTCCTCTGGCTGAGTCTTAGCTGGCTCTTCCTTTACTGGAGTCTCTTCCTTCTTTTCTGCTTTTGCTTCAGCCTTAACTGTTTCTTCCTTTACCGGAGCTTCTTCTTTTACAGGAGTTTCCTTTACAGCTTCTTCCTGAGCAGGAGTCTCCTCTTTCTTTTCCGCCTTTTTCTCAACCTTCTTTTCAACAGCAGGAGCTGCCTTTTTCTCTTCTGCCTTGGCTTCTTGGGCAGGAGCTGCTTTCTTAGCCGGATTATTAAAATGCTTTAACAAAAATCCAATGGCTGCATCCTCAATGCTGCTCTGAGCACTTTTCGCCTCAAAACCATTTTCCTGTAAAAGCGTAATTAAATCTTTACTCTTAATATCAGGAAATCTTTCCTGCAAACTTCTTGCAATTTCATATATTTTCATTTTTGCCATACGTTCCTATGACCTCCTAATCCATTTTCTTCATGATTGCTTGTGCAAGGCCTTCATCTGTGACTGCCAAAGATGCCCTTAACTCTTTTCCCATTGCATGCCCAAGATAATCCTTTGCGGCATGAATCCGAAGTGGCACTTCATAAAACTCGCACATGTTTCCAAACTTCTTTTTTGTGTTGTCAGAAGCATCTTCTGCCAAAATCACCAGGGCAGCGTCTCCTAACTTTACCGCTTTCTCTGTCATGAACTCTCCGCTTACCACTTTTCCCGCTTTCTGCGCCAGCCCAATCAGATTCAGCACTTTGTCATTATTCACTGCCTATCATCTCCTTTTCAAGCTTTTCATATATCTCATCCGGAATCGTTGTCTTTAAGGAACGGTCTAATGATTTCCGTTTTCTTGCCTGTTTTAAACATTCTATGGAATTACATATATATGCACCACGACCATTTTTCTTTCCTGTAAAATCTACAACAATTTCTTCCTCCGGTGTTCTAATGATACGAATCAATTCTTTCTTCTCTTTTCGCTCATTACATCCGGTACACTGTCGCATAGGAATCTTCCGGGTGCGGTTACCATTCTTCCCTTCCAAAAAAACACCTCCTGGTTATTTTTGCTGTCAGTAACTGAATTACTCACACTTAATGTCAATCTTGAATCCGGTCAGTTTTGCTGCCAGTCTTGCGTTCTGTCCCTCTTTGCCAATTGCAAGAGAAAGCTGACTATCTGGAACAATGACTCTTGCTGTCTTTTCTTCCTCGTCTACGGTTACAGAAACTACCTTTGCAGGACTTAATGCATTTTCAATTAACACCTGTGGGTCATCGCTCCAGGTAATAATATCAATCTTCTCACCACGAAGCTCATTTACAATGGCATTCACACGGTCACCATTCATTCCAACGCAGGCACCAACCGGGTCAACGTTGGCATTGTCGGTGTAAACTGCCATCTTTGTACGAGAACCAGCTTCTCTGGCAATACTCTTAATCTCAACCACACCATCCTGAATCTCTGTAACCTCCTCTTCAAAGAGACGTTTCACAAATTCTGGATGAGTACGGGATACAGTAATACGAGGTCCCTTGGTGGTATCCTTTACTTCTACTACATAAAGCTTAATGTGCTCAGTAGGCTTGAAACGTTCACCGCGAACCTGTTCGCTTTCCATTAAGATGGCATCTACCTTACCTAAATTAATGCAAACATTATTTCCGCTATAACGCTGTACAATACCTGTAATGACTTCTCTTTCCTTTTCTAGGTACTGTACATACAAAACCTTTCTTTCCTCTTCACGGATTTTCTGAACAACTACCTGCTTTGCTTTCTGTGCAGCAATACGTCCAAAGTTCTTTGGAGTAACCTCGGTAGAAACGGTCTCGCCTACTTCTACATTACCAAATTTCAATTTTGCTTCCGTAAGACCCATCTGTGTTACTTCATCCTCCAGCAACTCATCTTCTACTACTTCCTGATCAGAAAATACCTTAATCTCACCAGTTTCACGATTAATAGACACACGGATGTTTTCAGACTTTCCATACTGGTTCTTACATGCCGCCAATAAAGAATTCTCAATTGCTTCTAATATAATATCCTTACTAATCTGCTTTTCTTTTTCTATTGCATCCAATGCTTCAATTAATTCTGTACGGTCCGCCTTTGTTGCTTTTGTTTTTCTTGCAGCCATCTTTCTTATCCTCCTTATGATAAATACCTATTTATTACTAAAAATCTATAGTTAACTTCACCGTAGAAATCTCCTTGCGAAGGATTTCGTATTCTGGTGAAAAATCAGTTTCCAATGTGATGGCATCCTGAGTAAAACCTGTCAAAACTCCAGTTAATTCTTTTACGGAAACCTCTTTGCCATTTTTTCCAACAGGAAGCTTTCTGCCTTGGTAAAACTTCACATCTACAGATTCACCAATACTACGCTTAAAGTCTTTTTCCTTTTTTAGCTGTCTTCCCAGTCCTGGTGAGCTTACCTCCAAAATATACGCCTCTTCGATAAAATCCTCCTGATCCATCATATCACTCCAGGCACGATTTACCAGTTCGCAGTCATCCAGAGTAATTCCGCCTTCCTTATCTACATAAGCACGAAGATACCATTGACCTGCTTCCTTTACGTATTCCACATCCACCAGTTCAAAGTTGTTTTCATCCATCAACGGCTCCAGCATCTTTTCTGCCCGAGCTTCATATTCTTCCCGTTTTGTCAAATATATAACCTCTTTTCCTACACAAAACACAAGAGTGGACTCGCCAGTCCACTCTTGTATCGTTTTCAGTATCACAATTTCGATAATATCACTACGGTTCCAGAAAATCAAGGGTTTTTCTGGAAAAAATTATAATTTATTTAAATAAAGATTTTGAACAATTCGTGTTTCATACCCTTCCTGATATAGCTTCTGCTC
>CAZEFX010000092.1:0-11100 GCA_964511525.1 uncultured Jutongia sp.
GTATATGGTCTTGGATGACCTACATGAAGTCCCTGTCCTGATGGATATGGGAACTCAACCAATGCATAAAACTTTGGTTTGCTATAGTCTGTGGAAGTTGCAAATGCCTTCTCATCATCCCAAACCTTCTGCCATTTTTTCTCCACCACATGGTGATTGTACATTTCTGCCATTTCATTTCCTCCATTCTGAATAGAAAAGTCGCACTCTTCTCTTCTATCATTTCTATCGAATCGGTAGGACCAAGCCACCGACTACTTTACATATTTACATACATTGTAAATTTTACTATAACCACTGGATTTGTCAACCTTTTTACAATTTTCATTCCCCTTGACATTTTCAGAAAAAAAACAGCACAATACCATTAAAACAAAAATCGACGCATGGTTGACTTTCTTCACAACAGACATTCCAGAAGAGATTATTCATTTAATAACTGATTATCCGGAATTTCGTCCACTCTATGAAGAAATTTATCAAATGTGTCTTAACACAGAAAAGGTGATGGAAATGTTCTCGAAGGAATTATTAGAATTAGATAGAAATACTGTGCAATATATGATTGATGAAATGCAGGATACCATTGTCTCCCAGAAAGATACCATTGATGATTTACAGAACGAAAAGTCCTATTATCCCAATCACTACCGCAATCCCTGCTCCAGCCAAAACATCCTTCATAAAATGCACCCCGGTCATTACCCGCAAAACCGCTAGACAAATCCCTATGAGCATCAAAGCAATTCCTCCGGGAGTCCATATAGAAAGCACCGCCATGGCAATAATCATATTGGAAAAAACATGACGGCTGGGAAAGGAATTCCCCTTACTGTTCTTTTCCAAAAGTGGTATGAAGCCATAGATTTCATAAGGTCTTTTTGCAGAAACCACTTTACGAAACACCGATACTACTACAAAACCTGCCGCCGGAACCAGAAGCACCCGAAATAACTCTGCATCCTTCTGATATAAGAGCCATAGCAGTGTCACACCATATGCTGCCACGGTAATACCAGTCAGTATCTTCATAAGAATCCGCACTGCAGCAATTCCTATTCGATTTTCAATCCACTGCATGGACTTTTCAAACATTTCTTTGGTCATAAAAACCTCCCGATAATAGCTTTCAAAAAACTCCCCGTCTAACGACGGGGAGCTATCACCATTTCAACCCAATCTCTTATATATATTGGACAGCGACACCAATTGAAAATACTAATTATTCATTAATATCTTCTGCATTCTCCTCTGCAACCGCACTAATCTCAATTCCCAGTTCTTCCAACTGCTTTGAATCTACCGCTCCAGGTGCCTCTGTCATAACACAGGACGCATCCTTTACCTTAGGGAAGGCAATCACATCACGAATGCTGTCTTCCTTTGCCATAAGCATTACCAGACGGTCAAGACCATAAGCAAGACCTGCATGAGGTGGTACACCATACTTAAATGCATTTATCAGGAAACCAAACTGCTCATAAGCTGCCTCCTTAGTAAAGCCAAGCGCCTCAAACATACGCTCCTGAATATCATCCTGATGGATACGGATAGAACCTCCACCAATCTCTGTACCATTTAATACAATATCATAGGCTCTGGCACGAACCTTGCCAGGGTCTGTTTCCAATAATGGTAAATCCTCTTCCATTGGCATGGTAAAAGGATGATGCTTTGCTACAAAGCGGTCTTCCTCTTCAGAATATTCAAACTGTGGGAACTCTGTTACCCAAAGGAAACGATATTCATTCTTATCTAAAAGCTCTAACTGTCTTGCCAGCTCCAGACGAAGGTTGCCAAGTACATCATAAACTACCTTATTGCTGTCAGCGGCAAAAAGAAGTAAATCTCCCGGCTTTCCTTCCATTGCCTGAACCAATGCATCTAACTCTTCTTCTGTCATAAATTTCGCAAAGGAAGACTTGTAAGTGCCATCTTCATTAATACAAAGATATGCCAAGCCCTTTGCTCCAAAGTCCTTAGCAAACTTTACAAGGGCATCAATCTTCTTACGAGGCATTGCACCCTGTCCCTCTGCATTAATACCACGGACAGAACCGCCTGCTTCCAAAGCACCGGTAAATACACCAAATCCACAGCCCTTTACCACTTCCGACACATCCTTTAATTCCATACCGAAACGAAGGTCTGGCTTGTCTGAACCAAAACGATCCATCGCCTCCTGCCATGGCATTCTCTGAATTGGAAGCTGCACATCAATATCTAAAATTTCTTTAAAGAGTTTCTGTAACAGACGCTCATTGACATCCATAACATCTTCCTCGTCAACGAAGGATAACTCCATATCAATCTGAGTAAATTCCGGCTGTCTGTCTGCACGTAAATCCTCATCACGGAAACACTTTGCCAGCTGGAAATAGCGGTCATAACCAGAGCACATTAAAAGCTGCTTAAACAGCTGTGGAGACTGTGGCAATGCATAGAAAGAACCTGGATGCACACGGCTTGGCACCAGATAGTCTCTTGCACCTTCTGGAGTGCTCTTGTTTAACATCGGAGTTTCAATCTCCAAAAATCCCTCATCGGACAGAAACTGTCTAGTAAGAGTTGCTACCTTACTACGCATAATTAAGTTTCTCTGTAAGTCTGGACGACGAAGATCTAAATAACGATATTTTAAACGAAGATCTTCTTTTGTCTTACTATTTTCTTCAATTGGGAATGGAGGAGTCTGTGCTTCTGAAAGAACACGTAACTCTGTAGCCATAATCTCAATGGCACCTGTTGCTAAGTTCTTGTTTACTCCACCTTCACGGGCAACTACAGTACCTACTACTGCCACTACAAACTCACTACGAAGCTTATATGCCTTATCAAACTGTTCTTTTCCCAACTTTTCTTCCTGAAAATTAATCTGCAAAAGACCACTACGGTCACGAATATCTGCAAAAATCAAGCCACCGGTATTTCTGGTTTTCTGTACCCATCCCATGACAGTAACTTCCTGTCCAATATTACCTTCTCCTAACTCAGCGCATCGACAGCTACGCTTTAGTCCTCTCATCGATTCTGCCATTTTATCCTCCATTCTTGCGATGAATTGTTTAAGATGACTATTTTGTCCTACGACAAAAATGTCATTTCCATCACATATATCTTCTTTTTATTTATTTTCACATGCACTCAAGATGATACAATGAATTTTTATTTCTTGCAAGACTCTTTACTTGCATCTGCAAATTCTGCCTCTTTAATAAACATTCCTAAATGTTCTTTCTGCAATGGGGTTACCACTGTCCGAAGCTGATCCAGTCCCTGAAATGTTTCACTATGAAGCAGCCTTTGAAATGCCAAAAAAACCTTCATATCATAGTCCGCTACTTCATCAATCATAATATCAATCGCAGTATCCTTATCAAATGCCCTGCGATAACTTCGATCACTGGTTAACGCCGAAAATACATCACAGGTTCTAAGAATTCTTGCCATCCATGGAATATCCTCTCCTTTAAGATTTGCCGGATAGCCGGTTCCATCAAAATTTTCATGATGAAAATACACAGCCTCTGCAATTTCCATGGGATAGTTCTCTCTACATAAAACCTGATAGCTTTGTGTTGGATGCATACGAACATACTTCATTCTTTCAATAGCTAAAGCATCTTCTCTATCATCATGATATAAGTATTTATCCAAATGAAGCTTTCCCAAATCATGAAGCAATCCCGCTACTGCAATATTATCACAAAACTCCTGACTTTCTCCCAATTCCTGAGCTAAAGCCACTGCCAGATTACTTACCGTAACCCCATGACACATTTCGATATAGGCACTCTCCCTTAAACGGGGACTAATATTTTCGCTGGCCATAACCAGTCCTTCTAAATAATCTTCCTCCATAGTCTACCTCATTTCTGCCTATGAAATACTATTTGAGTAAATTCTTTCTCTCCAGCATTTCATCAATACGCTCAATATAGTCTGTTACACTCTTTACATTTTCCACTCTGCTTACCATATTCTTTTCTGCATCATATAGCTTTGTTGATGCTCCGGCTCCAACTGCAAGAATCGTCTGCTTTTCCTCCATAATCAGAATATTATACAAACACTCTTTGCCTTCTCTGGCATATCCAATATTTTCCTGACCCGAACTGCCTGCATAACCGGCAGAATTTTTCTGGCGGTACATATAATATGGTAAATAACCATTTTCCTCTGCAAAGGCCTCTCCCAGCTCCAACATCTTCTCCATTCTTTGAGCCCGTTCCACTTCCAGAATGTCACCACAATCATCCATAATCTCACGAAGCTTGGAAGCTCTTTTCACCACTAATGAATGAATCGTCAGACTGTCAGGATTTAACTCCCGAATCTGGCTTAAGCTATCTTTGAAATCCTCCACAGTTTCTCCCGGAAGACCAATAATTAAATCCATGTTAATATTGGTAAATCCAGCATTTCTAGCCATTTGAAATACTTCCTTCGTCTGAGCTACCGTATGCTTACGTCCAATGATTTCTAAAGTTTTATCCTGCATGGTCTGAGGATTTACAGAAATCCGTTCCACTCCTGCATCCCGTAAGGCTTGCAGTTTTTCTAAAGTAATACTATCTGGGCGTCCTGCCTCAACTGTAAATTCATAGGCATCTTCCACCGGAAAATATTCCTTTATCCACTGAATCAATCCTTTTAACTGTTCTGCTGTCAAAGTGGTAGGAGTACCGCCACCTATGTAAATACTAGTTAATTTCTTTCCCTGATACAACTTTCCACAATATTCCAGTTCTTTCTTTAACGCTGCCAGATAGTCCTCCACCAGATGCTCAAACCGTGACAATGGATACGAAGTAAAGGAGCAATATAAACAGGTGGTTGGACAAAATGGAATTCCAACGTATAAACTATAGCCTTGCTGATACTCCGCTTCTTCTAATAGTTTGGCTTCCTTGGCTGCTACCTGTATACACAACTCCGCCTTTTTCTCACTACATTGATATTCTTCCAGCAAATTTTCTTTTATGCTTTCCTGACTCTTTCCTGCCAGAAGTTCTCCCATAGGAATCTTTGCCGGTCTCACTCCTGTCATAGTTCCCCATACAGGAACACTATGTTTTATACCTTCTGGTAATTCCTCCTGCCTGATTCCCTTTAATAACTGAAATACTATTTTTTTTAATTGATTTTTATAATAGGTTCGGTAAGGATGGGCAGTTTTTCCTTCATGCTTATGAAAATCCTGTTCGCCACTAACCAGACAGATTTTTTCTTCTCTGCTTTCACCAATTTCATACCAAGTAAGGATTTCCTTTTGAAACATAGAAATTCCAATAGTAATCTCAGAAACCACCTGCTCCTTTTCTTCCCCTTGTATTACCACACTACTAATCTGACCGGGAAAAAAACTATTCACCAAAGCCTGAATCTCATAATCAAAATCCCGCTCAGACAATATGATTCTTATCATAATTGTCCTCATTTCTGCACATACATAAGTGCATCATTATTCTACGACAAAAGGATTATACATTTTTTCATCCTTGATACTTGTCATCATGCCGTGACCTGGGAAAACCCGTACTGCATCAGGAAGACAAAATAACTTCTCCCTGATAGACTGGATTAACTGCTGTCCATTTCCTGTAGGTAAATCGGTACGTCCCACAGATGCTTCAAACAACGTATCACCAGAAATCAAAATTTCTGCTTTTGAAAAATAATAACACATTCCTCCAATGGTATGTCCTGGAGTCAAAATGCAACGCATGGTCTCCCCTAAAACAGAAATTTCCTGACCATCCTCCAGCCATTCATCTGCTTTTAAAGTAACAGAAGCACCTAACTGGGCTGATACATTCAACATACTGTTTGCTAAAAGTTCTTCCTCTGCTCTGGCGGCATAAATCTTAATATCAAAGATCTTGCGTACCTCATCTGCTGCCATAATATGATCAAAGTGTCCATGGGTTAAAACAATCCCTACTGGATTTAACTCTTTCTTTCTAACAAAGGCAATAATATCCTCTGCACAATCTCCCGGATCAAAAATCAAACATTCTTTTGTATCCTCATGATATAGAAAATAGCAGTTGGTCTGAACCGGACCAACTACCCGAAAATCACAACATAATCTATCCATCCCTCTAGCCTCCAAATTCTGCTAATATTTCTCTCTCATCCAAAGAAACAGACTCCTAAGATCTGGTTCTTTGAATATCCTTGATACCTTCTACACTTCTTAATTTCTTTGTCAACTCATTTAATGCCTCTACTCCACGAATAGCAAATCCTACGGTAATCGTAGCAATTTCCTGCTTACTGGTACGGATATTCATAGACTTCACATCGATTTTATTTTCTGTAAATACCTTTGTAATTTCCAAAAGCAAGCCCATTCTGTTATAAGCATAGAGAATAATCTCTGTATCATAATACTCCGTCTCAGCTCCATCAGAAGTCACCTGCCACTCTGCTTCAATAATACGTTGACGATCCAACTCCGACATATTCATCATATTGACGCAATCTGTCCGATGAATAGAAACACCACGGCCTCTGGTGACAAAACCAATAATTTCATCTCCAGGTACTGGACTACAGCACTTAGAAAAACGAACAGAAACATCGTTCAAACCTGCTACCACAATACCACTCTTCGATTTAATTGCCGCAGGCTTACTTTGAGATGTACTAGTGGAAGTCAGACTCTTTTCAACCGCCTCTAGAATATCCTGATCCGTGCTGTATTTTGGATGCTTCTTATCATAGGCATCCTGTAGCTTGTTTACGACCTGACCTTCCTTTAAGCCACCATGACCAATGGCCGCAAGGACAGAATCCCAATTGCGGAAGCCATACTTTTTCATACAGACATCTGTATATTCCGGTTTCAGTAAATCAGACAATACAATCCCCTGCGTCTTACAGTAATTTACCAAAGCATCCTTACCCCGGGTAATATTTTCTTCTTTAAATTCGGAGCGAAACCACTGGTTAATCTTATTCTTCGCCTGAGTACTCTTAACGATTGCCAGCCAGTCTCTGCTTGGACCTCTGGAATTATTAGAGGTCATAATCTCAATCCGGTCACCATTTTGAATCTCATAATCAATATTTACCAGATTTCCATTTACTCTGGCTCCAACCATTTTATTTCCTACTGCACTATGAACAGCATAGGCAAAATCAATTGGAGTAGAACCTGCTGGAAGATTCTTAACATCTCCATCCTTGGTAAAGCAATACACATGATCAGAGAATAAATCCAAGTCACTTTTTAAGAGGCTCAAAAACTCCTTATTGTCAGACATGTCACGCTGCCATTCCAAAATTCGTCTCAGCCATGCCAGCTTCTCTTCTTCATTGTCTGCCGTCTTGCTTCCATACTGGTTCTCTTTATACTTCCAATGAGCTGCAATACCATATTCCGCAGTACGATGCATCTCATAGGTACGAATCTGAATTTCAAAAGGCTGACCCTGTGGACCAATTAAGGTAGTATGCAATGATTGGTATTTGTTTGGTTTTGGCATTGCAATATAATCCTTAAAATGTCCCGGAATCGGCTTATAAATCTCATGAATCACACCTAAAGCGGTATAACATTCTCTTTCTGTATCTACAATTATACGCACCGCAAACAAGTCATATATCTGTTCCAGCTTCTTGTTCTGTGTCACCATTTTCTTATACACACTGAAATAGTGCTTTGCACGTCCGTCAATGGTTGCGTTAATACCAGAAGCATTAATATGACTACTTACTTCCTCTACAATCTGTTTAATAAAAATATCTCTCTGCACCTGTCCATGAGCAATCTTAGAAACTAGATCCTCGTACATTTCCGGCTCCAAATACCGGAATGCCAAATCATCTAATTCCACCTTTACCTTGGAAATTCCTAGACGATCTGCAATGGGTGCATAAATATCTAAAGTCTCACGGGATTTTTCTTTCTGCTTTGGCGGTGTCTGATACTGCATGGTACGCATGTTATGAAGGCGGTCTGCCAGCTTAATCAAAATAACACGAATGTCCTTTGCCATAGCAAGAAACATTTTTCGTAGATTTTCTGCTTGAACCTCAACCTTATCTGCCACATAGTTTAACTGTGTTAATTTAGTAACGCCATCTACTAGAAGAGCTACCTCTGCTCCGAACTCTTCTGTAATCTCTTCACTAGTCATGATGGTATCTTCCACTACATCATGAAGCATACCTGCCACAATAGTTTCTTTATCTAACTCCAGTTCTGCCAGAATAATACAGACACAAACCGGATGAATGATATATGGTTCGCCAGATTTTCTCAACTGGCCTTCATGAGCCTCATAAGCAATCTTATACGCTTTTTCAATCATGGAAAAATCATCCGAAGGATGATACCTCCGAATTCTCTCAATCAGCTTTTCGTATAATAGATCTGGTTCTGTAAAATCCGCTGGAATCATACTAGTTTCCAGTTCACCATTATCAATTTTGATACCCAGTTTATTTGTCCTCTCCATATGACGCCTCCATCCTGTGTATACCCGTCTTATCAAAGAACTTCCCTGTTCTTCAAGAAATTATTCCTATTATACGCTGATTTCCTTTCAAAATCAAGAAACGGAATAGGCCCAAGCCGCCTTCATTTGCTCCACAAGAGTTTTCAAATCCCATTCTTCCATGCTCCGGCTAATGCTATTTGGATCATTTACCGTTACCATATCACTTTCTGTTATACCAGTTAAAACAATAAAATGTCCTGTGGTAGTAAAATCTCCCGGCTTCATACTACAAATCACCGGCTTTTCTTCCTGTAGGGCAGCTTTAATATTCTCTTCGCTCACTACTACAGATTCTGATATAAGCCCCTGCTTTTCTGCGCCTGAGGACATTAATGACCATGCAGAACCGGAGGCTGGTGTATAATAATTATTATCAATACTAAAATCTGCCATTGCATCTGGAGTCTTCGTGGTATCCTGTAACAAACCTGCTGATACCATAGCTAAACAGGTAGGACCACAACCGTCAATAGCAATAATATCATCTCCGTAATTCAAATAGCCCCAGCGCTCATCCCACTGACAAAAATAAGGAATCCCTTCTGCTAATTCCTCCTGAGATACTTCACCAGATGGTTTAATATCCGATTTGTGCATTGGATAACCGATAACAAAATCTAAGGTTTCCTGATTGGAAACTGCTAAATTCAAAAGATTTTCTGGATACTCATATAAATTCATTAAAATATCTTCCACCTTAGGGTAGTCCTCCCTAAGAGCCTCTAATTGCTGGCTATAAGTCTCATAGCCTTCTGGCACAGAATAATCCAGCGGTTCCAAGGTTGGTTCAGCCACTTGGGTTACCACAGGTTTCTTTTTTTCTGTTGCTGCTGTAATAGTTCTTACTCCCCAGCGGACAAGGCAGGTACATAAAGCAACAAACGCCACCAAAACCACTACTGCAATGGCTCTGGCAATCATAACCTTTCTTCTCCGCTCTTCCCTCTTCTTTAACCGGTAAATATACCGCTTGTATTCTATTTCCTCTTCTCTTGTTCTTCTTTCCACTTTTTCATCTCCTATAATTCACAATCAATGTCCATCAAACGATGCATTAGTGCATCGAACTCTTCTGCAGTGATTCTTTCATCCTCGTAATCATCTGTAATTATTTCTTCCCATTCATCCCAGACATACTTAGATTTTCCCTGCTCTAGCTTGTCTAATTCTTTTTCTAATTCTTCTGCTCTTTTCACGGTAATCACCCCCATCAAATAATAAAACATTCCTTTTTTATCTGTCAACTATATTACAAACAAATCTCCATTTATACCAGTTCATTCAAAAATACTTTTTGTTCTTGGAAAAAATAATCACAAAACTCTCGGATATTCATTTCTTGCTCCACCCTTTCCATCTCCTGTAAAGGCTTCACCTGGCATCTGTCTGGTCTAATATCTAATTGCCACTTTTTATTATTCTGAGGAATATAGTCATCATTTATCTTCACCTTCATGGTTATCTTCTCTTTGCTACGAAAAAGCTCCGCACATTTTTCAAAATGAATGACTCTTGCCATAATACAATGTCCCTGCTCCAAATTACAGTCTGCGAAAGGTGTTACATTCACTTGGAATTGTTCCCCATTTCCAATTCCTCTTTCCTTTAAATAGGCTCCAAAGGAGGAATACAACTGCTCTCGCTGTAACTCTCCTACTACTTCAAAAATCTCCACCGAGTTTTCTTCCGCTCCATATTCTAAATATCCCTTCAAATCATCTTTCTCATAAATCAAAAGCAGTTCTCCATGACAAGCCTGCATCTCCTGAGCAATTTCCTGAAAATACCTCTGGTTCCGGCAGACATACACAGAAAATCGGCTGGAAAGATACTGATTGGCTAATGTTTCAACGCCTTCCCGCTGTTGCTGAGTTGCTTTTTCATACCCCACAAAATGGTATTGTTCCGTTCCCTCCATGGAAAGTATCTGTTGCACCAACTCCTTCCCAGCCTGATATATTTTGCGGAAATCATAAGGTTCATATATCCCCTCTCTGGCAGGCATGAGATAAGTAAAGGGAGCCTCCCTTTCATACAGCCAAAGAAAGGCAGCTTTTATTAACACTCCCATATAACCCTTTTTTCTTTGATCTGGTCTGGTACAAACCCCTACAATATAATGCAATAACATTTCTTTTTCAGCTATTTGCATCTGATATGGATTTATATGAAGCATACTGCAAACTTCTTCCTTTTGATCTCGAAGAAGAAACACCTCATTTTCCTTCCATTTCTGGTTAAAATACCAAGCAATATATTCCTGACTATCTCCAAAAATCTCTTCCCACATTTCTTTACAAACTAACTCTGCTTTTTCCTTCTCTTCTTCCTTTATAGGCTCCATACTCCCTTGCCTTTCTTTATTTCATATTCTATTTTTTTCTATCCCATACATTTTCTATCTATTGTAATAGATTTCCCCTTTTTCTACAACAAAAAACACCACGGACAAAATCTATGTTTTGAACGATTTCTTACTATAAAAAAGGGCAAAGCAATTCTTGTTGACATACCACTACTTTTTGAGCAATTTCAAAGAACAAAGAGTCGCTTGCGACTCTTTCGCGCCCGAGCGGAATTGCGAAGCAAT
>CAZEFX010000093.1:0-10814 GCA_964511525.1 uncultured Jutongia sp.
ATAAGGATAAAAATGGATTTTTATAAATATTATTTGAATTTTTATGCAAAAAAATTAAAAATAGAGTTGCATAATTAAGTAGGTAGCAGTATAATGATTCCGACTTGAAATTATGAAAAAGAATATTACATAGGATTTCAAAAAGAATTCAGAAGTCAGGAAAGGTCGTAGATAATATGATTAAAGTAGGAATTATTGGTTCAACAGGTTATGCAGGACAGGAATTGGTTCGTATTTTATTGCGTCATCCAGAGGTAAAGATTGTCTGGTATGGTTCCCGTTCTTATATTGATAGAAAGTATAGTGAAGTATTTGGAAATATGTTTCAGCTGGTGGAGGATCTTTGCAAGGGTGAGGATATGGATGAGCTGGCAAGACAGGTGGATGTAATCTTTACTGCTACACCACAGGGACTTTGTGGTTCTCTGGTGAATGAAGAGATTCTTTCTAAGGTAAAAATCATTGACCTTAGTGCAGATTTTCGTATTAAAGATGTAGCGAAGTATGAAAAGTGGTATGGTATTGAGCATCAGAGCCCGGATTTTGTGGCAGAGGCAGTTTATGGTCTTTGTGAAGTGAATCGTGAAGAGGTAAAGAATGCAAGACTTATTGCGAACCCAGGCTGCTTCCCAACCTGTTCCGTTCTGTCTATCTATCCATTGGCGAAGGAAGGTCTTATTGATATGAGCACCGTAATTGTAGATGCTAAGTCTGGAACCTCTGGAGCAGGTCGTGGCGCTAAGGTGGCAAATCTTTATTGTGAAGTAAATGAAAATATTAAGGCTTATGGAGTAACCTGTCACCGCCATACACCGGAGATTGAGGATCAGTTAAGTTATGCTTCTGGAGAAGAAGTGCTGATTAACTTCACACCTCATTTGGTTCCAATGAACCGCGGAATTTTGGTGACTGCCTATGCAACTTTAAAGAAAAAGATGTCTTATGAAGAAATAAAAGCAATTTATGACAAATATTATCAGAATGAATATTTCGTAAGAGTTCTGGAAAAAGATATTTGTCCGGAAACCAGATGGGTGGAGGGCAGTAATTTTGTAGATGTAAATTTCAAAATTGATGAGCGTACTAATCGTATCGTAATGATGGGAGCCATTGATAATGTAGTAAAAGGGGCTGCTGGCCAGGCGGTACAGAATATGAATATTATGTTTGGGCTGGAAGAAAATCTGGGCTTACAGATGGTTCCAATGTTCCCATAAAACATAAAACGGAGAAAATTATAATAGATTATGCAAAAGCCCATAGAAAAACAATTAACCGGGCAGAAATGAGGAAGAATATGAACGCAGAAGAAAAGAAAAAGAAATATATGGAGGAAATTATGCAAAAGGCAGAGACTTTAATTGAAGCCTTACCATATATTCGGAATTTTAATAATAAAATCGTAGTTGTGAAATATGGTGGAAGTGCTATGCTGGATAAGAAGCTGGAAGAAAGTGTTATTAAGGATGTAGCACTGATGAAGCTTATTGGTATGCAGCCGATTATTGTACATGGTGGCGGTAAGGAAATCAGCAAATGGATTGATAAGGTTGGTAAGGAGACTGAATTTGTAGAAGGTTTCCGTAGAACTGATAAAGAAACCATGGAAATTGCAGAGATGGTATTGAACCGTCTGAATAAATATCTGGTACAGATGGTAGAAAAGCTGGGAGTAAAAGCAGTTGGTGTTTCTGGAAAAGATGGTGGCATGCTTCGGGTAAGCAAGAAAATGCCAAAGGGAAAAGACATCGGTTATGTTGGTGATGTAGAAGCTGTAGATACCTTACTTTTAGATACCTTACTTGCTAATGATTTTATTCCAATTATTGCACCAATTGGTTTAGGAGAAGATGGAGAAACCTATAATATCAATGCAGATGATGCTGCTTGTGCCCTAGCTTCTGCTGTTGGTGCAGAGAAGCTGGCGTTCTTAACAGACGTAGAGGGTGTCTGTATGGATCCAAATGACCCATCCAGTTTAATTTCGGTTATGGATTTAGAGGAATCCCAGAGACTCATTGCAGATGGTGTGATTAGCGGTGGAATGCTTCCGAAGGTAAATAACTGTATTGACGCAGTAAATGCCGGTGTGGGAAGAGTACATATTCTGGATGGACGAATTGAGCATTGTTTGTTATTGGAGTTCTTTACGAAAAAGGGTATTGGAACTGCTATTATTGATAGTGCAAATGAACTTTATGAAAACGAGAAATAGAAAATAGACAGGAGGTTCTTTATGGACGTAAAACAAGCAGATTTACATTTTATACATACATATAATAGAACCATTACTTTTACCAAGGGCGAAGGCATGTACCTTTATGATGATGCTGGAAAGAAGTATCTGGATATGGGTGCCGGAATTGCAGTGTCTTCTTTGGGATATAGTAATGAAGAATATAAGCAGGCAATTAAAGATCAGGTGGATAAGCTGATTCATGTATCCAATCTTTATTATACAGAGCCTGCGGTAAAGGCTTCTAAGTATCTGGCAGAAGCTTCCGGTATGGATAAGGTTTTCTTTACTAATAGTGGAGCAGAAGCTATTGAAGGTGCATTGAAGCTGGCAAGAAAGTACGCATGGTTAAAGAATCCTTCCAGTAAGGGGGAGATTATTGCCATGAATCATTCCTTCCATGGACGTACCATGGGTTCCTTATCTGTAACAGGAAATAAGCATTATCGTGAGGCGTTTGAGCCTTTGATTGGTGGAGTTTCCTTTGCAGATTATAATGATTTGGAAAGCGTTAAAAAGTTAATTACACCGGATACCTGTGCTGTTATTATGGAAAGCCTTCAGGGAGAAGGGGGAATTTATCCAGCAACAAAGGAATTTTTCCAGGGGGTTCGTGCTCTTTGTGATGAAAATGATATTCTATTGATTCTGGATGAAATTCAGTGCGGTATGGGACGTACTGGTAAGATGTTTGCCTTCCAGCATTATGATGTAAAGCCGGATATTTTAACTAGCGCCAAAGCCTTAGGCTGTGGTGTGCCTGTAGGGGCGTTTGCAGCGAAGGCAGAGGTAGCAGAAGCCATGGTACCGGGAGATCATGGTACCACCTATGGAGGAAATCCTTTAGCTACTGCGGCAGTATGTAAGGTGTTTGAGATTTATGAGAAGAATCATATTTTAGAACATGTACAGGAACTGGCTCCATATATGACAGAGAGACTACAGCAGCTGGCTGAAAAATATGATTGTATTAAGGAAGTACGTGGCATGGGCTTTATGCAGGGAATGGAGCTTACCATCCCAGCCGGAGACGTGGTGTCTAAATCCATTGAAAAGGGTTTGATTCTGATTTCGGCAGGAACGAATATTGTTCGTTTTGTACCGCCACTGGTGGCAGAGAAAGAGCATATTGATGAAATGTGCCAGATTTTAGATGAAGTATTTGCTTCCCTTTCATAATGGAAAGATAATTAACACGAATAAGATAACCTCTTTTTGGAAATACTTAACACAAATGGGAATAAGACAGGTGTTGGTAGCCAAAAGGAGGTTTTTTATGTGGGGAGCAATCATATCTTTGATTTCCGGAGTATTAATGAGTGTCCAGGGAGTCTTTAATGCAGCAGTAACAAAGCAGACCAGTGTATGGGTGTCTGCATCTTTTGTACAGTTGACAGCGTTGATAGTCTGTCTCACAGCCTGGCTGGTTACAGGCAGGGAAGGAGCCTTTTCTGGATTGATGAGAGTACAGCCAAAATATATGCTGCTTGGTGGAGTAATTGGTGCATTTATCACTTATACGGTGATTGTGGGAATGAATCAGTTAGGACCTGCAAAAGCGGTAATGTTGATTGTTGCAGCCCAGATTATTGTGTCCTATTTGATTGAGCTGTTTGGTTTATTTGGAGTAGAAAAGGTGGGATTTCAATGGACCAAGCTGGCAGGAACGGTACTTTTTGTGGCAGGGATTTTGCTGTTCAAAAAAAATTAAGAAAAGGTTCATAAATTTGTTGATTGTATCTATTGTATTTGGATTGCGGATTCGATAGAATAGATTCATACTGAGCATTTCTTCGTAAAACGGGCAGATACCTTCTCTATATTTTATAGCAGGAGGGAATATGAAGAAAGAAACATGGATTACAATTGGAATATGTAGTGTTTTTCTGTTGATTGCTGGTTTTTTGTATCTACATTCTGCTTCTGAAAAGAAGCCTATGTCAAAGATACAGTGGAATACTAGTGAAATGACTGTCTCCTCTGCATCATCTTCTGAAGATATTGAAGGTGCTGGTGGAATGGAAGATTCCGGTGAATGTACTGTTTATATTTGTGGTGCGGTAAAGCATCCGGGAGTTTATTCTTTTCCTATTGGAGCCAGAGTCTGTGATGCAGTAAAAGCAGCAGGAGGTTTAAAGAAAAAAGCCTTATCAGATGCAGTAAATCAAGCAAGAAAGATAATGGATGGGGAACAGATTACGATTCCATTTAAGACAACTAAGAGAAGTCTGACTTCATCAGAACATAGTGAATTGGTGAATATCAATCAGGCTGGAGCACAGGAGCTTATGACTCTGACAGGGATAGGGGAATCCAAAGCACAGATGATTATAGATTACCGGGAAGAAAACGGTCCGTTTACCTGTATCGAGGATATTATGAAAATATCTGGGATAAAAGAAGGCGTATACAATCAGATTAAAGAGAATATTACAGTATAAAATAATGGTTAGCACCTGGAGGATGGAAAAATGGCAAAAAAGGTTTTGGTAGTAGACGATGAAAAGCTTATTGTAAAAGGAATCCGCTTTAGCCTGAGCAGGATGGCATGGAAGTTGACTGTGCTTATGATGGACAGGAAGCTTTGGATTATATAACAAAGAATCAGTACGATGTGGTATTGCTGGATGTGATGCTGCCGGTTTTCACTGGCTTTGAGGTATGCCAGCAGGTGAGAGAGTTTTCGGATGTACCCATTATCATGTTGACAGCCAAAGGCGATGATATGGATAAGATCTTAGGGTTGGAGTATGGAGCGGATGATTATATTACCAAGCCATTTAATATCTTAGAAGTAAAGGCTAGAATCAAAGCCATTATGCGTAGAAGCAGTTCTGGTCATGCAAAAGAAGAAAAGACGGTACTTTCCTATGATGGCTTGAAAGTGGATTGTGATAGCCGTAGAGCTTATATTGATGAAAAAGAAGTAAATCTGACAGCCAAAGAGTTTGATCTTTTAGAGCTTCTTATGCTGCATCCAAATAAGGTGTATAGCAGAGAGGAGCTTTTAAATACTGTATGGGGCTATGATTATCCTGGTGATGTACGTACTGTGGATGTGCATATCCGTCGTTTGCGTGAAAAGATTGAAGGTAATCCAAGTGATCCAAAGTATATACATACGAAATGGGGCGTTGGTTATTATTTTCAGAAATAATCATTGCAGAATGAGAAGGCGATGGAGGATGGATTTTGAAACAGTTAATAAGTAAGGCACTGTATTTTCTGCGTAGTATGCGCATACAGGTTTTTATTGTTTTTATAATTATAGGGTTGGTTCCATTGTACTTATTTTCTGCCATTGTAACAGGTTCCTATGAATCTAAGCTGGTATCACAGCGTGTGGAGGAGCTTCAGTCCTATGGTACAATGATTTCTAATCTGGTGGTTTCTTCTGGGTATCTTTCGGATGTCGATTCCGAAGAGGTAGATATAGAAGTGGAAGAAATTGCGGAGGTTTATCAGGGAAGGGTAATGCTGGTAGATAAAAATCTTCGCATTGTGAAAGATACATATGGATTAGAGAATGGAAAAACAGTAATATCCACAGAGGTAATACAATGCTTTAATGGAACGGGAAGTAAGTATGTCAATGAGCTTGGTGAATATATGCAGCTCACCATGCCTATTATTGATTCTTCTGAAAAGCAACAGGTTATCGGTGTAATTATTATGAGTTTTTCCACCAAAAGTCTTCAGATTATTGCAGATGCGGTGACCAAAAGAGTATATATTACACTTTTGATTTTTACCATTTTGCTTCTTTTGGGAGCAGGCGTTTACTCTTTATTTCTGACAAAGCCTTTGAAACAGGTAACAGACTCCATTGACGAAATTTCTCAAGGGAATATGGATGTAAAACTAGATATGCGAGGGTTTTCCGAGGTTAGTAGTATATCTGATTCCTTTAATCAAATGATAGATGTTATGCAAAAGCAGGAAAATTCCCGACAAAATTTTGTTTCCGATGTCTCTCATGAGTTAAAAACCCCTTTAGCATCTATGAAGGTTCTTTCGGATTCTTTACTTTCTCAGGAAGGGATGCCAGAAGAATTATATCGGGAATTCCTGTCGGATATTGGAGAAGAAATCGAACGAATGACAGCGATTATCAATGACTTGCTATCCATGGTAAAAATGGACAAGAATTCTGCTCAGGTACAAGTAGTTAATATCAGCATTAATGATATGCTGGAGCAGTTGTTGAAACGACTACGTCCTATTGCGGCAGAGCGAAGCATTGAATTGATTTATGAAAGCTATCGTCCGGTTATGGCGGATGTTGATGAAGTAAAAATGTCCATTGCCCTTAACAACCTTATAGAAAATGCCATTAAATATAACTATGATGAAGGATGGGTCAGGGTTACATTGAATGCGGATCATAAGTTTTTCTATGTGACAGTACAGGATTCCGGTGTGGGTATTCCGGAAGATGTGCAGGATAGCGTGTTTGAACGATTTTTCCGTGTGGATACAGCTCGCTCCAGAGATACTGGTGGAACAGGCTTAGGCTTATCTTTAACACGAAGTGCGGTGCTTTTGCACCGAGGGTCTATCAAATTGCATAGTAAGGAAAAAGAAGGTACTACATTTACCGTTCGTATTCCGTTAAACTTTGTTCCATCAAAAGTAGAATCGTAATAAATGATTATGGAGGATAATCATGTTTCAGAATATGAAAAAGCATAAGACATACACCATGATGAAGAGTCTTCTTTTGGTTATGGTTTGTTGTATCTTGTGTATTGGCTGTTCTAAAAAAGAAGAGACAGAAGAATATACGGGCAGCTATATTTTTTGTCTAGACACCAACGAAAACAAGGTTGGTTTTGTGAAATATACATGGAAAACAGATGGAATCCGAAGCCGTATTGATGAGTGTTTGGAAGAACTACAAAAGGATCCCTCCGATATTTCTCTGAAAAAAGCCTTTCCTGATGATGTCAGGGTAGACGACTATATCTTAGAAGGCAATGGACAGCTTACATTATATTTTAATTCAGGGTACAATAATCTTAGTGGTGTATCAGAAATTTTGCGTAGAGCCGCCATTGTAAAAACCATTTGTCAGGTTAATGGTGTGGAGTCGGTACAATTTTATGTATCTGGACAGCCTTTGACAGACTCTAATATGGAAGCTGTGGGATTTATGACAGCAGACACCTTTATTGATAATACTGGTGGAGAAACTACCTATAAGCAGCAGGCAACGCTGAACATGTATTTTAGTGATTTTACAGGAAAATCTCTGGTGGAGGTTCCTGTGGATATTACCTATGATGCCACCATTCCTTTAGAGCAGCTGGCAATTGAGCAGTTAATAAAAGGTCCTTATACAATTGAAGGTGTGAAAGAGGATGAAATTTTACCAACTATACCAGAAGGAACGGTATTAAATAAAATTACCGTAAAGGAAAATACATGTTATGTCGATTTTTCTTCTGAATTTTTAGAAAAGAGAAGAAATATTTCAGAAGAAGTAGCCATTTATTCTATTGTAAATACGTTGGCAGAGCTTTCCAATATTAGTAAGGTACAGTTTAGTATCAATGGGGAGCAGGTGCTTTTATACAATGATAATATTGACTTAGGTTCTGTATTTGAACGGAATCTAGATATCGTAAAGCATTGATTTTGGTCAGTGAGCAACAGGAGCTGTTAAGCATGTTATAAAGGAGGGATATCATCAAACGTCCATTGGTTTGGATATTTGGTGCTATGATTGTTTTGTTTTTATTATACCGGGCATTTTATTCGGAAACGGATGATGCCCGGTTTTATATTTTTGAAGAAATCTGGGAAGGTCAGATTCAGGCAGAGTGCCAAGGACAGGTAAATTACTTGGAACTACGTCAGGGAAAGGAAGCAATCAGTACCAGTATCTATTTGAAGAAAGTAGCAATTAAAATAAAAGACAAGGAATATTTTTTAGAAAATCTGTTGGTTTATCTAGATGGAAAAGTGGCGCTGGAGCCGGGAAATAGGATTTTCCTCAAAGGTGCTTTAAGAGAATTTAGTATTCCCACGAATCCGGGACAGTTTAACCAGCAGGCATATTATAAGGAAAAAGGAATCTATTATCAGTTTCAAGCGGAAGAAATAAAGGTAATAGATAAAAAATGTGCTTGGGGTAGGAAAAGTTTGTACCATATTCGGGATAGGATAGCTTCCGTTTATGAAAGTACATTGCCTGAAAAGGAATGTGGAATTATTACTGCTATGATTTTAGGGGACAAGTCTGTGTTGGACATGGATATTAAGAAACTATATCAAGTTAGCGGCATTGGACATATTTTGGCAATTAGTGGTTTACATGTAACTATTTTGGGAATGGCATTGTATCGGCTTTTACAGAACATAGGAGTTCCAGTAAAAATCAGAGTGGTTGTGTGTGTGCTCTTACTACTTTGTTATGGTAGAATGACGAATTTCAGCATCTCCACCAGCAGAGCAGTAATCATGATGATTTTATTTCTTGTGGCACAATGGATTGGACGAAGCTATGATGCCGGAAGTGCACTAGCATTTAGTGGAATCGTTATTTTGTTACAAAAGCCTTTTGCCATATTTTCTTGTAGTTTTCTGTTATCCTTTGGAGCAATTTTAGGATTAAATTTAGTTCAACCGGCTTTAAGATTGTTGATTTATGGAGGAGAAGAAAAACAAAAGGAGAGAAAAAGACGGTTAAGACGGTGGAAAAAGGAAGTCGTTAGTAATCATTCCTACGGCAAATTGCTGGTTCGACTACAGAGACTTTGGGAACAGGTGGTTTCTATGTTGCTGGGAAGCATTTCTGTACAAATCATGACTTTACCGGTAATGCTTTACTTTTTCTTTGAAGTTCCTTTGTATGGAATTATCATTAATCTTTTTGTGATACCTCTGGCTTCTATATTGGTTTTATTGGCTTTTATAGGAGGTATCATGGGATGTCTGTGTCTTCCTGTGGGAAAATTCTTAATGGGAACAGTCTATTTTATTTTGCAGTTTTATGAAAAGCTATGTCATTTCTTTCAAAAACTGCCGGGACAGCTTCAGATACTGGGGCGGCCATCCTGGCAGGAAATTCTTTTGTATTATTTGCTCTTACTAGGTTTTCTGGTGATGGTTCATGTAGTTATAGAAAAACAGGAGCAGGCATCAAAGCTGTTTTGGCTGGTTCCGGCAATCATGACAATTCTTCTTTTCCCATTTTCACAAAAAGAATTTTCTATGACTGTTCTTGATGTGGGACAGGGAGATGGAATTTTTATCCATAGTCCAGCTGGAACAAATATTTTGCTGGATGGGGGAAGCACCAGTGTATCCAAAGTAGGAACCTATCGAATATTACCTTTTTTGAAGTGTAACGGAATTCGGAAAATTGATTATATGATTATGACTCATTCGGATGAGGATCATGTCAGTGGATTGATAGAAATTTTAGAAGGAATTCCACAGAATGGGCTTTCTGTAGAAAATATTCTGCTGCCAGAGATAAAGGATACTACAGGATTTCAAGAAATATTGGAGTTGGCGGTACGGCATAAGATTCCTGTTTCTTATTTGTCCCTAGGTGATTATTGGGAAGATGGAGAGTTCCAGTTGGTTTGTCTGAATCCTGTAGTGGGTATGGAACCAGAGACAGCCAATGCAGGCTCCATTACCTTAAGCTTGGAATATCAGGATTTTTCTTGTCTTTTGACAGGAGATTTGGAGGGAGAAGGAGAAGAACAGGTGAAGTGTTTGCTTGAAGTTATTAAAGAAGAGCAGGTAAATGGGGACGTGAATATGTGTTCCTTGCCTGAGGAATATACGTTGTTGAAGGTGGCACATCATGGTTCAAGAAATTCTACATCAGAGGAAATCTTAGAATGGATAAAGCCAAAGCTGGCAGTAATATCCTGCGGTGAAGGAAATAGCTATGGACATCCCCATGAAGAAACCTTGAAGAGATTGGAGAATGTAGGGAGTAAGGTGCTTGTAACAATGGACTATGGTGCAGTGACAGTGGAAGTTGGAGAGGAGCTGAGGGTACGGAGTTGGCTGTCTCCAAACTAGATGAGGATATTAAATAGTATAGTTGGATATTGCTGAAATAGATTGTCCAACTAAAAAGTGTAATTAATAGTTCAGTGGGGTGTTGCAGGAATGGAATGCCCTACTAAATCAAAGAAAATGATAGTTCAGTGGGGTGTTGCAGGAATGGAATGCCCTACTAAATCAAAGAAAACGATAGTTAGTAGGGCGTTACAGAAATAGGAACTCCTACTAAATGTATAAATCTGATGTTTAGTAGGGTGCCGAGAAAACAGTTTGTCCCACTAAATAGTGTAAAATAAGAATTTGAGTACATATGAAAGAAATGGGATATATCTTGGGGTGAATTTATTTATTACATATGAAACAAGCAAAAAAATATTAAATACAAAGATGTTGGATGAATTCTTTAAAGAGTTGTTTTGCGTGGAATAGAAAAAGCATTGCATGAATGCGAATATGCAATGGTTAAAACAGACAAATATTGACAATATACGAAAGGATAAATATAATATTATTATGGTTTAAATTTCAATATAGTTCGGATAACTTACAT
>CAZEFX010000094.1:0-10474 GCA_964511525.1 uncultured Jutongia sp.
CAGCCCAATCATTATCATAGAAGGTCAGTATTTACAGACTTTTCTTCACACACTCCCCGTATCAGAGACATCCGTTCCTCTGAAAAAGTATTTTGGAGAAAAGTTTTGGAAATCTATGCTACCAGCATCGATTACGATCCTAGTGCAGAAAGCTCCATCCTATTCTTTAAGCAGGTGCAGAATAAGATGCACTGGGCAGCTCACAAACACACAGCCGCAGAGGTTATCTACCAGCGTGCTGATGCTGAAAAAGATAATATGGGACTTACCTCATGGGCTAACGACACTATCCGCCGCTCCGATGTGGAAGTAGCTAAAAACTATCTTACCCAGCAGGAACTGGATGCTTTAAACAAGATAGTTACCGCATACCTTGATATTGCAGAAGTACACGCTCTCAATCAGGAGCCTATGTATATGAAGGACTGGCTGGAAACCATCGATGATTACCTGAAAATGACCCGCCGTGATATTCTTACCAGTAGCGGTCACATCAGCCATAAGCAGGCACTCGATAAGGCTCATGCCGAATATGCCAAGTACAAGAACCGCTTGGAAAATACTATTTCTCCGGTCGAACAGGACTTTATCAAAAGTATTGGTACATTGGAAGGAATTGCGGATTCCGGTAAGAAATAAGTTATTATTCAGACCATTCTTCTAAAATCTTTATCCCGATTAGGGTTTTGCCGAAAGTGAATAAAAAAGACGAGAGGTTTGTACCATTATCAATCATTGGTGCAAACCTCCTTCTTATAATTACTTGTTACTTTTTAATTTCCGCCCTTTATCTTTTTCACCTCTCCATTTGTTCCATCAACCATAACCATATCACCATCCTTTAATACTAATGTAGCATCTCCGGTAGCAAGAACAGCCGGTATCTTATACTCAACGATTCTTATGATTTCTTTCTCCGATAAACGAATATTCGTTTTGCCTAAAGAACAAATGCATAAATGGATGCTTATGTGTTGCAGTCTTGTCAAAAGAGGACACAATTACAATATACGATTCTTGAAATAATATACGACTCATATGCACCTCCTGCTTGCATAAATCAAGCTGTAAACTTCAAATCTTCTATTACTTTCAATCTCGCTGTGAGACTGAAAGTCTACATTTTAAAACTATGTCTTCAATTTCTCAATCGAACTATTGTCTTAATAATTTCCTGCTTCACAAAAGAAAAGTCGAGCGTTTTATATTGCTCGTCTAACCTCATATGACAGTATGTTTCCAACATGCTTACTGCAAGATGAACCTTTTCTGGCAAATTCTTTTCGCTTGGTAAAAACAATTTCATTCTATTTACAACTTCATACATTGCAGAATTTTCTATTTGATTATACAGTTTCTTCACTTCAGGATCACTATGTTTTAAACCTTCCAGCACCTCATGGAAATCATAATATTTTTGATGTAGCATTACAAACTTATCCATTATATAGGACAGCCTTTCTTCTTCGGTCGAAAAGGTCCTGAAAAGAGTGTCCTCCATATGTGCCATATCCTTAATGTTCTCATATGCATACCGTATTGTAGCAAGTAATAAATCTTGTTTATTTTTAAAATACCGATACGCACCACCTGTTGATAAGCCGGCGCTTGAAGCCACTTCATCCACTGTCACATTGTGATACCCTTTATCGGCATATAGTTTAATAGCTGTTTTCATTAGTTTGTTTCTTGTCTCTATAGACCTTTTCTGAATAGGTTCCTTCATTTCTTTTCCTTTCTTACAAACATTCTAAATATATCCGCCCCCATTATTCTGGCACCGGCTTTATCTGCTGCATTTTCAAGACATTTGATTTCAGAATCGCTTAATGATACCTCAACTGCATTGACAAGTTCCTCTACCTGCTTTGGTTTTCTGCAACCACATATAGGGACAATCCCCTTGTTAGCAACAAACGCTATAGCCACCTGTGGTACACTAATATTATGTTTTCTTCCAATATCTATCATAACCTTATATAGTCCTGACATCTTCCTTTTTTGAGGTTCAAATATAAGTTTCATAAGAGATTTTTTTGTTTTTACCCTCGGATCCGTAAGCATTCCTTCTTCAAGCACTGCCCATGCCCAAAATAGAATTTCATTCTCTTGACACCATGCAAGTAATCCATTCTTTTCCCATTCCCTTGAAATAATGCTATAGTGATTTTGAACACCATATAGGGGAATATTCTCTTTATCTAATATCTTTTTGGCTTTTTTACATTCATCCAATGTAAAATTGGAAACACCAATATAACGAATCTTTCCTTCTCTATATAGTTCAACAATTTCTCTTATGTGCAGCTCTATATCTATAGGTAAATGGAGCCAATATATGTCAATATAATCTCTTTTGAAATCTTCAAGATCCTTTTCTAAAGATTTTCTGACACAATTCTTTTTGTACCCTGAAAATGGTGTATACTTAGCAGATATTATAATATTCTCTGTGCCAAATTTACCAATCATTTTCTGTGCCTTGCCAAGGCCATAATCTCTGGCAAAATCATAGATATTTAGTCCTAACCCATTCGCTTTTATGGTGGCATCTTTTATCACCTCTTCACCCACACAATTACCACGAAGCATAAGACCATAAACTGTACCACCCCATGAATTAGTCCCTATAATCGCATTTGGTTTTAATATATTCATACACGCCTCCTATAAAAGCGAGATACTTCTCACTTTTTTTGTATTTTAGCGTATAAATGACTAGAAGTCAAGATGGAAACTATAGTTATTAACTTTGATATATAAAACAAAGCAGATAATGCAACTGCTTAAAAGCCTTGTAATATCTGTTCTGTTCTTAATTATGCTCCAACATATTTTCAATAAATATCTGACTGTGTCAAGTAAGGGACAAAAATAATAGCCATCACAAAGAATCTATTTTGCGATAGCTATATGTATGAAACCATTAATGCTTTATAAAACTAAATTTTCTGTTTACAAAGTACGGATCAACTCCACAAACAAGTCAGGTTTCAGCAATACCAATCTGCCATGTCCGAGTGTTGAAAACACTCTAAACTCTGTCTTTCTGTAAGAAGCTCATTTGATTCCTGACGCTCACGGAAATGCATTATCTGACTGTTTTTCATAGCCTCGCCGATAATATACATAATCAAAGTCACTACCAAAGAGGCAATTCCAAGATATGGATGAAAGAAAAACATCATAATCACAAAAAGCACTGCCGAAAACAGATAGCTCATAAAATCACCAATAACCATCATCAGGTTTTCTTCGATAAAAACCATATCTGTTGCCAATACTAAATCCATCTAATATCACATTATCAAAACTAAAATGCAAGATATATCCCATTTTCGCTGTTTTCGTTACACGAATATCAAAAATTGGCCATTGATACACATCCAGAACCTGTTTTTCCATTTCTTCCCTGATAATCTGGTAAGCACCATCTTCTTCCTTTGTTAAATCAGTATAACGAACTTTATAATACGGTACTTCCTTCAGCACTCTTTGTTCCTGTTTATTCGGCTCAATCACAATTCGAAGTGCGTCATTATCAGAAATCAGAAAATTTATTACCTTTTCAAAACGTTCGACATCTAATTCCTCCCGTTTTAACTCTAAATAAAAATGGGATGAATTTTCCCCACTCTCACGTCCAATCACATATCCCTGTTGAATTTTGGTTAATGGAAATTTATCATATCGTCCTGCTTCATCACGCTGAAATATCATTAATTCCTGATGACTGTTTTCTACCTCACTCTGTCTTGTATTTTCCAATAACATCTTCACATTAGGATATTTAAAAACATCAGTGATTGCGATAGATACATTCATTTCTTTTCGAACCAGCCGGCAAATTTTCGCTGCTGTTAAGGAATTACCTCCCTTATCAAAAAAATTATCTGTCTCTTTCAATGCTGCATCATGCAGCGCTTCCCTGTATATGTTTAATATAATCTCGTCTACTCTATCCCTTCGCATATAAACCCTCTAAACATTTCTTTGATATATATTCTTTTACCCGTTTTAATACCTCATCTGTATGTGTATCTATAAATAAGTGCTCACCTGTAATATCAGAATGATAAAACTCATCATCCGTATACTCCTGCCACTCTTTTAAATCTTCTTCTGTCATCTCCACATCTAATGTTCCCCGTAATGCTAAAATTGGTACATGCAGTTTTCGATGTTTTTTATCACAATAGGTTTCTGCTACAGTAAAATCAGCCCGTAATGCCGGTTCAAAAATAGCCCAGAGTGCTTTATTTTCAAAGAGTTCCGGCGGTGTTCTATTGTACTTAGACAATTCCTCAAAAAATTCTGTTTCCGGTAAATGATAGATTGGATTATCTTCTTTTCGATTAGGTGCACGCCCTGCCGAAACAATGATTCCAAGCAGATTTTCTTCCTCAGCCTCTTCAAAACGAAGTGCCAGCTCATAAGCTACCCTGCTGCCAAGACTGTGACCAAACAAAAAAAATGGCTGCTTATCCATATCTCTGTTATGTATTTCCTCATATATATTTGTTACAAGTACATCCATATCCCATACAGGTTCCTCCAATATCCTTTCCTCATGGCCCGGATAATGGGCAGGACACACGGATATTTCATCTCCCAGCTTGTTCTGCCAGAAACGAAACACCGATGCCCCACCTCCTGCATAAGAAAAACAGAACAGCCTTACTCCCTTTGACTCATTCTCAATTTTTTCAAAATATAATTTATTTTTCATAATTAAAAAACCGAAATAGCTTCTCTTTTCCTTCCTCATCCAATGAATATTGTTCCAATACTTCCCCATTTTCAATATGCACAATATATGTGCAGGTCTTTAAAATAAATTCCAGGTCATGTGTAATTATCAGCAACAAATCCAGCTTAGGCTGCACCTGTTCCAGCAGTTCTGCTACCCGTTCCATCTGATGATAATCAAGCCCACTCGTCGGCTCATCGAAACAAATCAGCTTTCTATCACTATAAAGTGCAGATGCAATTGCAACTCTCTGCTTCTGCCCGCCTGACAATGCCATCGGGTGAGTATCTGCATAATTTGTTAAGTCCAGCATAGACATCAGTCCACTCCTTTCCTCAACGTTCCTATTTGCATTGCCTAATGATATTTCTTCCTCCACACTGTTCGTAAACAGCTGATGGTTTACTTCCTGAAATACTTCAAAGCTTTCTTTTGCTCTTCTCTTTATTGGAAGAATATCATTTTCCTTACAATAGATTCCTTTTACCGATTTATTCATCCCGCATAAGCCATTCATAAAGGTGGATTTACCAGCACCATTATGACCAATTACTGCAATTTTTTCATGAAGCGGCAGTATACACTCCTTAATCTTTAATACCGGCTCTTCTCTCCCTTTGTACCTGCAGGCAACCTCTTTCATGTAGATATGTTGTGCCGCATTACAGGATTCCTTTTTACTTTTTTCACTAATATCTCTATCTATTTTTCCTTGTCTGAGCTCTTCCTCATGCAATATACGGTAATCAAGTGAACGAAGACCTTTTTCTCTTAATTCCTGCCCGGAGAGCTTTTTAAATGCTTCTATCGTATACTCTTGCGCAATTTCCCCGTCTTTTATATAGCAGACACGATCTGCAAGTTCCATCAGGTAATAAAGTCTGTGTTCTGCAATAATAATGGTCTTACCCTGTTTTTTTAAGGTCTTTAATATTCTTTCAATGTCCTTTATCGCATCAAAATCCAAATTTGCAGAAGGCTCATCCAGCACATAAATATCCGGTCTACCCGCATAAATACTTGCAAATGCGATTTTTTGTTTTTCACCACCAGACAACTGCATAATATTGCGATTCTGTAAATCCTCCAATTGAAACTGTTCTACACAATCTGCTACCCGTGCTTCAATTTCCTCTGTAGGAATCCCCTGATTTTCACAACCGAAAGCAATCTCACTAGAGGTATTCATATAAAAAAATTGAGATCTAGGGTTCTGAAATACACTTCCGCAGATTTTAGATATCTCTGCAAAAGGGATTTCATCTGTCGACTTTCCCATTAATTCAATTTTTCCCGTTATTTCTCCTTCGTAAAAATAGGGCGCAAGTCCATTTATCACGCGAAGAATCGTAGATTTTCCGCATCCGCTGATTCCTGCTAACAGAACACACTCCCCTTCTTTTACGCTCATTGATACATTTTTTATGCCATTTTTCCGATTCTCACCAGCGTACTGAAATGACACATTTTCTAAACGAACTGCCTCCATAAATTTTTAATATCCTCCACATAACTTCGAAAAAACCACAACAGTCACGGAGCATACCATCACAAGATAATCTGCTGTTTTCAATGAGACACGACACAAATTTGTTCTTTTATTGTGCATGCCAAGCCCTCTTGCTAATGCCGCTGCTGCTAATTCTTCTCCAATCTTTACTGTTGAAAATAGTAGTGGAACTATCATATATTCCATAGCTTCTATCGGATGCAGCAGAATCTGTCCTGCTCCTGTTCCAATATTTCTCATACGCATAGCTGCGCGTATGTGATTCCATTCCTCCTTGACAGTAGGAAAGAATCGCACCAGCACAGCCAAAGGTATAATAATTACTTGCGGAACTCTAATTTTTTCCAACGAAGCAATCATGACGTTGATTTCAGTAGTTGAAACAAAGAAATCAGCCGACATAATACAAAAGAAAAATTTACGAAATGCAATAAACACAAGACACGCCAATGTAGACAACCATGGAATAGTTATTACCGGCAAAATGCACTTATCTCCAAATAGCAAAAAAGCAAATATCAATACATAACGAATGCATTTTTTCCATTTACCATTTGCCAGAAATAACCCACTTACACAAGCTAATAGCACAAGCTCCCATATCACATTTACCCCAAAGGTAATGGTGATATTGATTGCAAGAATGGATAATATCTTTGTTATTGGATTTAAATTTTTCATGCAATTCCTGCCTTTTCAAAATGTTTCTTATTCATTTTTCCAGCAACTAATCCGCCCATAACAGCTGCTGCAATTGTGTAAACAATCATAACCGGGATAATCCAGTAAGGTGTCATTGCTTTTAATCCTTCTGCATATGCCTCTCCCATAGATGCTACAACACCATCAAAATAAGCATCTCTCATAATCCAGATTGGGAAAAATGAGCCAACAGGCCAAATAGAAAATACATAGTATCCAATCAGACTCATCTTCTTGCTTGTATATCCTCCTGCTTTTGCAATCAAGTCGCTGATAAGACCTAATAATGAGCAAAATACAAACATAATCCATGAATTACCGGTAGTAAATACCATTAAAATACCAATTAATACGCCCATAATAGTAATCATTCCAAAGGTCTTTACTTTTGTAATAAAAAGCATATAAATAGGTGCACAAAGAATTGCAATAAATGCTGGTAATAAAACATAAGTAATTGGTGCAAAAGATGTTACGGCAGTAAATACAAACATAACAACAAAATAAATTGCTGTAAAAATACCTGTGTTAATTAAATCCTTTGCTGATAATTTTTTTGATTTTTCCATTTTTAATAATCTCCTTTTTTATAATCCTTGTGCTGCATAAAGACGCGCAAACACTCCCTGATTACGCAATAGTTCCTCTGGAGTTCCCTGTTCTGCTACTTTCCCCCCATCTAAAACAACTATCTTATCTGCATTTGCAACTGTACGCATACGATGCGCAATTACTAACACTGTCTTTCCTGCCAGCAGCGTAGAAAGAGCTTCCTGCACTAATGTCTCACTTTCTGCATCCATAGATGCTGTCGCTTCATCTAAAAGTACCACTGGTGCATTTTTAAGCAATGCTCTTGCAATCGAAATACGCTGACGTTCTCCACCGGAAAGAAAGCTTCCGTTTTCACCAATGTTTGTATCATATCCTTCTGGCAATCGTTCAATAAATTCTTCACACTGTGCCGCTTTAGCAGCCGCTCTCACCTCTTCATCCGTTGCATCTTTTCTTCCTAATCGAATATTCTCCATTACTGATTCATCAAAAAGCAAAACATCCTGAAAAACAATTGCAAAATTTTTAAGTAACGTCTCTGGCTCCACTTTGGAAATGTCTACTCCACCCAGTGTTATTTTTCCACTGTCGATATCCCAAAAACGTGCTGCCAGCTTGGAGGCTGTAGACTTTCCACTTCCGGAAGGACCAACTAGTGCTGTCACTTCTCCTTGTTTTGCTACAAAGGAAATTCCTGATAATACTTCTTCCGCATCCTCTTCCTTCTTATAGGAAAATACAACATCCTGAAACTCGATCTCATATCCCTGATTCGCACACTCGCTTTTTCCTGTCTGAATCGGTGTTGCTTCCATCTCTTTCATACGTTCCACACTAACTAATGCAGAAAAAATTTCCGACAAAAGCATAAAACAGCTGGAAAATGGATCATATATTCTTCCTGCTACAATCAGGAAAAAGAGAAACATAGGAATCGTTAATGTCCCCTCTGCAACAAAATATCCACCTACAAAAAGCACTGCAACCAAACCAAAACGTACTACAAACTGAGCCGCTGCAAGAACTGAACCTGGGATAAGTTCGTTTCTGAAAGAACACTTAACTACCTGAGTCAATTTTTCTTCCAAGCCTTTTAAGTATTCCTCTTCCCTTGATGCAGATTTTAATTCCTGAATCGTATCCAAATACTCCTGCACACCATCATAAGCAATTCTTCTTGCCTGCACGTTCTCCGTCTCTGCTTTCTGCTGTGCTTTTCTTGCCAGAAAAAGCACCAGGGTTGCTACCGGGACAGGTAAGAGAATGCATAGTCCCATACGATAATCGGTCACAATTAACCCGATTGATATTAAAATAAAGGTCACGATTGTTCCAAACAGCATTGGTATTGCATTGGAAAATGTTCTCTCTAATGCAGTGCAATCTCCCATAATTGTTGTAGTCAGATCTGCAATATCTTTCTTTCCAAAGAAGGATAAAGGCAGTTTTCTCATTTTTTCCGCCAAAACAATTCTTCGATTTGCGCTTTCTTCATAAGCAGTAGTATAAGTCTTGTTATACTGAACCCATTGTGCCGCAAAAATCAGTGCAAACAACACTACCGCTCCAATCAGATAAAACACGATACTCTTCTGTATTACCGGCTCTCCACTTTCGATAGAAAAAAGCATATCCTCTACCAGCATCATTAACAACCCTACCGGAATCATCAGACACAAATTATAAAATGCTGCCGCTATAATACCGCCTCTCAAGCTTTTTGCACCCTTATCACTTAAAGCAAACATTTTTTTTAGCATGTTATCACCTCGTTTCCAATATGCCATTTTGTTGTCTTAATATAATCCTTCCACATATGTGCATAAATTCCATCTTTCTCCAGTAATGCTGTATGGTTTCCCTGCTCCGCAAGTTCTCCATCCTTCATTACAAGAATCTGGTCTACCCCCTGAATCGTTGACAATCGATGCGCAATCATAATTACCGTCTTTCCTTCTGTCAATTCGGTCAGTGCTTTCTGAATCTGTACTTCATTCTCCGGGTCAGCAAATGCTGTCGCCTCATCTAATACAATAATCGGAGCATCTTTTAAAATTGCTCTTGCAATTGCAATTCGCTGCGCTTCTCCACCGGAAAGATACACTCCTTTGCTTCCTACCACCGTATCAATTCCTTCTGGGAATTTTGCCAAAATATCATCACATTGCGCCAGATGTGCGGCATGTAATGCTTCTTCTCTGGTGGCATCCCGCCGCCCTGCACAGATGTTGTCTAATAAAGACTCTTTAAAGAGCTTCGGATTCTGGAACACAAAGGCAACGTTTTTCATTAAATCTGCCTGAGACAATTCTCTAACATCCACACCACCAATTTTTATCTTTCCTTCTGTCACATCATAAAAACGTGGTATCAGGCTAGCAGTTGTACTTTTTCCACAACCTGAAGGTCCCACCAATGCTGTTGTTGTACCTTCCTTTACCACAAAACTAAGATTTTTAACTGCTGGATTCAGAGCATTTTCATAAGAAAAGGTTACATTCTCAAAAATAATCTCATTACCCGTTTTCTGCTTCGGTTTCTCTGTTTCACTCTGCTGCTCTGCATTTAAAATCATATCGATTCTGCGCATAGATTCCTGTGCCTGCATCTTATAGTTGCTCATATACATAATTTTATTTAACATAACACCACATGCCGGCGTGAAAATCAGATAAAACAGAAAGTTTTCCGTAAAATGAACCATATTATCTGAAAAAACACCTGACAGAACTGCCGCCGGTATTAATACCAGAAATGGTGAGTTAATTACTGCCGTAAACGCCACCATACCTGTACGACATGCCATTGTAAATGCCATCGCATTATCACTATAATCCTTAATGGCTTTATTAAACTTTGTGAAAGACTGCACTGTCTGCCCAAATACTTTCACAACTGATATCCCTCGTATGTACTCCACTGCTTCATGATTCATTGTCTCTAATGAATCCTGATAA
>CAZEFX010000095.1:0-10423 GCA_964511525.1 uncultured Jutongia sp.
TCGCAATCTCTTCCGGATACGGCTCACGACCTAGTTCCTGTAAAAGCTGACGCTGTACACGAACAAATTTATTAATAGTCTCTACCATATGAACCGGGATACGGATGGTTCTTGCCTGATCTGCAATAGCACGAGTAATTGCCTGACGAATCCACCATGTAGCATAGGTACTAAACTTATATCCCTTCTTATAATCAAACTTCTCTACTGCCTTAATAAGACCTAAGTTTCCCTCCTGAATCAAATCAAGGAAAAGCATACCTCTTCCTACATAACGCTTTGCAATACTTACTACAAGACGAAGGTTTGCTTCTGCTAATTTCTTCTTAGCCTCTGTATCCCCTTCCTCCATTCTTCTTGCCAGATCTACTTCCTCCTCCGCTGTCAAAAGAGGCACCTTACCAATTTCCTTCAGGTACATACGAACTGGATCTTCAATACTGACACCGTCTGGCACAGATAAATCGATATTTTCAATTTCTTCATCATCTGGAGCATCTCCATCTGCTTCCATTTCCAGAATAATGTCATCATCCACATCATCCTTATCATCAGAAATACGAAGTACATCTACTCCACTGGATTCCAGAAATTCAATAATCTTTTCTGTTTTCTCCTCATCCAGTTCCATCTCTCCAAAGAAATTATTAATTTCCTGAAGCTCTAAAACATTCTTTCTGCTTTTTGCCAGTTCCTTTAAGGAGGTTAAGGTTTCCAAAAACTTTGCTTCGGAATTATCTCCATCCTTCTCTTTCTTCTTAGAAGCCGCCTTACTTGTACTAGCTTTTTTTGCAGTTTCCTTCTTTGCGCTTTCCTTTTTTGTACCCTTAGCGGCAGTCTTGCTGACCGTTGACTTGGTTTCTTTTTCCTCCGTAACAGTCTTTGTTTTCTTTGCCTGCTCTTTTTCTGTCGCCATTGTATGACCTTCCTTTCATATAAACTATAATTTATCCATCTTTTTTAAGAAATATGCAGAGAAATTGATTTCTGCAGTTCTTTCTTTTGTGAAACCAGCCTTTGCAGCTGACTGATATCTGTTATCTGACTGGATTGCTTCTCCAGACTATGCTCCTTAATCCGAACCACCAAATCCGTAATCGCCTTCTGTTTTTCCTCCTTATTCATGTCACCATGAAAATTTGTCTGAAACATGGCTGCTACCAGATTTTGCTGCTCTACTTCCTGAAAGCAGTTAATAATCCTTGCAGGAACCAGTTCTCCCTGCTCTAACTGCTCATATAGCAGTTCTGCCACCTTCTGATAATTCGCATCAAAGAAGTCCGAAGGCTGAATCCATTGCTTAATCTGCTGATAAAGCTCTGGAGAGTCAATTAACCATGTCAGTAATAGCCGATAGGAATAGTTGATTCCATCCTCCGAATCCTTCTTCCGAACCTTCGTCCTTTGAGCTTCCCGCTCCTCCATAACCTCCTGATAGCCTACCGGCATCTGGGTGCTATAATGAACCACTAAAGATTTTAAATCCTCCGAGCGGATAGCGTACTGTGCTGCCAAAGCCTCCATATAATTATCTCTTTGAATCTTATCTTCAAAAATCAATAGCTTTTTTGCCATTTCATGAACAAACTTTGTCTTTTGTTCTGGGTCATTCATAGAATATTCCCGTTTTAAAACATCAATTTCAAAAAAGAAACTATTCTGGGCTTCTTCCAGCCGTTTTTCAAACTCCTGAGAACCTAGGTTCTTTATAAACTCATCTGGGTCTTTATAAGGCTCCATGTGAACGATTTTTCCATTAATCCCTGCCCTTCGCAGCATCGGAATAGCTCTCATAGCTGCCTTTACACCAGCACCATCACTGTCATAGGTCAACAAAACCTCATCCGTATATCTTCGTATAAGATTTGCCTGCTGTTCTGTAAAAGCCGTTCCCAAAGATGCTACTGCATTAGTAAACCCTGCCTGATGCAGTGCAATAACATCCATATATCCTTCACAAAGAATCATATTTTTCCGTTTCCCCTGCTTGGCATAATTCAAACCAAACAGATTCCGGCTTTTGTCAAAGATTTTCGTTTCTGGCGAATTAAGATATTTGGGCTTAGCATCTCCCATAACTCGTCCACCAAAACCAATGACACGGTTATTGGCATCCATAATCGGAAACATAACACGGTTCCAGAACTTATCATAAACACCACGCTCGTCCATTTTAAACAAACCGGATTCCTTCAAGGTATTATCATCATATCCTTCCTTTTTCAGATATTGATATAACTCTCCTCCGCCCTGTCCGGCGTATCCTAGTCCAAAATGAAGAATGGTTTCATCAGTAAGCTCTCTTCCTCTTAGATACTCATAGCCAATTTTCCCTCTTGGAGATTTTAAGTTTGCAAAGTAGTACCTTGCCGCTTTTTTATTTATCTCTAACAGCGTCAGCCGAAGATTTTCCTGCTGCCTTTGCTGTGCTGTCATTTCCTGCTTTGGCAGTTGAATTCCCGCCCTCTCTGCTAAGTATTCCATGGCTTCTGGAAAGGTATAATTTTCATATTCCATAACAAAGGTTAGTACATTACCACCTACGCCACATCCAAAGCACTTATACATCTGTCGGGAAGCACTTACCGAAAAGGATGGGGATTTTTCGTTGTGAAATGGACACAAGCCAACATAGCCGCTGCCAGAACGTTTCAACCTGACATAACTGCCAATTACATCTACAATATCATTCCGGGCTCTTACTTCTTCTATCTGCTCTTGTGAATACCACGACAAAAAATCACCTCCTAAAAGCAAAATAACCAACACAGGGACAAAAGCCCTCTATGTTAGTTATTCGACATAAAAATAGTTTTTCCTTTTTTCTTTTTATTTTTTTTCTAACGGTGCTCAATGCCACCTACACTCCATGCTTTCGGAATCATAATTTCTTTATAAAGATTTACCGCATAAGGATCACTCATACAGGCAATAAAGTCACATACTGTCCGCTCGGGACTTTCTCCCATCAGCATTAATGCCAGAAACTCTTCCGGTAATTCCTCCGTATGATGAATATAGTAATGATATAATTGCTCAATCATAGTTTTAACCTTTTTTTCTTCCCCTTTTGCCAGAGGGTTGGTATAGACATTTTCATACATGAACTGCCGCAAAGAGAACATTGCCTTTTCTACTTCCTGAGACATGCAAATATCATTTTTTCCTTCACTATGTTCTACAATATCATGGACTAATGTATTTAAACGTTCTTTGGTGCTGTGTCCCAGCACAGCAGTCAGCCAGTAAGGAATCGTCTCCTCCCGGATAATTCCTGCCCGGATAGAATCGTCAATGTCAGAGTTTATGTAAGCAATTTTATCCGAAAGACGGACAATTTTTCCCTCCAAAGTTTCTGGCACCAGCTTCGTCTGGTGCTTTAAGATACCATCCCGGACTTCATAGGTCAGATTTAACCCCATGCCGTCCTTCTCCAGACGTTCCACCACCCGGACACTCTGCTCATTATGATGAAAGCCGCCAAATTCTCCTGTAATAGCATTTAACGCCCGCTCTCCGGCATGACCAAAAGGAGTATGTCCCAAATCATGCCCAAGAGCAATGGCTTCTGTCAAATCTTCATTTAGCTGCAATGCCCTTGCAATGGTTCTGGCATTTTGTGCCACCTCCAGAGTATGGGTCATACGAGTTCGATAATGATCACCTTCCGGAGCCAAAAACACCTGAGTTTTTTGTTTCAAACGACGAAACGCCTTACTATGAAGGATACGATCCCTGTCTCTCTGATAATCGGTACGAATATCACACTGTTTCTCCTGCCTGTCCCTTCCCTTGGTTTCATCCGCAAAGCTTGCATATTCACTTAATATTACATGTTCTCTTTCTTCCTGCTTCTGACGCAGATTCTTTCCTTGCAGTTCCTGACTCATATGGTTCCCAACCTTTCTCTATCAGCCCTCTACCTGTTCTCCAATATAGTAAAACCCTTTACTTTCACATAATTTCACAGATACGATGGTTCCAATGAGAGAAGCATCTCCCGGAAAATGAACCACATAATTTCTACTGGTACGGCCTGTCACTAAGGACCCATCCTGTTTATTTACTTCCTCTACTAATACTTCTTCTATCTTTCCTTCATCTACAGAAGCTTTTTTCGCAGAAATTTCCTGCACCTTCTTTAAAAGACGGTCAAACCGTTCCTTTACCACCTCTTCCGGTACCTGATTTTCCATAGCTGCTGCAGGTGTTCCTGTACGCTTACTATAAATAAAGGTAAAGGCGCTATCATACTCTACCTGCTCTACCACATCCATGGTGTCCTGAAAATCCTCTTCCGTTTCTCCCGGAAATCCTACAATAATATCTGTAGTAAACGCAATATCCGGTATGGCTTCTTTAATCTTCTTTGCTAAAGCAAGATAGCCCTCTTTATCATAATGACGGTTCATAATCTTTAACAGACGACTGCTGCCAGACTGTAACGGCAGATGCATCTGTTTACAAATCTTCTTGGAATTTTTCATTACTTCAATCAGCTCATCGGATAAATCCTTTGGATGAGGAGTCATAAAGCGAATCCGTTCCAGCCCTTCCACCTCTTCTACCTTTTGTAAAAGCTGGGCGAAGCTTATAGGATTCTCCAGATTCTTCCCGTAGGAATTTACATTCTGCCCCAGAAGCATAATCTCCACAACTCCATCAGCCACCATTGCCTTAATCTCTGCAATGATATCCTCTGGCTCACGGCTGCGTTCCCTTCCTCTTACATAAGGTACAATACAATAGCTGCAGAAATTATTGCATCCAAACATAATATTTACACCACTTTTAAAGGAATACTTTCTTTCATTTGGTAACTCCTCTACAATTTCCGTAGTATCTTTCCAGATATCAATAATCATCTTTTTATTATCTGGTGCGTCCAAAAGCTTCATAGACAATAGCTCCGCAAACTTAAAGATATTGTGGGTTCCAAAAATAATATCTACATTCCGGTAGCTCTTTTTCAGCTTTTCTACCACTTCCGGCTCCTGCATCATGCAGCCGCAAAGCAGAGTAAGCATCTCTGGATTTTTCTTTTTGTATTTTTTCAACTGTCCTAAATGTCCATATACCTTCAGGTTGGCGTTTTCCCGAACAGTACAGGTATTATAAAGCACTAAATCTGCTTCTTCTGATTCCGTTTCTTCGTATCCAATCATCCGAAGGATTCCAATAATCTTCTCAGAGTCTCTGGCATTCATCTGACAGCCAAAGGTAGTAACACAGGCAGTAAGAGCCCGTCCTTTCTCCTGCTTTTTCTCCTCCATCCAAAGCTGTAGCTTACGAATAAAATAATATTGTCTCTCTGGCTCCTGCTCTGGTGGTGCCACTGTAATATCTATCTTTGCGATTTTTTCTTCTATTTCGTTATATTCTGCCATAGTCAGCCTCCATACTTCAACCTTATCCTCAATTCTGTCAAATTCCTGACAATACTCCTATTATAACCAGTCACATTGTACCTTCTATTATAGCGATTGTCAAAACAAACCTACTTTGGATCACAAAAGCTGCATGGGGTATACCCTGCCTCTTCTGCCTCCTGTACCGAAGTAAAGTATGCTCTATTTTCCTCATAAGGCAGACTGCCACAGCTGGTAGAATGATATTTCTTAGAATTTTTATTTCCGATATACTGTCCTGAAACTGCACTTTCTGCTGGTTTCTGTGTTGCCTTCTCTTCTGTCTTGTCCTTCCCCCCAATACTGGTACTGCTGCCATACTCCCGATATGCCCAGCTAGTACTTGGCTTTTTATTCCATGTAATTTTCCTTCCATTACTGGTAGCAATTACCGTTCCCTGCTCATCCGTTCTAAGAATCTTTGCTCCAATTGCCTTAAATCGTGCCATAGCCTCTTGGGAAGGATGACCATAATTATTATCCGCTCCTACACTTACCACCACATATTCCGGCTTCATTGCCTGTAAAAATTTCTGTGAGGAGGAATTGGCACTGCCATGATGTCCTGCTGCAAATACATCACAGGAAACCTTATACTTATTTTCTAAGATTTCATACTCGCTTTCTGTCTCTGCATCTCCTGTAATAACAAACTTGTTACTACCGTTTACCAACCGAATGGCAACAGAATAATTATTCACATCGCTATAATTAGACCCATTTGGCGCCAATATAGTAAATCTTGCCTTTCCCAGCTTATATTTCTTTCCTACCTTGGGTTTGATTTTGGTAATCTTTTTCTGCTTTACCACCTTTACAAAGGACTCATACACTCTGGTATCCTCTTCGTAATTCGGTGCAATGACATACTCTGCGGGAAATGCATTTAACGCACCTACTACACCATGTAAATGATCGGAATCATAATGGGAAACAATGACATAATCCAGCTTCCTGACACCCTGCTTCTTCAAATAAGAAACCACCTTAGAGGAGGTGTCACTATCTCCGCCATCCATTAGCATATAATGTCCTTTGGATTCAATCAATGCAGCACTTCCCTGACCAACATCAATAAAATGCACCTTCATTTTTGAAGCCGATTTATCTGACGTCTTTTCCTTAGACTTTGATTCCACCTTTTCCTGCTGTATCAAAACCGATGTGCTTTCTTCTAATACCTGACAGCCAGTAAGACTGCTGCCCAATAGAATACTTAACAGCAAACAGAACCACAACCGGTATTTATTCCATCTTTTCATGAAAATCCATCCTTTCCAGTTCCTCTCAACAAAGCACTTTTCGTATCAGAAGGACATTTTACCACAATACCTTCCTGCCAAACTCTCCTACCATGATAAAAGCTAATACTGGAAATGTCAAAACATGAACTATCATATCCACATATTTCATATAGTATTTTTTATAGTACAAATAGTAGTAATATTTCAGTACAGATATTTCATAATATTTCCGTATAAATAGCCAGTGTACAGCAGAAAAAGGTCATATATTTTCTGATTGAGTGGCGTATGAACTCGCCGGTGCTTGAGGGATAGCAAGCATATTATGCGAAGCTATCCTTCTATGCAACCGTTGCGTAGTTCATCCCGAGCCGCAAGGCGTCCACGAAACAGAAATATATATGACCTTTTTTTGCGTCACTATCATCATAATTAATACTATTGAATCACCGGAAAACTTATCGTTACCCGGAATAAATCTCCGTCCATATGAATCTCAAAGCTTCCATTCATACGTTCCGTCAAACTCTTAGCAATAGAAAGCCCTAGTCCGCTTCCTTCCGTAGTACGGGACTGCTCTCCTCTGACAAAACGCTCTGTTAACTCTTCCGGCTTAATATTCAAAGGTTCCTTGGAAATATTCTTTATAGTAAATACCGCCTGATTCTCTTTCTGGTATAGCTCTGTATATACTCTGGTTCCCGGCATAGCATATTTCGCCACATTGCCATAAAGATTCTCCAAAATACGGTATACTCTTCTTCCGTCCCCTTCAAAAACAATAATATCATCAGAAATAGAATTTAGTATCGTCAATCCTGCTGCCTGAAATTTCTCTTCAAACTCTCCCGTGGTCTGATTTACCAGTTCATTGAAATTCAGCCTGCTAATCTGTAAATCAATAGCTCCACTGGAAGCCTTGGACGCCTCCACTAAATCTTCTATCAGAACCTTTAGTCTCTGGGACTTCTGGTCAAGAATCCTTAAATACTCCTGTGCTCGTTCACTCTCTATATTCTCCCGTTTTAATAAATCCACATAATTGATTACAGAGGTTAATGGCGTCTTAATGTCATGGGAAACATTGGTAATGAGCTCTGTCTTCATACGCTCACTACGGACAGATTCCTCCACAGCCTTTTCCAATCCTTCTCCAATGCTGTTAATCACCTTTACCAGCTCTGCCTGCTCCTTGCTAATGCCAGATGGCACCTCTATCTGATAGGATAACTCCCCGCCGGCAATTTTTTCTGCACCTACACGGATTCTTTCATCTGCCACCGCATTCTTTATCAAAAGAACTGCACATAAGCCATCAAGAATAATCACACCTAATACATCCGCCAGCATTAAGAAATTTGCAAACCCATAATAAGAATAATCACCTGCAATATAGAAGAATCCATAAGCAGCACCGAAAACATTTACTCCAAATACCAGCACATAACGGATTAGTACAGGAAATTCCCGGATATATCCAACCAGTTTCTTTGTTCCCTGTCCTATCTTTGACAACCCACGTTTCACACGGAAAAAGTTACTACAGATCACACTGGTCTTTAATAATTTCTTTGCCTTCCTTCTCTTAATCAGACTAAGCAGTATCCCTGACATTACCACAGCTATGGCTGCCAATCCCCAGACAATGAGCTGGAAAATTTCCTCCTCTCTTTGTTCATCAAAAGCATACCAATAGGTACCTTCCCAGCAAAGTGCAAGAAATCCCATTAAAATAAAACCAAATGCAAGCAAAACAATTTCCAGCCAGATTCTGTCATACCATTTCAGCACAATGGTATCTGAATTCTTTTCATGCCCCGTCATTACACTAAGAAGAAGCATCGCCAGAAGAATGAAAACAAAAGATATGAAAAATCCCTTTGCTTCCTGCTTCAATTCTACTTCTAGAGCAGTATAGATTTTCTGTTCCCCCTGATGTTCCTGATAAAGCTGCGTAAAATGCTCTTTCTCGGAGCTATTCTTTATATCACTTAAATCAATGGTAAAGGCGCAAATAAAATTATTCTGTCCATTATAATCCCTTCCCATTTCGGATAAAAATTCATAACACTCCCCAGATTGACCAAAATAGGTATGGTAAAGATTGGTATCAAAGACTGCACCATTACTATTGTAATATGCATACAGTAATTCGCTTTCTTCCTCTTCCGATGCATCCTCCTGCATTTTTTCAATTTTACGCTTTAAATATGCCCATCCCTCATTACTCTTAATAATCAAATCCTCGGATTCATAATAACAATCAAAACGGCTGGTATGTAGCAGTTCCTCTATTTCTGCATAAAACTTTACCAAAAAATTCGCATAATCCTGAGCCTCCTTCAGGGAATAAGGAAGCACTGGCGCACTCCATGGAATATTTTCTTTTGGAAGTTCCTCTAAGATTTCGTTAGCTTCTTTTTTTAACTGCTCTGCATACATTTCTTTATTCATTGAATACACATTGGCAGAGTACCCAAATTCAACCTGAACATCCTTTGCATATGCAGACTTCCCCTTTTTGTTATAAACAATCTGATCCTTTTTCAGGCTATGTTCTTCCCCTGTATAATCGCTAATGTAAGTAACAGTATTTTCTCCCCTATCATACTCATAAAAATTACCTACACTGGCTAAGAAACACTCTCCCTTATATAAATTTTTAAATATGGTTTCATACCTCTCTGCCTCTACTCCATCTATCTCACCCTGAAAATCCTGCTTATACGCATCTACAATCTGAAGCAGCATATAGCCCTTGGCATACTCTGGATATTCCCCGATAATCCAATCCTGATATTCACTTTTTGATTCAATTTCTGCATCCTTTTCCGGAATAGATAGTTTTATTTTTTCTGTTAATTCTTCCATCCCTTCAAATGCAGGTAATTCCGTCTTTCCACCAGAGAAATTTTTCAAATGATTTCTTGATACTTCTTTATTTAATTCCTCCTTTTCTTTTTGTGTTAATGTCTCTGACAGTTCTGGGGAATAATAAACTTCTCCATTCTCAATTACTGCCATATTTCTTAAGGAACGAATCTCCTGAGTCAATTCCAGCAGACTGACATTCATCCGGCTATACTGCTGAAGATTCTCAATATAGTTATCCACATAATACCGATAATCATATCCATTTCCTTCTGCCTTACATAAATCCTTTAAGGTGTAGCTCTTATCTTCTCCCTCCAGAAGTACGGTATTATAATCAATTGCTCCCTTAGGTGCAATTACATGACCAATATCTGTATATAACTCAAATAATTGCAAATATCCATCTAATAACCAATTAAAATTCTCACTTGTTTCTAAGTTATAGTTGGTAGATAGTGAGCGGGCATCCATATACCACATCTTCCGGGCTGTTCCCACCATTCTCACTCCAGAAAATGCTCCTGTTACCATAGCAGCACATAAGCCTAATGCCACTACTACTCTTCCCACCTTGGAAGCCTTCCATTGATTTTTCCCATGTGTTATCTTTCTCTCTTCCCTAGATGCTTCTTTTCTCAATTCTTTTTCTACCTCTTTGGCAAGTTCCTTTTCTGCTATAAATGCATCCTCACTCCATGTCTGTTTTTCCTGTTCTTTTTTACGTTCCTTCCTTTTTTGACGCATCTGCTGTATACGGGAGCCCAGTCCCGTTCCCCTTTCTTTTCTCATCTCTTATCCCTCCATCTTATATCCAATTCCCCATACCACCTTCAGGTATCTTGGCTCCTTTGGATTGATTTCGATTTTTTCCCGAATATGACGGATATGTACTGCCAC
>CAZEFX010000096.1:0-10338 GCA_964511525.1 uncultured Jutongia sp.
CCTATAGTCTGCCCCGGCTGGGCAGTAAAAGTAATATGCTCTAAGGAAGGCTCCCCTGCTCCCCTGTAAGTCAATGACACATCCTGAAATTCCACCTTAGCAGGTTTCTTTTTCATTTCTTTTGTGCCATCAAAAATACTGCTCTTCATTTCCAAAAGACCTTCCACACGGTTTCCACAGGCAACACACTTAGTTGTCAAAATAATAGTATTCGCCAGCTTAATCAGTTCTACCAAAATCTGAGACATATAATTAATCAATGCCACAATCTGTCCCTGAGTTAATGTTCCTATGTTAATTCGTACCGCTCCCTGCCAGATTAAAAGGACCAACGCCACATTAATCATAATATAGGTCACTGGATTCATCAGGGCAGATATTTTTCCTACAAACAACTGCATCTGGGTTAAGGCATCATTTTCCTCTGCAAACACTTCTTTTTCATGCTGTTCTTTATTAAAAGCACGAATCACACGGACACCGCTAAGATTTTGTCTTGTAACCCCCAGAAGACGATCCAGATGTGCCTGCACTTTTTTATATAAAGGCATGGTCCAAAGCATAATGCCAAAAACAACCACAGCCAACAATGGAATCACTACTGCAAAAATCACTGCTGCCTGCACATCAATGGTAAATGCCATAATTGCAGCACCAAAAACAATAAATGGGGAACGCAGGAACAAGCGCAATGCCATATTTACTCCTGACTGCACTTGATTGATATCACTGGTCATACGGGTAATCATCGTAGAAGTTCCCAACTCGTCCATCTCTGTAAAAGATAATTCCTCAATATGAGCAAATACTGCATGACGCAGCTTTGTAGCAAATCCAACTGCTGCCTTTGCTGCAAAATACTGTGCCGTAATAGAACAGGTCAGACCTATGGCAGCCAATAGTAACAGGACACCACCCATCTGCCAGATAAAAGCCACATTCCTTTGGGAGATTCCCTGATCAATCATCCAAGCCATAACCATAGGTACAGTCAAATCAAAACAAGCCTCCAACAGCTTAAACGCAGGTCCTAACACACATTCCTTCTTATACTCCGTAATATACTTCAATAACTTTTTCATATTGATTAATAACTCCTCAGCTTTCTTTCTCCACTCTCTCATGTAATCTTTGGTATTATACCGCATTTATCGGAAAAATAACATACTTTCATTGCCTTTTGTCCCTTGATTCTATATAATGAATAGGCAACTTTTTTGTTCCCTTAGATACAGATAGGTTTATCTAATCAAAAACAGTAAGAAACGTCAAAGGATTTCTACAGAAAGCGGAGGATTGGATTTTGGCAAAATACGAACTCATTGCACCCTGCCATTTTGGTCTGGAGGCAGTTTTAAAAAAAGAAATACAGAATTTAGGATATGAAATTTTACAGGTAGAGGACGGAAAGGTCACCTTTCTAGGAGACGAAGAAGCCATCTGCCGCGCCAATATTTTTTTACGAACTACAGAACGTATACTGATTAAAGTTGGCAGTTTCAAGGCTACCACCTTTGATGAGCTTTTTGAAGGAACCAAGGCTCTCCCTTGGGAAAACTTCATTCCGGAAAACGGAAGGTTCTGGGTCGCTAAAGCAACTTCTATTAAAAGTAAGCTTTTCAGCCCTTCTGATATTCAGTCAATTATGAAAAAAGCTATGGTAAACCGGCTAAAAGCAAAATACAATATCAGTTGGTTCCCAGAAGATGGGGATAGCTTTCCTCTTCGTGTTACTATCATGAAGGATATGGTAACAGTAGGTCTTGATACCTCTGGCGACTCATTACATAAACGTGGCTACCGTCAGGCAACAGTAAAAGCACCAATTACAGAAACTCTGGCTGCTGCTTTAATAATGCTGACCCCTTGGAATAAGGATCGTATTTTAGTAGATCCCTTCTGTGGAAGTGGCACTTTTCCAATTGAGGCAGCCCTGATTGGAGCAAATATTGCACCAGGAATGAACCGCTCCTTTACAGCAGAGAACTGGAGTCATCTCATTCCTAAAAAAACATGGTATGATGCCATTAATGAAGCAGAAGATAATATTCGTCGGGATGTGGAAATGGATATTCAGGGATATGATATTAGTCCTGATGCCATTAAGGCTGCTATGGAAAATGCCCGTCTGGCAGAGGTTGACCATTTGATTCACTTCCAGCAAAGACCCGTATCCCAATTAAGCCATCGAAAAAAATATGGCTTTGTCATTACTAACCCACCATATGGCTGTCGTCTGGACGAAAAAGAAGATATGCCAGCTCTTTACCGGGAAATCGGAGAAGCCTTCTCCCATCTGGATAGCTGGTCCTTCTACATGATTACGGCCTTCGATCAGGCAGAACGCTATATAGGAAAGAAGGCTACCAAAAACCGTAAGATTTATAATGGTATGATGAAAACATACTTTTATCAGTATATGGGGCCAAAACCACCAAAAAGAAAACCAGTGGAAGATAATTAGGATGATTCATCCAAAATAGAAATATAAGAAGTTATTTGTAACTACGAATAGAATTTAAAAACCGGCTAAGGATAATTCCCAGCCGGTTTTTCTATAAGCATTTTCATTATTTCACCGTAGTCAGATTTTTTCATAATCCTTACTACTTCATAACTACAGCTTTGACTTATTACAGTGGAGCTAACAATACCTTGCCAGTTCCGCGATAAACATTTACCAAACCTTCACCGCTGGCAGCAGAACCGATTAATGTCTTAGTAGAACGCTCTGTAGTAAAGTTCAGACTCTGGCTCCATGCAATTGCAAAATTACCATCAATCTTTAACTCATCATCCTTTAATTCAACCTCAATCATTTCCTCTCTTGGACAACGACATTCTAATACTGCATATCCGTTTCCTGTCAGACAGGAATTGAATAAACCTTCTCCACCTGCTACTGCGGAAGAAAGATTCTTACGTGCAACTGTCTTCATGTCCACATTGCCATCACATGCCAGGAATAAACCATCATCAATTACCATTCCGTTCCATGCTGCTACATCCTCAACCAAAATATATTTATATGTAGGTTCTAAAATCAGAAGACCATTTCCCATATAACGAGGCTTAATTGCGGTTTCATTCGTCACCTTAGAGGTAACCAGCTTCTTTGCAAAATCACCGATTCCTTTTACATTAGTACCACTACTAACATTTCCTACTGTCCACTGCATTGCACCAGCCTGAATAATCGCCTGATGATTATCATCCAATTCCACCATAACCTGACGCTTACGAACATTCATTTTGGATGCATAGTAAGCCTGTGTTGCATTTGCCATAGCGCTGCTTAAATCCTGCTGATATTCAAATACAGTGAAGTTTCCTTTCTTGTCAATAATCTTTCTGTTTTCTGTTTCTTTCATTGTTGTGTTGTACATAATCTTCTCCTTTACATTTGTTTTTATATAAATATCCTAAGACATCTATAACATATCTTCTCTTTACTCGAGCTCATCTGTCATTGCATACAAAAACTCCACAATCTGCTTAATACTATCTGTGGTTTCCCTTTGATATACTGCTTCCTTTTCTAACTCATGAGAGATATTATTTACCGTAAAAGCAATCTCTAATATCTGATCCATAATTTGACACATACATTCAAAGGCTTCATTTCTGACCTCTTCCGTGCCTTCCCGCATAATTGCAGCACATTCTCTGGCGTCGCTGGTTAAAGTAACAAGACGGTCCGTTACATTAATAGAGTCAAAGGTCATTTGTTCCATGGAACATAAAGTATATTCTAAACGTTCCAGAATTCTTCCTGTGGTTTCTTCTGTATCACGCATTCCCATCTTATATCACCTCCAACAGTTCATAAATGTTGGTAATACCTACCAGTTTCATTCCTCGCAGCTCTTTCTCTTCAATTTCTAATTGTTTCCGGTTTACTTCTGGCAACAAACACCTTTCAAATCCAAGCTTTGCTGCTTCCAATACGCGCTGTTCCGCCATATTCACTGCCCTGACTTCACCTACAAGTCCTACCTCACCAAAACAAATGGTTCGGCTGTCTAGTGCCTGGTTTCGATAACTGGAAAGTAACGCTGCTACGATTCCTAAATCCAATGCCGGCTCATTAATACGCATACCACCTGCTACGTTAATGTAGGCATCCATATCACACATACGAACCCCTAAACGCTTTTCAATAACTGCCATTAGAAGGTTCACACGATTATAATCTGTACCTGCCGCCGTTCTCCTTGGCATATTGAAATTAGTCTGACAGACCAGCCCCTGAACCTCTACCAGAATCGGTCTAGTTCCTTCCATAGAACATGCCACTACTGATCCCGGAGCATTTTCCGGTTTACCTTGTAACATATATTCCGAAGGATTCGGTACTTCTACCAAGCCGCTGCCTCTCATTTCAAATACACCAATCTCATTGGTGGAACCAAAACGATTCTTTACACCTCTAAGGAAACGATAGGAAGCACCGCCTTCACCTTCAAAATAAAGCACCGTATCAACCATGTGTTCCAACACTCTTGGACCTGCCACAACACCTTCCTTCGTAACATGTCCTACAATAAAAACAGACACCGGTAAGCCTTTTGCCAAACGCAACAAGGTACTAGTCGTTTCCCGTACCTGCCCTACACTTCCTGGTGCCGAACCGATTTCTTCCCGGTACATTGTTTGAATGGAATCAATAATCACTACATCTGGTACCGACTTTGTAATTGTCTCCGCTACGATATCCAAATCTGTCTCACTCATTAATAACAGTTCCGACTGAAAAACTCCTAGTCTGTCTGCCCGCATCTTAATCTGCTTTACAGATTCTTCACCGGAAACATATAGCACCTTTTTTTCTTTCGCTGCAAGATACTGACACATCTGTAATAGCAGAGTGGACTTTCCAATACCCGGATCACCACCAACCAGCACCAAAGAACCTACCACAATCCCCCCACCTAACACTCTGTCCAGTTCTCCAATACCACTAATAATCCTAGTTTCTTCAGAAAACTGTACCTCTGAAAGCTTATAGGGCTCTTTTGCCATGGCTCTGGATATAGTCTTTCCAGTGGAGGTTTTCACAGTTGGTTCTTCTACAAAACTATCCCATTCTCCACAGCCGGGGCACTGCCCCAGCCATTTTGTTGATTCAAATCCACATTCTTTACAGAAATATCCTGTTTTTTTTCCTTTTGCCATAAATTAGTTCTTTTCCACCTTAATCTCGGAAACCTGTCCCGGATTGATTTCTACGCTTAAAATTAACTTACCTGCAAGATTTGTTTTCATCTTTCCTACATTTGTACCATCTACATATACCTTGTACTCTGCTTCTGGCTCCAGTTCCAAAGTAATAGAAGAATCTTCCCATCCCTCTACATTGAATTTCATCATTTTATCATCATTCATCATATTGGTAACTGCGGTACCCGGAACAGATTCATAAACAAATAAACCATTTTTCTCCAATTTAGTGATTTCTTTGAAGGTTTTGATCTTATACATATCTCCTTCATACTCAAAATCGGAAAGCTTCTGCTTGGTGTCCAGTTCAAAATTACCAAAACTTAATGTTCCATCTGCTTCCTTACGAATCAATTCTTTTACTACTGCCATGATTTTGTCCTCCTGTGTTTTATCTATAATGCTGCTTACGTACCTAAAATCCTATTAACAGAATACCATAAATTGACTTGTTTTTCCACTATTAAACTCTTGAAAATGTAATCTTCTCATCCACATAATCTACTTGAACCTGATTCCCTGCTGAGATACTTCCTGCAAGAATCCGCTCTGCCAGTTCATCCTCTATTTTGGTCTGAATAGCTCTTCTTACCGGACGAGCTCCATAGTTTTTATCAAAACCACTTTCCGCCAGATGGGCAACTGCCGCATCACTGACATTAAGAGTAATACTCATTTGTGCCTGTGTTCTCTTATTCAATGTCTTTAACAAAATACGGACGATTTCCTGAATGTGCTCCTTAGTCAGCATATGGAATACTAAAATTTCATCAATACGATTTATAAACTCTGGTTTAAAAAGCTTCTTTACCTCTTCCATTACGCTTTCCTTCATTTTTTTATAATCAGCCTCTGCATCCTCCTGACTGCCAAAACCAAGTCTTTTTGGCTCTACAATCTGCTGCGCACCTGCATTAGAAGTCATGATGATAATGGTATTTTTAAAACTAACCTTTCGTCCCTGAGCATCCGTTACATGACCATCCTCTAATATCTGAAGGAGAATATTAAACACATCAAAATGCGCTTTTTCAATCTCATCAAATAAAATAACAGAGTATGGATGGCGACGTACCTTTTCGCTAAGCTGTCCTCCATCTTCATAGCCTACATAGCCCGGTGGAGAACCAATCATTTTGGATACACTGTGCTTCTCCATGTATTCGGACATGTCTACACGAATAATCTCATTTTCTTTACCGAACACAGCTTCTGCCAATGCCTTGGAAAGCTCTGTCTTTCCCACACCGGTAGGTCCTAAAAACAGAAATGAACCAATTGGCCGGTTTGGATCCTTCAAGCCAACTCTGCCTCTTCGTACTGCTTTGGAAATTGCAGCCACTGCTTCTTCCTGCCCAATAACACGCTGATGCAGAATTTCTTCCAGCTTCTTTAACCGCTCTGTCTCTTCTTCCTGCAGCTTCTGAACAGGAATCTTTGTCCAGTCAGCAATTACATTTGCCACTTCATTTTCTGTAACTTCCAAGTCTTTCTGTTCTCTTACAGTATCTAACTCGGTATGCTTCTGCTCCATCTGAATACGAAGCTCTTCCTGCTCTCTCTTAATTTCACCTGCTTTGGCATAATTTTCACTACGGATTGCTTCTTCCTTTTCCTTCTCCAGACGAACCAGTGTTTCTTCCATCTGTCGCAGTTCTGGTGAAGGAACATATAATTTCAAGCCCGTACGAGCCGCTGCTTCATCAATGACATCAATTGCCTTATCTGGCAGAAAACGGTCATTCACATAACGGTTTGACATCTTTACGGCAGCTACTATAGCTGAGTCTGTAATTTTCACATGGTGATGATCTTCATAACGCTCTGCCAATCCTTTCAAGATACCAATGGTTTCTTCCTCCGATGGCTCCTCTACTACCACAGATTGAAAACGACGTTCCAACGCCGCATCTTTTTCAATATACTTTCGATATTCTTCTCTGGTGGTAGCACCAATTAACTGAATTTCTCCTCTTGCCAGAGATGGTTTTAAAATATTGGCAGCATCAATAGCACCCTCTGCTCCACCAGCGCCAATAATCGTATGAATCTCATCGATAAATAACAGAATATTTCCACTCTGTCTAACTTCCTTTAAAGAACGCTTAATTCGTTCTTCAAATTCACCACGATATTTAGAACCAGCAACCATGCCAGATAAATCTAAAGTTAACACCCTTTTATTCTGTAGAGTTGCAGGTATATCTTCTGCAATAATCTTCTGTGCCAGGCCTTCTACAACTGCGGTTTTACCAACACCCGGCTCACCAATCAGACAAGGATTATTTTTGGTGCGACGGCTTAGAATCTGTACAATACGATGAATCTCTCTTTCCCTTCCTATGACTGGATCTAACTTCCCTTCCTTTGCTAAGGCAGTCAAATCCCGGCTATACTGGTCTAACATCGGTGTTGCAGACTTATTCTTTTTATTTTTCTGCATCATGTACTCATTTTTTGCACTGTTCATATCCTGACCAGTGGCAGTCAATACATCTACATATAACTTTTGAACATTAATGCCTTTGGTATTTAATAGCCGTACCGCAATACAATCTGTTTCTTTTAACATAGCCAAAAGAATGTGTTCTGTTCCTGCTTGGGACACTCCCATTTTTTCCGCTTCTCCAAAGCTATTCTCAATAATCTTCTGTGCCCTTGGAGTGTATTCCTCTTTCTCCCGAAGCATTACCGTTGCATTAGGAGAAATTAATTCATTCACTAACTCTGTGATAGAATCTTCCTCCACTCCATTTTCCTTTAAGACTTCTGCTGCTACACCTTGATTGCGAATCAGGGCAATCAACAAATGCTCTGTCCCTACGTAATTATGTCCCATTCCTCTTGCAGCCTTTTGTGCATCCTCCAATACCCTCTCTGCACTTTTTGTAAAACGACTCTGCATTCTGCTTTCCTCCTCAACGCTTCTATTTTCTTTAACAATACGATTTCTTTTCTAAATATCTCTATTTTCTTAACCAATAGCGCTTTTTTTCCAGACGCTTTTCTATTTCTTCCAGACTCTCTCCTTCATTCGTGGAGTTATGAGTTTCTTCTAAAATTTCCTCTTCTCTATCCTCATCCCAAGCATCTTCTGCCTTCCATTGTTCTTCTTCCTCTATATCCTGCTTTTTCATAGAAACCAGACCAATGATAATTGCTATTAAAAGACAGACAGAAAATAGTAACAGGAAAACAATTACTGTAGTGTCTTTTTCATAGGGTGTTTCTTCTGATGGATTTGCATTTTCTTGACTTGGTTCCACAACATCCTCCGTCGGTTCCACTGGCTCTTCCACGGACTCTTCCATTGGTTCTTCCACTGGCTCTTCCACCGGTTCCATAGATTCTTTTGATATATCCTCCGGATTTTTTCCAAAATCTACATCTCCATAACCCGGAGTATTTGATGGTTCTATGCCCTCTTCCTTTGGTTTCTCTGATGGTTCTTTTTCATCTGACAAACCGCTGCCAATATCAGGTGTTTCCACAGGCTTTTTCACTACTAATATATTTAAAATATTAGACGCAACAGACATTTTACCAGAATCTTCTACCCCATATACTCCATAAGGCGACTTTAATGCAATGGTACTGCTTCCTGCCTTTCGTGCCTTAAACTGAATAGAATACTTTAATTCTGTAGAACTCTCTTCCCGATTTAAATCGGAAATAGAAAATTCATCATCATTTCCACTAGATACAGTACCTCCGGTAACATATTTCATTACGCTCTGGTTATAAGAAAAATAGCCCTCAAATCCACTTAACGCTTCTGTAGACTCTACCGTAATAATGACATAGAATATATCACCCTTTGTTACCGTTGAAGTATCTGTTTTTATCGAGATGTTTGCACCTGCTGCATCCACATCACAGGTCTCTGCCTGCCATGTAATAAAACAGATTAAGAAAAACAGCAGTATTTTTCCTATCTTTTTCCAGCTCTTCATGAACACACCTCTTATGCCAAATTTTATTTCTTCTGCCTTGTTATCTTGACCTTATACTTTCTCACACTTCCATTTTCTGCCTTCACCTTAATCTTATAGGTCTTTTTACCTACCTTCAGCTTCTTTGTACCTGTACCTGTAACAGTTGCTGTAGAACTTACCGATGCGGCAGCAATATTAACAGACTTTACACTATTGGCTACAGTCAAAGTATAAACGGTACTTCCATCATCCCCTGCCTTAAATGCAGGATTAAGGGAATAGCCCTCAACAGAAAGCTCCTTGAGATAATTATTCGGATTAATTCCACCAGAAGGTACTGGACTTATTTCTGTAGGCATTCCGATATAAACCGGAATACTAAATACCAGCTTCATATCTGCCTTCTGTGTTCCATAGGCTTCCGCTGTTTTACTACTCTCACTGTTTGGTGCCTCAACATTTGCCATATACTGGTGATCATACGTATTGTTAGGTGTCACATTAAACTTCTGTAAGTATAACGTATTCTGACCTACATTAATATAATTATTTCCAATATACTGTGCACCACCCACAATTGCCTTATAAATATTATTCCATGGACGAAGATAAGTGTTTTCCTTGCTTGCCCAGCTTAAACCATTGGCTACTGCTCCGCCTGCCGCAGTGCTGTTATTGGCACCAATATTATAGAAATTATAAATGCCTTCATAACCTGCTACAGTACCTGAAACAGAAGAACTCATACTTGTTGGTCCGGTTACTACTTCCTGTTTTACTCTGGCAGCCAAATGATATGGACTAACACCAGAGGACTGCGCTGCCAGCATAAATGTCTGGGAATAGGTAATAGTCTGTGCTGCTCCCGCATCGTCTGTATAGCTATAGGTGGCATTATGCATTGGTGTATTTTGTAATACATTTTCCACACCTGCCTGATTATGGCCACTTTGCAATTCCAGACTCTCAAACTGAAAGATTCCTGTCTCATCCAAGAAATTTCTTGGATCCATATAGTATTTTACTGCCTTTTCCGAAGCAGTTACCCAAGTAGAACCATCAAATGGAATAAAGGTGTCTGTCTTACTATCATAGGCCCCCTCTTCAAAGGATTTCCAGTCAGATGATTTACTGTTAGGGATAAGATTTAAACCAACCTCTGTTTCCTCCCTAATAACTGCAG
>CAZEFX010000097.1:0-10194 GCA_964511525.1 uncultured Jutongia sp.
ACGTACCATATCAATTTTGGTGGCACGGGCATCGGAAGAAGCTGTAATATCCAAAAACACTAATTCATCTGCCCCTTCTCTTCCATAAGCAGCTCCTACCTCTACAGGATCTCCTGCATCCTTCAAATCTACGAAATTAACACCCTTTACTACTCTTCCATTATGTACATCCAAACAAGGAATCACTCTCTTTGTAAACATATTACCTCTTTTCTGCTATACCAATGAAGATTTCATTGATTATATTAATAGCATTCTTATAAATTTGACTTAAAAGTCCTTATTTTTCTTACTTTAACCTATCAGCCTGTTTTTTCTACTTCTTTAGCTATTATATTTTTAGCCATTATAAATTACAGAAATTCTTTAAAATCTGCAACCCGGTATCTCCACTCTTCTCTGGATGAAACTGACAGGCAAATACATTACCATGTTCCACAGAAGCATGAATAGGTACAATATAATCTGTGGTAGCCGCTACATCCTCTGCTTTATCAGCTTTCAAATAGAAGGAATGCACAAAATATACATAGGCATCCTGAGAAATCCCCTGAAACAATTTTGCTCCTTCTTTCATTTTCAATGAATTCCAACCCATATGAGGAATCTTAAAGCCTTCCTTCTGAGGAATTGCAACAATCTCTCCATCTAATACTCCTAAACCTTCCACATCAGGAGATTCATCACTACTGCGAAATAAAAGCTGTAATCCCAAACAAATCCCTAAAAATGGGGTTCCTTTTGCTACAACCTCTCGTATTACCTCTACTAATCCATAATGATGCAGCTTTTCCATGGCTTCACCAAAAGCACCTACTCCCGGAAGAATCACCTTATCTGCCTGACGAATTTCCTTAGGTTCTCTGGTAACAACACACTCTTCTCCTAAGTGCTGTAACGCTTTTTCTACACTTTTTAAATTTCCTGCATCATAATCAATAATTGCTATCACGTTTTAGCCCTTCTTTCTCCTTATTATATAATATACAGAAAGGAGTCTCTTCCGAGACTCCTTTTGCTTATTTTGAATTCATTCCAATCTCGACAACCTTTTCTGTATACTCTTCTTTTTCCATGGCAAGTATATCATAAGCTTCCGATTCAGACAATCCAAATTCTTCTTCTAAAATCATCAATATCTGTTCTCTACAGGAATCCATATCCTTCTCTACTTCCAGATTTCTTCCTGTTTCAATGTTTTCGTCATACTTCTCCATTCCACGAAGCAAAGCATTCAAGGCATCTGGATAATATTTCATACTGTCATAATTCGCATAGGAATTTAAGGAGCGCTGCACCTTCATAACAGTAACAATCTTATCATAGGTTTCCTGATCTTTTTCCTTAATATCTGTTCCAAGAATCTCCTGATATGCCTGAGTATATTTTTGCATTTCAAAATAATCCTTCGCTTGGTTTAAGGTAGAAGCGTAGCTAAAAATTTGAGTGCCGGAAATTTCTGCCGTCAAGAACAATACAGTAAGTACCACAATAATAGAAACACCCACTTTGTTCAGCTTGCCAACTACTTCTAATTCTGCCTCTTCTTCCGCTTTTCGTGCTTCTTTTTCTGCTTTCTTTGCTGCCTTTTCTTCTGCTTTGGCTGCCTTTTTCAAAGCCTTTTCTTCCGCCTTGGCAGCTTTCTTGGCTGCTTTTTCTTCTGCCTTTAACGCTTTCGCTTCTGCTGCCTCTTCCTTTGCTTTGGCGGCCTCCTCTGCCCTTAACTCTTCTGCTTCCTTTTCTGCTTCTCTTGCAGCCAGCTCCTGCTCTGCGATTTCGTCAGTAACAACATTACCAAACAATCTCTTCATCAGTCCAGGTTTCTTTGGCTCTTCCTCCACAGCTTCCGGAATCAAATCAGCCTGAGCTTCTTCATCAAACATATCCTCAAGCCCTACAACATCTTCCTGGGCTTCTTCCTGAGAATCACCACTAGTCAAAAGGTCTAACAAGTCGTCCAGACCACCCTCTTCTTCTGGAATATCCTGTTTCATTTCTTCCTCCAAGCTTTCTGGTTGCTCTATTTCCAACGAACCATTGGCATCCAAATCATCCAATAATCCATCCAGCATATCATCTAAGGATTCCTCAGCATCTACTGGTTCTGCAGCCATAGGTTCTGCTACAGCATCCAGAGAAATCTCCGGTTCACCAAAATCCGAAATAGCATCAACCGTCTCTAATGCCTCTTCTAAATCACTCATTAAATCATCTGAAAGTGCCAAATCATCCGGCAATGGAATATCAGCTTCTGAAATCGCTGGTTCCTCTAACACCTCCGGTTCTACTGTCTGGAACAAATCAGCAACATCTAACTCAGGTTCTGCCAGCTCTACAGTTTCCATATCCTCTGGAATTATCTCTGTAGTGTCTATATCCATAGAATCTATTTCCGGAAAACTATCCTCTACAACATCTTCCAATGCAGAGTCTTCCATCAAACCAGCCAATAAGGAAGAGGCATCCACCTCCGATTCAGCAGACCCTAATATGTCATCTGAAGCAAGTTCAGATAGTTCATCTAGCTCTGGTAGTTCATCTAAATCCGACAAATCATCTACATCTGGTAAATCACTCAAATCTGACAGTTCATTGATATCAGATAAATCCCCCAAATCTGAAATGTCTCCTAAGGCCTCCATATCCGCAAACACATCTTCTGCCGATATACCTGTTAAATCATCCAATTCTACAAAATCCTGTAAATCCTCAAATCCATCCGAATCACCATCTATTTGTAATTCATCCAGATCATTGAAATCTTTCTCTAAATCACTCAAGCTACTACTCTCCTTGTGAATTTACTCTTCTGAAATATTCAGAATATCATCAATTGCATCAACCAGCTGTCCAATTTCCGGTTTTGAAAGCTGTCTGTCCGCACCTAAGGACTCGCCTTTTCTTCTCATCTCCTCATTAATTAATGAAGAGAAGATAACAACCGGAATATGTGCTGTCTGGTCATTAGACTTAATCAGCTTTGTCAAATGATGTCCATCCATCTGAGGCATCTCAATATCTGTAATGACACATGCAACATGTTCATCCAACGTTCCTTTTTCTACATAAGCACTTAATCGATTCCAGCACTCCTGACCATTGTCTGTAATCTCTAAATTTGCAAATCCTGCTCTCTTCAAGCAATCCAACAGCATCTTTCCTAACAAAGGAGAATCCTCTGCAATAAGAATCGGAGATTCGTTTCTGGTTCTTCCTGCCATGTGTTCTACATCAGAAATCTTTAATCCCGTTTCTGGATTAATCTCAGCAACAATCTTCTCAAAATCCAGAATAATAATCAGCTTGCCATCAATACGAACAATACCGGTAGCCATTCCTACTCCGTTGGCATTAATGGTAGAATCCGGCTTAATGATAGAAGTCCATGATACTCGATGAATTCCTACCACCGCCTGCACATGAAACGCTGTATTTAACTGATTAAAGTTAGTTACTATGTACATATCGCTGGATGCTGTTTCTAAATCATGCATCCCCATTACCTTTGCCAGATTTACAATGGAGATAATCTCATCACGAGGCATAAAAATACCTTCAATACGTGGGTCGGAATTTGGAATCGGAGTTGCCTCCTGATATGGCAAAATTTCACGAATCTTTGCTACATTGATTCCATAATAGTTCTCTCCTACGCGAAACTCTAAAATCTCCAGTTCATTTGTACCGCTCTCTAATAATATATTTGTTTCCATAAATGAACACCTCCGCTCTCACTTATTTAGTTCAATTCCACTGCTGCTGTCTGATTTTCCTTCGTAATACGTACAATCGCATTGTCCATCTTCTGTGATTTTGGAATAGAGAAAATCAAAACACCTTCCCGGCTCTTTCCTGCTGGAATGCTTCCTGCAAGATATTGCATGTCTCCAGCTATGATCGTCTGTAAAGGAGAGGCAACATATTCTCCTTCCACTTCTAACATATAGGATAATGCTGAATCTGCTAAATTCACAGTTTTCTTTTTGGAAGCTGTATTTTTCACCCGGAACTTAACCACTAAAAGCTTCTTTCCTTTTCCAGCCTCTACAGTAGCAAAATCCGAGCCATAGCTCTGTTTTATCTCATAGGATTCCTGAGATAGGGAAATACCTTCTGCTGGAGAAATCTCATCTAAAGAAACCGGCATTTGCTGTATCTCTTCTCCGCCCTCTCCAGTGCTGGTCTCGGTTCCACTCTCTCCTGCCGGAGTAGCTGTCGGAGCCAGTGTTGGGGTTGGAACCGGTGTCGGGGTCACGTCCAAAATAGACCGGTCATATTCCAACATCCCTTCATAATCTGCATTATACTTTAATAAAGTTCCTGCGATATATTCCGCTTCCAAATCATTATTAAATCTACTTAAATCCGGACCTGAACTGCATCCGGTCAATAATATTGCAACAGAAAGAACTGCTGCACAGAATGCTTTTCTCATGAAACTCCTCCCTCGGATTATTCTTTCGTTCACTCTTTGAATATCGTACCATATTTTGTGTTTTTTCGCAACTACAGACACCATGCAAAAAGGCAACGCCAATGCGTTGCCTTTTGGAGATTATTCTAATTTTTTCTATCCAGTTCAAACCAAAATTCCACACCATCTTCGTGATTGCAAACGCCACACTTCTGATTCATAGACTCCATAATTGCCTTTACAATCGAAAGACCGATTCCACTTCCTCCGTATTCTCTGGTTCGTGCTTTATCCACCTTATAAAACTTAATCCAGACCTTTTCTAATTCTTCCTCTGGAATGCACTGGCCTGTATTAAATACTGAGATACGTACTACATCCACTCTTTCCTCTAAGCTGACAATAATATTTTTTTCTCCGTCCACATGATGAATTGCATTACTAATATAGTTGGTGATTACCTCTTCTACCATATATTCATCCGCCCATACATACACTGGTGAATGCTCCTCCATAGAAATTTTTGCCTCTTTCTGCTCTGCCAAAAGAGAGGCAGATTGTATTACGGACTGTAAAACCTGCACTACATCGAAATGGTCAAAGGAAACCTGATTACTTCCAAACTCAATTTGATTTAAGGTTAATAGCTTCTTTACCATTTTGTTCATTTTTTTCGACTCATCAATAATAACATCACAATAAAATTCCCTGCTTTCCCTGTCATCATTAATATTGTCCTGCAGACCTTCTGCATAGCCTTGAATCAATGCAATCGGTGTCTTTAACTCATGGGATACATTTGACAAAAAGTCTTTTCTCATTTCATCAATTTGGGTTTTTCGCTCAATATCCTTTTGCAATTCATTATTGGCGGCTTTCAATTCAGAAATGGTTTTCTCCAAACGTTCCGACAGGGTATTGATGCTTGTGCCCAGCATACCAATTTCATCCTGAGTAGTCACTGGATATTTCGCTTCAAAATCCAGCTGAGACATTCTCCTTGCAATGTTAGTCATATGAAGAATGGGTTTCGTAAAGCTATTACTTATCATTAGAAGTACGATTCCACCCAGTCCAATAGCAAGAAGTCCAATATACCCTAGAAAACGATTGGAAATCTGAACATTTTCCTGCATACTCTGATAATTCGTTCTAAGATACACAAAAGCCCCTGAATCCAGCTGTCCAAATAGTTCCAGATAATGAGAACCGATTCTCTCATCATGCACCTTATACACCTGATAGTTTTCTTTTCGCCGGATTAGTTCTTTTCCATTGGGAACCTGTTGTCCTGTAGACCGCTCCACCACATAGTCCCTTGTCATTTCTTTAATATTTCGCAGCTGTCTTTCACTTAGCTCTTCCGGTGCCGGATAATAGAAATTATAAAATAAATTTCCAAAAAACTCATCAATCTGAAATACATAGGCATTCATAGAACTATTTGCTGCCAAGGTTTCCACTGCTAACCGGCTTTGTTCTGATAACTGACTGGTATCTTCTCCCTGTAAAACCAAATCCTGATTTACAATCCCATTCATTTCTTTATAGGAATTAGAGAGCTTTGTCACCTTACTATATTGATAGTAGCTTGGTAGAAACAACTGGTTGGTAATCCAAAAGCTGAAAATGGTCATAGTAAGCAACCCTGTCAGAGTCAATATTAACTTTGTCTTTACGGATATTTGTACTTTTTTCATGTTTCTACCATATCCTTTCCATCCCTATACTTCAAACTTGTAACCCATGCCCCAGATTGTCTTAATATATTCTCCCTTTTCTCCTAACTTACTACGAAGTTTTTTCACATGAGTATCTATAGTTCTGGCATCTCCAAAATAATCATAATTCCATACATTATTTAAAATACGCTCTCTGGAAAGAGCCACACCTTGATTCAATATAAAATACGTAAGCAATTCAAATTCCTTAAAGCTTAAATCAATGGTCTGTCCATCAATCCGCACTTCATGTGCCGCTTGATTAATGGTAATCCCCCCTACTTCCTTAACACCTTCCTCCAAAACATTACTCCGACGCAAAATAGCTTCCACTCTTGCCACCAGAATCTTAGGACTAAAGGGTTTTGAAATATATTCATCCACTCCCAATTCAAATCCCAAAAGCTCGTCCTTTTCATCTCCCCTTGCTGTCAGCATAATAATCGGAACCTGAGAATACTGGCGGATTTCTCTGCACACCTGCCATCCATCCATTTTAGGCATCATTACATCCAATAGAATCATAGCAATATCTTTATCCTCAAAAAAAAGATCAACAGCCTCTTCTCCATTTCCTGCTTCTATCACCTCAAAATTCTTCTTTACCAGAAAGTCCTTTACCAATTTACGCATACGCTGTTCATCATCTACCACCAAAATCTTTAACTTATCCATCCTATTTCCTCCATCTTGCCGATTTACAGTCTGACAGAAACATTTTATGGTGTGAAAAAAACTTTCCACACCATAAATCTATTCATCACTAAAAACATTTCCATTATAAAATGAAATTATGTAAATTATGTGACCTGTCTTCTATTATTTTATCAGTGATTCTCTCTGCTCCAAAGCCTTTTCTCTCTCATCCAGCTCCTGCTCCCACTGCTGCATCTCATCGATGATTTCATTTCGGATATCCTCCTCATAATTTGTAAAATAGGTAAACACAGAGTACCGGGTAGAAGCAGTAATGGCAACCATTCCAATAATAATTACAATAAGAACTACAATAATCAGATTCTTTATTTTCTGCCCTGCCACAGCATCTTCATAAGCTTCTTTATATTTCTCTGCCTTTGCTGCAGCCGCTTTATCTTCAGACTTTCCACCTGCATTTCCATCAGCAGCAATCCGAATAGGCGCCAAGGTATCCTCTGATACTAACTGACTTCCCACTAGCTTCTTGCGTAAATCATATAAAAACTGCTGACCGATAATGGTCTGAAAAGACTGCTTGTCTACAGAACGATTATAAATTTTTAACAATGCTTTCATATCAGATGTATCTGTATTTGCCATAAGATATGCTATGGTTTCTTTCTCCTTTTTCGCCCGGTCATATTCCTGTTGGCTCTTAAACTGATACCCTTCTAAAATATATCCTTCTTTTGCCATATGAATCACCACTCCTTCTATTTAATATATTCTGTGTTATCCGTTAACCACTTTTTAACCACAGACAGTAGTGCCTGATTTTCTATATATGCTTTATAGTCTTTTTCATATTCTTCCACGGTTGCATAAGTACCTGTTTTATAAGAATACTCTTCCTCTAACAATTCTTGATATTCTTCCGGTGTGTATTGAAGCTTCTCCTTTGCTGCAATCGCCTGAGCTACTAAGTATTCCTTTGCTGTGGATTTCCCCAGGGATTTCAAATCTCCATCTATAAATTCCTGCTGGTCGCTATAACCAAAACTAATAAACACTTCTTCCTGACTGCAGCCATACAATACTGCCATGTCATAATATCCCTGCAAAACCTCTTGCTTAGACTCTTCTAACAGATTCTTTGGATATTTTTTCACCTTAAAGGAATCTACCACTTCGCTCCAGGCAAATTCACCTTTCTGCTCTTCATTGTCTTTCTGAAGCTTCTTTTTTAAATGCTTATTATATTCCTTTACCGTATCATATTTTTTAGAAATAGACTGAATAAAGTCATCATTGTATTCCGGATAGATTTCTACACCGCAGATATAATATACTGCTACATAAAACTCTACTGTCTTACCATCTACTGCCGGATCTCCATAGGTTCCTTCTGGAACTGTCACTGAAAATACTACGGTTGTACCTGTTTGTGCTCCAAGAAGTCCCGCCTCAAATTCCTCCAGCCATTCCCCTGAGCCAACGGCAATATAATCTGTCCCACAGGTGGAATCTACTTTCTGACCATCTACATATCCGTCAAAATCCGCATATACCGTATCCCCCTCCTGAACAATACCAGAAAGCTGTTCATATATCATATGCTCTTCTAGAAGACTATCTATTTCTAATTGAATATCTTCGTCTGTCACCTCAAGAGATACCGATGTGTTTTTATACTCTCCCATTTCCACATAATCCAATGGATTATAGGCTTCTTCCTGAGAAACCGTTTCTGGTGTGGAAGGCTTCTTTTCCTGCTTTTGTTTCCATATAACAGCAGCAATTACTGCCACTATTGCTACAAGAACAAAAATCACTATCCCCCATCTGGAACTTTTCTCCTGCTTCTGTTTATTTTGACTCATTACTCTGTATTACCTTTCTCTATATATCGACTTTTTTCTTATTATAATATAAGCTTTCTTAATGCTTCCACATCCTCTGCAATATAATCTGCACCTGCCGCTTCCAGCTCACCTTTTTCTGCAAAGCCATAATAGACACCTGCGCAGGAAATCCCACAAGTCTTTGCTCCTTCTACATCCTGCTTTCGGTCTCCAATCATTAAAACCTTTTCTTTTTCATTTTCTGGAAGATTCATCCGACGAAAAACCTCCTGAATCACATCTTTTTTATGATTACGTTCCCCTTCCAATGTACTTCCTACCACTACATCAAAGTACTTCATTAATCGAAAATGCTGTAAAATCCGAATAGAATAGGTTTCCGGCTTGGAGGTAGCCAGAGCGATAACCTTTCCTTGGGCTTTCAAATCCTCAAGTAAAGTGGGAATCCCCTCATATACTTTATTTTCAAACAACCCAATTACACTATACCGTTCACGATATTTTGCAGTAGCTTGCCGTGCGTCCTCCTCGGTCATCCCTACAATATCCTGAAACCCTTCTACCAAGGGTGGACCAATAAAACCCAGCAGCTTTGTATAATCCGGAGTGTCTACTCCTGCCGCCTCTAAAGCATAAATTACACAATTAATAATCCCTTCACTGGAATCGGTAATGGTTCCATCTAAATCAAACAATAAATATTTCCACTTCATTTTATCCCTATCTGCTTTTCGCACAATGAACAATACTTCAAGTTTCTTTCCTTATAATATCATATATTTTTTTTCGATTCCACTCAAAAAGGCAAAACTCGCGTTTTGCCTTCTATAAACTAATTTATAATAAAGAATATTTCCACTACAAAACAAAAAGAGCCCGGGAAGGCTCTTTCTGTCGGATAACTTACATTATCCAGCGTATAATAGGGTGGGAGTAGAAAGTTTTCACTTTCTGAAACCTATTATAATCTGAAAATATGTCCAAATTGTGTCCTAATTATGAATTCTTTCTCCTATTTTGTAAACTTTTCTATTTTTATACCGCCCAAAAGCAATTGATACATGTATACAAGTATGCACCAAAGAGATGTTTTCTAAATTTTCCCAAAAAAGTTGTTGAAATATGATATAATTTGTGTCATACTAGAGCAAGAGATTAAATGTATACAATTATGCATTTGTTTTCTTTATCATTAATCACCGCATTTTGCGGAAATATTTTTTAAAGAAGGAGGTTTTTTAGCAATGGCGTTAAAAAATCAGTATTTAATTGACTTATTGGAAACAGTAAAAAAGAGAAATGCAGGTGAACCAGAGTTCATTCAGGCAGTAACAGAGGTTTTCACATCATTAGAACCAGTAGTTGAAAAGAGACCTGATTTGGTAGAAGCTGGTGTTTTAGAGCGCATCGTTGAGCCAGAAAGACAGATTATTTTCCGTGTACCTTGGGTAGATGATAACGGCAAGACACAGGTAAACAGAGGTTTCCGTGTTCAGTTCAACTCTGCTATTGGACCTTACAAGGGAGGTATTCGTCTTCATCCTTCCGTATATAGTGG
>CAZEFX010000098.1:0-10016 GCA_964511525.1 uncultured Jutongia sp.
TTTCGCTTGCTGTCGTCTTTTGCGCGACAACGAATCATATCTTATCATCCATTTCGACTTTTGTCAACAACTTTTTTAAACTTTTTTTCTCTTTTTTTCTCTTTTTTTCCTTACATTCAAAAAAGCCCTAAAATCAGGGCTTTTGACTATTATTGCGATTCATTTTTTTAAATACTGTTTTGTTTTGCTATGTTTCATTCCCATAAACTTCTTCGTGACTTCCTGTCAGAGAGAAAATCACCCATTCAGAAATATTGGTAGCATGATCTCCGATTCTCTCGAAATACTTCGCTATCATTAATAAATCTGTTGCCTGCTCGCCACAATCCGGATCCTTCCGTATCAGTTGCACGAGTTCCTTTTGAACAGTAATAAATAACTGGTCTACTACATCATCCTGCTTAATGACATCATTAGCCTTATCCATATTTTTTTCTACAAAAGCATCTACACTTCCAATCAGCATAGCAGAGGTTTCCTTCGCCATACTCTGAATATGCTCCAGATTTTTTATATAAGCTTCTTTCTTATTTAGCATAGTCATGGTAATTTCAGAAATGTCTGCTGCATGATCACCTATTCGTTCCATATCTGTAATCATCTTTAAAGCCGAAGAAATCTGACGCAAGTCTTTTGCCACCGGCTGCTGCTGGAGAAGAAGCTTTAGGCACATCCCTTCAATAGCCCGCTCTTGCCGGTCAATTTCTTCATCCGATACAATAATCTTCTTTGCCAGCTCAATATCCTGTGTCACCAAAGCTTTTACGGCATTTTCGATAGCCTTTTCAATCATACTTCCCATTTGAATCAATTCATTATTTAATTTAAAAAGCTGTTCATCAAATCGATTTCTCATTTTCCCCTCATTTCTGCACTGCATTTTGTACGTAAGCATTCCTTTTGTATCAGGCAGCGCACAGACACAACCTTATGGAATGAGTACTTCATTTTCACTCTGATATCTTTTTTGTATTTTCTTATTTTCCCCAATTTGAGCCTCTTATCAACCAAATCTACCTGTAATATAATCTTCTGTCTTTTTATTCTGAGGCATAGAAAACAACCTTTCCGTATCCTCATATTCTACCATTTCGCCTAGAAGGAAAAAGGCTGTCTTATCCGAAACACGGGTTGCCTGTTGCATATTATGGGTTACCATAATAATGGTATACTCTTTTTTCAACTCTAAAACCAAATCCTCAATACGGGATGTGGAGATAGGGTCTAAAGCGGAGGTTGGTTCATCCATCAAAATAACTTCTGGTTCTACTGCCAATGCTCTTGCAATACAAAGTCTTTGCTGCTGTCCACCGGATAAACCAAGTGCAGATTTCTTTAATCGATCCTTTAATTCATCCCATATAGCTGCCTGACGTAAAGACTTCTCCACAATTTCATCTAATCTCTGTTTTGAACGGATTCCATGTGTTCTTGGTCCATAAGCAATATTGTCATAAATACTCATTGGAAACGGATTGGGATTCTGAAACACCATTCCCACTCTTTTTCGCAAGTGGTTAATATCCATATCTCCATAAATATCCTCATTATTCAAAAGCACCTTACCAGTAATACGACATCCCTCCACCAAATCATTCATACGGTTTAAAGACTTTAAAAAAGTGGATTTACCACATCCCGAAGGTCCAATAAACGCAGTAATTTTATTTTGTGGAATATCCATACTAATATCTTTTAATGCGTGAAAGCTTCCATAATGCAGGTTTAATTTATTCACATGAAATTTTTTAGTCCCACAGCTACTCTGTACCTTTTCCCTAATTACAACACTTGAATTTGAACTTACTATATCCATATTAACCTCGTTTCTGTTTCTGCAAACAATTATTCTATTTAATTCCTGGCGCTTTCAATTTGCTTGCTACCAAATTTGACAACATATTAATCAAAATAACCAGAATCAAAAGCACTACTGCTGTAGCGAAAGCCTGATCGGTATGTAATCCTTCTTTAGAAAGATTGTACATATGTACAGACAATGTACGAACAGAAGAACCAAAAAACGCCTTTACCGACTCCAGAAATGTGCCTGGCTGCAAGCTGATTTTAGCTGGTACTGCTGCTACTGTTCCTGCAGTAAAGATTAATGCCGCTGTCTCTCCTACAATACGTCCAATGGACAAAATTACTCCTGATAAAATTCCCGGTATTGCAGATGGCAATACCACCCGGAATACTGTTCTAAGTTTACCAGCCCCTAATCCGAAGCTGCCTTCCCGAAAACTGTCTGGTACTGCCAGCAATGCCTCTTCCGTGGTACGCATAATCGTAGGAAGAACCATAATTGCTACCGTTAATGCTCCTGCAATTAAGGAATATCCCATATTTAATGTGGTACAGAAAAATAACATACCAAATAAACCGTAAACAATGGATGGGATTCCAGATAAAGTTTCTGCCGTAACTCTTACCAGTCCCACAATCTTATTTCCTTTCTTTGCATACTCCACCATGTAGATAGCTGCAAAGATTCCCAATGGTCCTGCCACCAAAATTGCCAGAATAGTCAATAAAATTGTATTAATCAATGATGGCAGCATAGATACGTTGTCAGAATTATATTCCCATGCAAATAATTCCGGCGTTAAGTGAGGAACTCCTTTGACCAATATGTAAACAATCAGGGAGCCTAATGCCACCATTGTAATTACTGCTGCCAGAATAGTTAGAATAAATACCGCAAAAGAACCCGGATGCTTGAAATAACCCTGTATTTTTTGTCTGGTATTTTGTACATTAATTCCTTTTTGCATATTTTCCATTATGCTCTTGCCTCCTTCCTCTTAAGGCAAGAGAAAAGGGTATTAATAATTAAAATAAATACAAATAAAACTACCCCTGTTGCAATCAATGCCTCTCTATGAAGGTCTGTTGCATATCCCATATCAATAACGATATTTGCTGTCATGGTGCGAACACCTTCAAAGATATGTTCTGGCACTCTTGGCTGGTTTCCTGCCACCATAATTACCGCCATCGTTTCGCCTATGGCTCTTCCAACACCAAGGATTACCCCTGCCATAATTCCAGATTTCGCAGCAGGAAGTACCGTAAGAAATACACTTCTTTCATGCGTTGCTCCTAAAGCCAACGCTCCTTGATAATACTTCTCTGGCACTGCCCGAATGGCTGCTTCCGAAACATTTACAATGGTAGGAAGAATCATTAATCCCAACAGAACTGATGCAGTAAAAATGCTCTGTCCCGTTGTTGTCATTCCATGATTCTGCAGAATCGGACGAAGGTTATCCCTTACAAAAGGTACCAGTACGCACAATCCAAAGAAACCATATACCACCGAAGGTATTCCTGCTAACAGTTCCACTCCCGGTTTTACAATCTTGTATAACCACTTCGGACAAAACTTTGCCATAAAAACTGCTGTAAGAATTCCAATTGGAACACCTACAATAATGGCACCAATGGTAACATAAATACTTCCTAAAATCATTGGGAATATTCCATATAAATTGCTTCCCGGTTTCCAGTTTTTTCCAAATAAGAAATCAGACAAACCTATTTTTGCCATTCCCGGAATTCCATTAGAAAACAAAAAAATACAAATCAATGCAACGGATAGAATGGAAACACAAGCACATATTAGAAATACGATTTCCATTCCTTTTTCTTTCACATCTCTTAAAGATACTTTCATATTTAATCGTTACCTTTCCGGTATTATTTTACATCGTTCCAATCTGTTACTTCACCAGTAAAAATTGTTTTCACTGTTTCTGTACTAATATCTGATACTTCATTTCCAGTATTTACAATAACTGCGATACCATCCATGGCGATTGCAGTAGATACTAAGCCAGCCTCTGTTTCACTATCCTTTAACTCTCTGGATGCCATTCCAATGTCACAGGTTCCATCTGCAGCAGCTGTCATACCTGTGGTAGAATCACTTTCCTGAAGTTCAATTTCTGCATTGGCATTGATTGCCTGATAGCCCTCCACAAGCTTTTCCATTACTGGAGTAACAGAAGAAGAACCAGCAATAACCAGCTTGCCTTCCTCCCCAGTGGATTCAAAGCTTACTGCATCATCTGCTACAGCAATATAGCCATTATCTTCTACTACCTGCTGACCTTCTGCACTCATAACATAATTCATAAAATCTAAGGCAAGTCCACTTGCATCTCCTTTAGTTGCCACATTAAATGGTCTGGACAGTGCATAGGAACCATCCTTAATATTCTCTACGGTTGGCTCTATTCCATCTATACTCAAAGCCTTAACGGTATCATTTAAGGAACCCGTTGAAGAATAACCGATACCATACTCATCACCTGCAACCGTTGTCATCATAATCTCTGTACTGTTAGAAATAATCGCATCTACTGTTGTATTATCCACATCATCCTCTTCTACACCCGTCAACTCAACAAAAGCTCCTCTTGTTCCAGAACCATCTTCTCTGGACACTACTGTAATCGGTTTCATTCCATTTCTTGTTTCCGCCTCGCTGGAATTCTCTGTAGAACCATTTCCACAGCCACAAGCCAAGCCTGCTACACATAAGGTACTCAATACTAATGCTACTAATTTTTTCATTCTCATAGTTTTTTCCTCGTCCTAATCCCCGTAGGACTTTCCTTTCTTTGCTTATTACGAAAGCGTTTTGTTTTTCTCTGCTCTCAACTTACAGATTCATCATAACGGGCTAATGTAAAATCTACTATCTGCCCTATCTAAAATTTATGTAAATCCTTGGTAAATTATGACACGCAAATGTAAAAATGCGCAGACAAAAAAAGACCAGATTCGACACTGTCAAATCTGGTCTTTTTCCTATGCATATGCCAGTTTTCCTTTTGGTTCCGGTATACGCTGCCCTCTTTCTTTCGCTTCTAGACATTCATACATTTTAACTCCAAGTTACACTAAATTCTCATTATTCTTTCACTTGATGCTGTCTGCCCTCCACATCCATTTCATAGTTTTCTGTATAAATCAATTCTGAAATCGGTACGATTTCATATCCCTGCCCCTTTAAATTCGTAATTAAGGTATCCAATGCCTGAGCGGTATACTTTGCACCATTGTGACAAAGGATAATGGAACCATTCCCTAAGTGTTTATGCTCGCACACCGTTTTAATGATGGAATCCGCTCCATAATCTTTCCAATCTAAGCTGTCTACATCCCATTGAATTGTATGATAGTTACATTCACTAACCACATCAATTAATGTATCATTATAATCCCCATAAGGAGGACGAAATAATGTCATTTCTTTTCCCGTAAGCTCTTTTACCCTTTCATGTACCTTCATAATTTCTTCAACACACTCTTCCTTGGATAATTGGGACATCTGTTTATGATTTTCACTATGATTTCCCAAATCATGACCTGCCTCTGCTATCATTTTTACATCCTCCGGAAAAGATTCAACCCAGCCACCAGTCATAAAAAAGGTAACATGAATATCATGCTTCTTTAAAATATCCATAATCTTTTTTGTATCTTCATTCCCCCAGGCTGCGTCAAAGGAAAGAGCCACTTTTTTATCTGGACAGTCTACACAATAAATGGGTAATTTCTTTTCACTGATTATACTGCTTCCACCTGCGCTTCTGGCACTTGTAGCTACAGCCTCCTTTTGCATCCGCTTCTGGCTGGCTCCAATTGCCACTCCCGATATTAAGATTACAGATAGCACAAAAAGACCGCAACGAATAAAAGAAGCGATTTTCGCAATTTCCGTTTCTGCCTTTCCTTCTTCGTAACAGTCTTTTACAGAGTCTGTAAATTTGATTATTTTTGCTTTAATTTCGTTATTCTCTTTCATAAGATTAGCCCTGTCCTGTTTTTCATTGATATATCATTATAATAATATGTTTGTTTTCTTTTAATATGCTATCAATGTGAATAGAAACTGTGATTATTGTTATGTCTGCATGAATATGCTATGATAAACAATATAAAATCAAAATGAATACGATAAAACCAATTATTAGATAGGGAGGATTTACCATTGAATACAAATAAAAAACGAATTCCTTTTGGTGTTATAATAGCTATCATTTGCTTTGCTATTATCCTTACCACCGCTATACTTTGCATACGAATTCAGCAAAGTGATAACGAATATTTGCAAGTTGAAAGCACCTCTGCTCCAGCGGTAACAGAGGCTCCAACTCCAGTACCCACACCAACCATAGACCCACATCTAAATGATGTGCGAAGTTCCATTACAGGAGAATGGGTTTCCAAAAAAACCGAGAAAAAAAGACCCTATGCGGTAATGATAAATAACATAGAATATGCATTTTTACATCAAAAGGGTACCTCCAAGGCAGATATTATTTATGAGGCACTGGCAGAAGGCGGTATTACCCGTATGCTGGCGATTTATCAGGACCCATCCAAGGTCAAAGAGATAGGCTCTGTTCGTAGCGCAAGACATTACTATGTACAATTTGCCAAAGAATGGAATGCCATCTACTGTCATTTTGGTCACACCAAATATGCCACTGCTAAAATAGAAGAATTACAGATAAATAATCTTAGCGGACTTTCTGGAATCGGTAATACCGTTTATGAAAGAGATTACTCTATTTCTGCTCCCCATAATGTATATACCTCTGGAAAAAAACTTAACAAAGGAGCAAATATATTAAACTATTCACTGAAGCAAGATTCTGATAAAGTAGCAAAACATTTTAACTTTTACGAAGAAGATACGGATTTAAACGGAAAAAAGAAGGCAAATAATGTTACACTTCCTTTTTCCAATTATTCCACCTGTGTTTTAAAATACAACAAAAAGAAAAAGACCTACAATAAATTTGAATATGACCAAAAGCATATGGATACCTATTATAAGAAACAGCTTTCCTTTAAAAATGTAATCCTCCAGTTTGTAGATGAGTCTAATATCGACCATAATGGCTACCAAACCATGGACTTATCCAACAGCTCTGGTGAAGGATATTATATAACCAATGGAAAGTTAACGAAAATCACTTGGAAACGTAATGAATTAGAAAATACCATGGTTTATAAAAACAAGTACGGCAATACTTTGAAAATCAATCCCGGAAAGACCTATATTGCTGTATATCCAAACAGTCGCAAAGAATTCATTTCTATAAAATAAAATTAGAATTCATTGCGATAAAATAAAAATACACCAAACACAAAAAGACTGTAACGAACGAAGGAATCGACTTGAATAATTTCATTTTTCCTTCTTCGCTACAGTCTTTCATCATTTTCTTATTTCAATTAGGGAATTCCTTTTCCTTCAACAAGGACTAGGAATCCTATCATTTACGATTCCCGTAATTGAAAGGCAGCAATCATTTGCTCTAAAGATTTTGCCTGTGTTGAAAGCTCCTCGCTGATTGCGGAAGTTTGCTGTGCTACTGCCGAGTTATTCTCTACAACAGAAGAAATCTGCTGAATTCCTACCTCTATCTGTCTCACTAATTCCGCCTGCTCCTTTGAAGAAACTGCTGACTCAGATGCCATCTTTGCAAACTGTTCCATACTTGCTAAAACGGTTCCAATGGCTTCCATAGTATGTTCCACAATTTGATTTCCCTTTTCCACTTCTTCCAAAGATTTACTAATTAACTCTCTGGTGCTAACTGCGGACTGGGCACTATCTGTAGCAAGCTTACCAATCTGGTCTGCTACTACAGCAAAGCCTTTTCCTGCCTCTCCTGCTCTTGCTGCCTCAATAGAAGCATTTAAAGACAACAGATTCGTCTGGGATGCAATATCCTCAATCGCAGCAATAATATTTTCAATTTCTCTAGAGGTTACATTAATACGTTCCATCGCCTCTGTTAAAGCATTCATTTCTTCTCTGCTCTTTCCTGCATTTTCTGCTGAAAGCTTAGCAGACTTGGCTGCTTCTGCAGAGCCCTGAGCACTATCCTGTGCAATGCTTGCCACATTTCCAACTGTTGCCATAAGCTGCTGTACTGCCCCTGCCTGTTCCGTTGCCCCTTCAGCTAATGACTGGGCACTGTCTGCCAACTGTTCGGAACCAACCATAACCTGTCCTGCTGTCTGATTGATTTGTTTCAGAGTGGAGTTTAATCCACGATTCATTTTGCGAATGTTATCAATTAATATTGCAAATTCACCAACATAATGCTCTTCCGCACTGGTATGAATATTAAAGTTTCCATCTGCCATTTCCATTAAAAGATATTCCATATCCTTAATAACAGTCTGCATCTGCATACAAGCTTCCCGGAAATTATTTGCTAAATCCCCCAATTCATCCTGACTAGTGTAATTAATATCTGTATCTAACTCTCCAGCCTTTAACATCTTTGCTGTTCCCTGTAATTCCTCAATTGGCTCTAATAACAAAGCGGTAAGAGTTTTTTCTGTTTTCTTGCACATTACCAGACTAATGACACCTACTACAACTAAAACAACGACAATAATGGTTACCAAACTGCTGGCACGGGAATATGCGGTTGCTGCCTGAGCATCTGCGGCATCTCCAATTTCTATTAATACATTTTGGATATTTTCCGTTGCCTCATCATATGTTCCATTAAACAATTCTAATGCTTTCTCATTTTCACCTGCTGTTACCAGCTCTACCACCTCAAGACGTTCTGCTTTCAAAGCCTTTAATGCCTCATCTAAAGCAGCTGTCATTTCTTTATCACTAAAGCTTTCTTCTAATGCTAATACATTTTCTTCTACTCGCTGAGCGTATTCTACAGCATCATTGATTTTTTCTTCCTGATTTTCTGTTGCAGTGATTGCCCACAATACATTTTTTCCAACTAACTGAACATCCCGTCGAATCTCCAACTGTCGTTGCATATTTTTATAAGATTCGTTATAAAAACGATTCAAATTCATATTAATCATGGCAATTCCTGCAAGTGCAATTACAATTGCTACGATAAATGCTCTAAGAAGTTTAGAAAAAGATTTTTCTAACTTCTTTTCCACCTTCAAATTTTTCAAATCGGCTTTCTCAGCTGTTTTTTTCATAAAATTTCTCTCCCTTCTTCCCATTGGTAACGTAGCTTTTTTTATATTACATTACCGTTTTTCATATCAATAATCAGTATACTATATTTTTACACACAATAACAGTATAAAATTTCCTATGATGCTACTGCTGCTAAACAAGCACCTCTCTCATATGGTCTAGTTCATACGATATAACTCTCCCTCAGGTCTGGGTTCTAGCATATGATGAGTGAGGAGCAGTTCTTCCAAATCCTGAAAGCTTTCTACTAAATTTACCTTCCGGCGAAGTGCCGCAGAGTTCTTGTATCCTGCGGTATACCAGGCTACATGTTTCCGCATTTCCCGCATTCCTGTTAATTCCCCTTTTTCTACAATTAACATCTCCGCATGTTTATAAATCGTTTGTCCAATCTCCTCCAAAGCAGGTTTTTCTTCTACAATCCCAGATTCAAGATATGTCTTTATTTGATGAAACAGCCATGGATTTCCCCTAACACCTCTTGCCAGCATCAAACCTTCACAACCAGTCTGCTCCATACATTTTTTGGCATCCGCTGGAGTAAAAATATCACCGCTGGCAATAACCGGAATTGATACCGCCTCTTTTACCTGACGGATAATGTCCCAATCCGCCTTTCCACTGTAATACTGCTCTCTGGTACGACCATGCACTGCAATAGCAGCAGCTCCACAATCCTCCATACGTTTGGCAAATTCCACTGCATTACAATCATTCTCATGAAATCCTTTGCGAAATTTCACCGTAACCGGTTTGTTGATTTTTCCAGTAATGGCTTTCACAATTTCTCCTGCCAGCTTAGGATTCTTCATTAAAGCAGAACCCTCTCCATTATTGACTACCTTTGGCACCGGACACCCCATATTAATATCCAGAATATCAAAATCACGTTCTTCGATTTTCGCAGCCATATCCGCCATCAGCTCCGGCTCCGATCCAAAAAGCTGTAATGCCACAGGATGTTCAAAATCATGGGTTTTCCATAGTTGTTCCGTATTTTTATTATTATAATATATAC
>CAZEFX010000099.1:0-9895 GCA_964511525.1 uncultured Jutongia sp.
TATTGCTTCGCAATACCGCTCGGGCGCGAAAGAGTCGCAAGCGACTCTTTGTTCTCAAAGAAAAACGAATTTAAATTATTTTTCTATTTGATTAATGCGAAAAGGATAAGTTTTTGAAAATTTTTTGGACAAAAGAAAATTATCATATTAACAGCTTAGAAAAATATTGAAAGAAAATACTTAATTAATAAATTATAAATGACAGATTTTGTCTATTGTGATTGATATAATGCACGAAAATGACACAGAAGAGGATGGGTATAGTGGAAACGAAAGTAGAACGGATTCTGAGTCTATATACTCAGTTAATACAAGGGAGATGGATAGATAAAAAGAAAGAGGCCATGCGTTATGGAGTAAGTGTTCGTACGATTCAAAGAGATATTAGTGACATAAAAGCTTTTTTGGGGAATCAATCTGCTAAGAACTCATACATAGACGATTTGGAATATGAGTATGGAAAAGGCTATCATTTAAAGCATACAAATGAAACATAATTGCATAAAAAATGATAGATGAAATATTAAAGTACATATATTAGAGAAAGTGAGGTTACGATTATGGCAATAATAATTTATATGATTTTAGGGTATTGGGCAGCAGGTAAGGTAATATATGCAAATAAAATAGTTATTTATTCAGGTGTTAGCTTTATATGTAGTAAATTAGCATGGGGATTTTTATTAGGATGGATACTAATTCCTATAGCGATTATAAAATTGATTTTTGGAAAATAAAAAACATGGTAAAGGATACATGATTAGAATGAAGCTTATTAATTTGTAAATAACAAAGCTTTATCAAGTAAAAAAACGTTTCAATTGTCAGAAAATGACCTTTGAAACGTTTTTTATTATAAAATGTTTCCGCTCCCTCTACCGGCTTCCTCCAAGCTTATCATAACGATATCGGCTGAACCGGAAAAATCTCTTTAACAGCTGGTTTCCATCGAAAGGAATCAGAGGATATAAATAATTTCTTCCGATGATAGTACGGTTTGTCAGAGGGGCAATTAGAATAATTACGGTTCCGATAATAAATCCCCATAGATTGAAAAAACCCGTTAATATCAGAAGCTGGATGCGTAGAAATTTAATAGCGTAGCCCAATTCCATATTGCTCTGGGTATAGTTGGCTACTGCAACAAACGCCATATATAACATAATTTCACTGTTAAACCAGCCGGAGTTTACGGTGTAATCACCAAAGACAATACCTGCAATAATACTCAAAGGTGTGGTCAGCATATTCGGAGTGTTTACAGAAGCCATCCGAAGACCATCGATAGCTACCTCCAATATTAAAAGCTGAAGCACCGGAGGAATATTACTGGCTTCCTTTAGTTTGATAAACTCCAGAGCAGGAGGTACTAAGTCCGGATTCTGCATTAGCAAGATAAAGAGCGGAGTTAAAAAGATTGCAACAATGTTAATCACTATACGGCTAAGGCGCAGATAGGTTCCGGTTACCGGTGGAAAGTAATAATCATTAGCGTCTTCAATAATATCAAACAGGGAGGCAGGGATAATCATGGCAGCAGAGGAGTTATCGCAGAGGATAACAATACTTCCCTCCAGAAGGCAGGCGGCAGTAGAGTCTGGACGCTCAGTAAATTTAAATTTTGGAAAGGGATTGAACCATCCCTTTTTAAAAATACATTCTGCCAGACTTTCCTGATTCATAGTAAGGGAATCTACCTGAATATTACTTAGGCGGTCTTTTACCTTCTGTAACACATCCTCCTTTACCCTGCCTTTCATATAACAGATTGCCACATCTGTCTGGGAGCTGGTTCCAATATTTTGCAGGGAAAATATTAAATCGGTGTCGCGAATACGCCGTCGGATTAAGGCGATATTAGGCAGAAGAGATTCTACAAAGCCATCTCGTGAGCCTCGTAATACCTTGTCCTTGTCTGGCTCTGCTACGCTTCTGCTTGGATATTCCCGCATATCCAAAGCAATGACCTCGGTATAGCCCTCTACCATAAGGCAGGACATACCGGATAAAAGATAACGGACAAAGCTTTCCTGATCCTTCACTTTAATAATATCAATATAGGGAATCCCCTGTTGTATGAAATCACCAAAATCCTTTGGCATATCCTCTTCCTTAAGAGAATAAAAGAATTCCATAACTTTTTCTGCTACCTCACCCCGCAAAAATCCATCTACGGAATAAAAAGCAGCCTGCCTTCCCCCAATAACAAAGCGTCGGCGAAGAATATCAAAGCACTCGTCAACATGTAGCAGTGTTTTTATTTTTTCGTCCCTATCTGAAAAATCCCCCTGAAAAATATCATTTACATTGTTCACCCTGTGACCTCCCTATGGATTAAATTTCGTTTCTAATAGGGTCATTATTTGCAAAAACTTTAAATATATGCACAGAATAAAAATAATATTTAATAAAACTGCTGTTCTAATATGAAAAGATAAGGTAGAATATCTATGGGTGAAAAAGTGCTTTTGAAAATAAATTTGTGAAGGAAAGGAGAGTATCCATGAACATATGTGAAAATGATACTCGGCTTTTTGAGGAAGCCTGTAAGAAAATTGTTCGGCAGCAGAGGGAGTTAAATGGGATTGGGACTCTTCAGGAAAAGACCCTTCATGCGGTTTTGAAAAATTTCTATGAGCCAGACCTTGCCCATCAGGAAATTCCAGTGGAGAATTTTGTGGCGGATATACTACGGGATGATGAGATTATTGAGATTCAGACCAGAGGCTTTAATAAGCTGCGTCGCAAGCTGGATGTTTTTTTGCAGCAATATCCGGTGACTATTGTGTATCCTATCATTCATACCAAGTGGCTGTATTGGATTGATGAGGAAACAGGGGAGATAAGCAAGAAACGGAAATCTCCAAAATGTGGGAGGATTTATGATGCCATACCGGAGTTATATAAAATTAAAATGTATTTGGATAATCCCAATCTACACATATGTCTGTTGCTGATTGATGCAGAAGAGTACCGTCTTTTAAATGGCTGGAGTCAGGATAGGAAAAAGGGCTCTACCCGATATGACAGGATTCCAACAAAGCTAGTAGAGGAACATTATATTGGCTGTCTGGCAGATTATCAAAGCTTTCTTCCGGAAAATTTACCACGGGATTTTACCTCAAAGGACTTTGCCAAGGCAGCAAAGATACCTTTAGGATATGCCCAGACTACACTGACTATTCTGCATCATATTGGGGTGGTGGAAAGTACTGGAAAGAAGGAGAGAGCCTATACCTACCAGCCGGTTGTTTTTAATATATAGGATTTGTAAATTTGAGAAAAATAAAGGGGGTTGAAAAATTTACTAAATCTTAACCGAAAAGAAAATGCAAGAAAATCCTTTAAAATCAATATAATTAGGAAATATGTAGAAAAAAATAAAAAAAATATTAAATAATTATTAAAAGTTGCTATGGATTTATTGAATGGCTGGTGCTAATATAGGGAAGGAAAAATTTATACCGCCTTTCGGTGAGAAAAAGACGGCGATTATATTAGGAGGCGTTAAAATGTCAGTCGCACAAATTTTAGCTCTCGTTATTTTCGTAGTAATGTTCGCTATGATTGTACTGGATAAAATCGAGAGACACTTTGTAACTTTAGGTTGTGGAATTCTTACTCTTGCTCTTGTATTTGGAGCAGCTATGCAGAGTATGCCGGCTATTGAAAGTACCCTGAATTTAAAGAGTATTTTTACAGTAGGCTTCTGGTATACTACGGGTCATGCAGAAGAGTCTTCCGCAGGCATTAACTGGGCAACGATTATTTTCATTGCCGGCATGATGATTATGGTAGAGGGTATGGCAAAGGCTGGATTCTTCCGCTGGCTTTGTATGAGATTGGCGAAGATGGTTAATTATAAGCCGATTCCTTTGTTTATTACATTCATGATTATGTCAGCTATTCTGGCAATGTTTATTGATAGTATTACTGTTATTCTGTTCTTGGCAGCAGTAACGGTAGAGTTAGCAAAGCTTTTGAAGTTTAATCCGGTGCCAATGATTCTGGCAGAGATTTTCTGTGCGAATCTGGGTGGTTCTGCAACTATGTGTGGTGACCCACCAAACATCATTATTGGAACCTCATTAGGATATTCCTTTTGGGATTTCTTAAGTAATACTGGTGTAATTGCAGCAGCAGGTCTGGTAGTTACGGTAGTATTTTTCTATTTTGCATACCGTAAAGAATTAGTAGTAGCTGATGGGGAGCAGGTAGATCCTTCTACTCTTCCTGATCCTAAGGAAGCAATTGAAAATAAAAGAGATTTTATTATTAGCAGCATTATTTTTGGTGCGGCAGTAATCTTGCTGGTGACTCATTCCCAGACAGGTTTAACGGTGGCTGTTATTGGTGCAGGTATTGCTGTGGTTACTTTGCTCGCAGCAGGAAAATCTGCATTAGAATTATTAAAGAAGGTAGATTATAAGACCTTGGTTTTCTTTATCGGTCTATTTATGGTCGTAGGTGGTCTGGAGCAGACGGGAGTACTGGAGATTATTGCAGAGATGATTGGTAAAGCCAGTGGTGGCAACTTAAAGCCTATGCTTGCCATTATTATTTGGGTATCTGCTATTGCCAGTGCCTTTGTAGATAATATTCCATTTGCTGCAACTATGGTTCCAGTTATTAAGAATCTGGCAGCAACCCAAGGTGTTGATTTATCTGTTTTATCATGGGCATTAGCCATTGGAACAGATATTGGTGGAAGTGCCACACCAATCGGAGCATCTGCAAATGTTGTTGGTACTTCCGTAGCAGCGAAAAATGGTCATCCGGTTGACTGGGGTACATATTGTAAGACAGCAGCACCGGCTACAATTATTGTAGTAGCCCTGTCCATGATTATCATTTTCCTTCGCTATTGTTAAATTTGATATTAGCTGATAAAATAATAGTAAGAGGTACAATGGGTTTTTAGAAAACCATTGACTTGTTTTGGGAAGGAAAGGAGAGATAATTATGGAGAAACAGGTGATTATTTCCATTAGTCGTGAATTTGGCAGCGGTGGTCATGAGATTGCAGAAATGCTCGCAAAGGATTTGGGATATGCTTTATATGACAGAAATCTTTTAGATCATATAGCAGAGGAGCATGGTATCAAGAAAGAATTTATTGAAAAATTTGAGGAGAAACCAAGAAATCCTCTTTTATCCCGTCGTGTGGGACAGCATTCCAATTCCATTGCAGAAAATATTGCAGAGATGCAGTTTAAATTTTTAAGAGATAAGGCGGAAAGTGGAGAGTCTTTCATTGTCGTTGGTCGCTGTGCAGAAACAGTGTTGAAGACATATCCGGGATTGATTTCTATTTTCGTTCTGGGTGACAGAGAAGAAAAGATTCAGCATGTAATCCAGAAGTATCAGCTAAGTCGTGCGGATGCCATTGCAAAGATTAACCGTCATGACAAAAAGAGAAAGTATTATCACAATCACTATTCTGATTTTAAGTGGGGAGATTCCAGAGGCTATGACCTTTGCATCAACTCTAGCAGAATGGGTGAGGAAGTGACAGCAGAGGTTCTTAAGCAATTTATTGAGGAAAGAAAGCAGCATATTAAATAAGATATGGGAAATAATTTTGAAATCAGAGGTTTGTACAAGAAATTGTCATTCCTCTGATTTCTTTGCGCTTGAAAAACTCAAAGGCTTGAGTTGTAAGAGAGAAAGGAAGGACAGAATATGATTATTGACACACATGCTCATTATGAGGATGACCGGTTTGATGAGGATAGAGAGCAATTGCTTCGTTCTATGCCGGAGAATGGCATTGGACTAATTGTAGATGTAGGGGCAGGGATTCAGTCTACGAAAGATGCAGTGGCTTTAAGTGAGGCTTATGATTTTGTTTATGCAGCAGCAGGGATTCATCCCAGTGATGTTGATCAATTAGAACTAAAGCATATGGATTGGCTGGAGGAGTTAGCAGGCAGGGAGAAGGTTCTTGCCATTGGTGAGATTGGGCTGGATTATTATTATGAAGACCCAGACCGGGAAATTCAGAAAAAATGGTTTATTGAACAGCTTAAGCTGGCAGCAAAGGTAAAATTGCCAATAATTATTCATAGTAGAGATGCCGCAAAGGATACTATGGATATTATGGAAGAATATTGTGATTGGGCTCAGGGTGGTGTCATTCATTGTTTTTCTTATGGAAAGGAAGTTGCAAAGCACTATTTGGACAAAGGATTTTATTTAGGCATTGGAGGAGTAGTGACCTTTAACAATGCAAAAAAATTAAAGGAAGTAGTGCAAATGGCACCCCTTGAGCAGCTGGTGCTGGAAACAGATGCACCATATCTGACACCGGTTCCAAATCGGGGAAAAAGAAATTCTTCGCTGGAATTGGTGCATGTGGTAGATGCAATTGCAGCTTTAAAAAATGTTTCTAGAGAAGAAGTAATCCGGATAACAGAAAAAAATGCAAGAAAAATGTATCGCGTATCTGAGTAAAAAGTGTTAGTATATAGATATGGGTGTGTAAAAGACAGAAGGAGAATAAGCTATGGCAACCTTGGGAAATCCACAAAATACAATAGAAATATTACAAAAATACAATTTTCGTTTTCAGAAAAAGTTTGGACAGAATTTTCTGATTGATACCCACGTGTTAGAAAAAATCATTGCTTCAGCAGGTATTACAAAGGATGATTTTGTTCTGGAAATAGGTCCCGGAATTGGAACCATGACACAGTATTTATGTGAAAATGCCCGTCAGGTTATGGCTGTAGAAATCGATCAGAACCTGATTCCGATTTTGAAGGATACTCTTTCGGCTTATGATAATGTAACTGTGGTGAATGAGGATATTCTGAAATTGGATATTGCAAAGGTAGCAGAGGAGTATAATCAGGGGAAACCGATTAAAGTAGTGGCAAATCTGCCATACTATATTACAACTCCCATTATTATGGGGCTTTTTGAAAGCCATGTGCCATTGGAAAGCATTACCGTAATGGTACAGAAGGAAGTGGCAGAGCGGATGCAGTCGGGACCTGGAACAAAGGATTACGGTGCCTTATCTCTGGCGGTACAGTTCTATTCTGAAGCGGAAATCGTGGCAAATGTGCCACCGAATTGCTTTATGCCAAGACCGAATGTGGGTTCTGCGGTGATTCGTCTCACCTGCCATAGAGAACCGCCGGTTAAGGTGGAGGATGAGAAGTTGATGTTCCGATTAATCAGGGCGTCATTTAACCAAAGAAGAAAGACGTTACAGAATGGGTTGAGTAACGATGGCAGTTTACATTTATCTAAGGAGCAGGCAGCTCAGGCAATTGCAGAGCTGGGAGTTTCTCCTACGGTTCGTGGAGAAGCATTGACTTTGAAACAGTTTGCAACCTTAAGTAATATCCTTATTGGAAAGGCGTGATGATATATGACAGTAATAGAAAGACTAGCGATGCTTCGTGGTATGATGGCAGCTTTTGGGCTTCAGGCTTATTATGTGCCAACCAATGATTACCATGGTTCGGAGTATATAGGAGATTATTTTAAATGTAGGGAATTTTTATCAGGCTTTACTGGTTCAGCAGGAACCTTAGTGGTTCTCTCTAATGAAGCCGGTCTTTGGACAGATGGAAGATATTTTTTGCAGGCAGAAAGAGAGCTGGCAGGTACTGGAATTACTCTATACCGTATGGGAGAGGAAGGAGTTCCTACGGTGCTGGAATTTTTAGAAGAGAAGCTGTCAGCAGGACAGAATCTGGGCTTTGATGGCGCAGTAGTAGATGCAGCTTTTGCCAAGAAACTGGCAGAGATAGCAGAAAAGAAAGGCGCATTTATTACCAGTGAAGTGGATTTGATTGGAGATATTTGGGCAGAACGTCCCGCTTTAACTATGGAGCCTGCTTATAGTTTGAATGTAAAATATGCAGGAGTAAGCAGAGAAGAAAAGATACAGCAGGTATCTCAAAAGCTGAAGGAGTCCGGCGCAGATATGCTGGTGCTGACTTCTCTGGATGATATTGCATGGCTGTTGAATATTCGTGGTGGTGATATTCATTGCAATCCAGTGGTGATGTCCTTCTTTGTATTAACTCCTTTAGAGAAGCTTCTTTTTGCCAGAAAGGAAGCTTTTGGCGAAAGAATGAAGCAAGAATTGGCATCTGCGGGAGTTATGCTTAGAGAATATGAAATGATTTTTGATTACATTTCCCGTGTTCCAGCAGGAACAAAGATTTCTATGGACTTAAATATTGTCAGCTATGCACTAATGAAGATGGTACCAGGGGAGGCTTTGATTATTAATCAGAAAAATCCTACCTATGCATTAAAAGCGGTGAAGAATCCAGTAGAAATCGGAAATGAAAGAGTAGCTCATATTAAGGATGGTGTGGCTTTAGTTCGTTTTATCTATTGGCTGAAGCAGAATATGGGGAAGGTTCCATTGACGGAGATGCAGGCAAGTCAGGTGTTGGAACAGTGCCGTAATGGTGTAGGAAATTATATGGGACCTAGTTTTGATACCATAGCAGGCTTTGGTCCAAATGGTGCCATTGTGCATTATAATGTTACTCCGGAAACTAATGCAGCTTTGCAGCCAGAGCAGTTTCTTTTATTAGATAGTGGTGGACATTATCTGGAAGGAACCACAGATGTTACCCGTACTATTTTCTTGGGGAATAATCCCACGGATGAGCAGAAAAAGTATTATACCGCTGTTTTGCGGGGGCAGCTTGCATTGACCTCCGCTAAGTTTAAGTATGGCTGTACGGGAGTTTCTTTAGATTATCTGGCTAGAGCACCGCTGTGGGATATGGGCTGTGATTATAATCATGGAACCGGTCATGGAGTGGGATTTTTACTGAATGTTCATGAAGGACCTAACGCATTTCGTTATAAGGTATCTAGTGAACCAGAAGAAAATGCAGTATTAGAGGAAGGAATGATTACTTCTAATGAACCAGGAATTTATTTAGAAGGAAAGTTTGGGATTCGTCTGGAAAATCTCCTGCTTTGCGTGAAACGGGAGAAAACAGAATTTGGTCAGTTTATGGGATTTGAGCCATTAACATTAGTGCCTTTTGAAAGAACAGTAATTGATGTGGCTGCATTGACCGCCAGAGAGAGAAGTGTTCTTAACTGGTATCATAAGCTGGTGTTTGAAAAATTATCTCCGTACCTTACGGAGCCTGAGAAAAAGTGGTTGCAGGAAGAATGTGCACCACTATAAAAAATCTTCTTATAGTACCATTTATGGATATATGACGCAGAAAAAGGTCTTTTATTTTCCAACTCGTGGACGCCTTGCGGCTTGAGATGAGCTACGCAATGGTGCATAGGATGTTATCTTCATGCTAACGCATTTGATACCATCCAAACACCAGCGAGCTCAAACACCACTCGTTCGGAGAATAAAAGACCTTTTTCTGCTGTTCATTGGCTACCTGATAGATAGTGTTGCCACAGAATAAGGAATAAATCTTCTAAAGAAGAATATTCATTAAAAATATAATTTGACAGAAAACATTCTTCGCATTGTCAATCTGTTTCGTGGTATCACCGTAAATTACTGTTTACAATTTTTGTTTTATCAAGCATTCCATTCTCTAGAATATATTTTCAGTTATTGGACAACCAGTGCACAGCCACAAAAGGTCGTTGGTTTTCTGTCTGAGCGGCGTTTGAACTCGTCGGTGCTTGAAGTGCAACCGAATGCGTTAGCATGAAAGTTGTGCTTCTATGCACCGCTACGTAGTTCATTTCGAGCCGAGAGGCGTCCGCGAAGAAGAAATACCAACGACCTTTTGTGGTGTCACTTTCCCATAAATGATATTCTCCCATAATCTATTACTTTCGGAAGGGTTTGTACACGATGATATAAAACACCGTGTATAGGATGAGGGCACACACCCCATCAATTATGGAATGCTGTTTTAAAAATACAGTAGAC
>CAZEFX010000100.1:0-9773 GCA_964511525.1 uncultured Jutongia sp.
GTGCTTTCATTTTTTCTCCCTTCCATTATGCATGTTTTTTGTTAATACTTTTTTCCATTTGTCCACTGACATAATTACACAAAGCAAACTGCAAATTCAACCGAAGGGGAAGATTTTGTTCTTGAGGGGGAATATTTTGTTTGAAAATGAGATTTTTTTTGCAATATTTCCCATTCATACCATAGAACTTTCAGATTATATTTCAGAATAACCTTTGTATTACTTCCCACCCCGGCGAATCACTTCGCCTTGTATTACATCGTTTTTAGCATCTGGCCAGATACTATTTTTTATGGTAACACCCCCAAAACCAGAAATCTACTTTTTTCGTCAGACAAAGTTCGACACTATATTGGATGTAATTTATAGTATATTGCAAATTTAACTATTTCCCAGTATATAAAAAGGACGAAGCATTTCATTTGCATTCGTCCTTTCTTCTACTCCACCGAAAGCTTCTTCAAGAACGCCCGGGTTCTCTCTGTCTTCGGATTATCAATTACCTCTTCCGGCTTACCTTCCTCAATAATCATTCCATCATCCATGAAAATCACTCGGTCAGAAACCGCTCTGGCAAAATCAATTTCATGGGTTACGATAACCATAGTCATTTTCTCCTCTGCCAGCTTCTTCATTATGCGAAGAATATCTGCTGTAATCTCTGGGTCCAAAGCTGAGGTAGGTTCATCAAAAAACAACATCTTTGGATTCATCGCCAAGGCTCTAGCAATAGCCACACGCTGCTGCTGACCACCAGAAAGCTCACAAGGATAGGCATTTTCCTTATCCTGTAATCCCACCTTTTCCAACAGCTCCCGAACCTCCTTATATACCTCTTCCTTATTCCGCTTCTGAATACAGATTGGCGCATCTGAAATATTTTTCATAACAGAAAAATGAGGAAATAAATTGAAGTTCTGAAATACCAGTCCAAACTGTCCTTTCGCTTCTTTCATATCTGCTTTGGTAATAATATCCTTTCCCAGATAGTTAATCATTCCTCCATCAATATTTTCCAGAAAAGTAGCACAACGAAGCAGAGTAGATTTTCCTGAACCCGATGGACCAATGATTGAAACTACTTCCCCTTCTTCCACGGACAGACTAATATCCTTTAACACTTCCTTTTCATCAAAACTCTTCTTTATATTGGTAATTTCTAATAGTTTCATCTTCCTAGTACCTTTCTTCTAACGATAGTAATCCAGTTTCTTTTCCACTGCCTCCATAATAAATGCAACTAGGAAGTTAAACACATAATAGAAAATTCCTGCCACAAATAATGGAACAATGCTGGTTTGAGCTGCTGCGATCTGCTTTGCCAAAGTAAACATTTCTGTATATGCCAAAGCAAATGCCAAAGAAGTATCCTTTACCAACGTAATAATCTCATTGGTTACCGGAGGCATGACTCTCTTAACCATCTGTGGGAAAATAATTTTCCAGAAGGTCTGTGCCTTGGTATACCCCAGCACCTGTGCTGCCTCTCTCTGTCCCTGTGGAATACTCTGAATACCGGAACGGTAGATTTCTGCAAAGTACGCCGCATAGTTTAAGGAGAAACCAATGATTACTGCATAGAAACGGTAACTATTGGACAGGTTCATTCCAAATAAATAATATGGTCCAAAGAAGACTACCAGAAGCTGAAGCATCAACGGAGTTCCACGCATAATAGATATATATACCCTTGCAATCCACTGTACCGGTTTCCATGGTGCCATACGAATCATGGTAATTAAAAGTCCTAATGGCATAGAGAAAATCAATGTTAATGCGAAAATCAAAAGGGTAGCCAGTAATCCCCCAGAAAGCTGGCGAATAATCTCTGGCATATTGATTTTTTCTTTGACCTCTGCCTGATCCAGAAACGAATCCTCTGCACTAAGCGAAACACTGTCTTCCAATCCCCATTCCTCTGCGATTTTCTGAAAGGTTCCATCCTCCAGCATTTCCAAAAGGGTTTTCTGTACTTCTCCTCGAAGTTCAATATTTCCCTTCTTAAATCCAACGCCATACTGCTCTGTAGAAACCTGTTCCTCCAGCATAACAAACAGGTCTCCTCTGGATTCTACCTGATATTTCGCCACACCAATATCCATACAGACCGCATCCACTACACCACTTTCCAAATTCATAAACGCACTATTATAATCCGAAACCTGCTGTAAGGCAGCAAAGGAATCTGCCAGCTCTTTATTATCCTCTGTGGCATTTTCACCAGTAAAAGCTGCTAATGCGGAAGAATCTGCCTGAACTACTACAGTCTTTCCTTTCAAATCAGCTAATTCTTCAATCTCTGAATCCTGCTTTACAATAACCACCTGCGAGTTGTCCACATAAGGAGTGCTCCAAGTATAATCATCTTCTCTGCCATTCATGGTGAACCCATTCCAAATACAATCAATGGAACCGGAATTCAACTCCATATCCTTAGAATCCCAGTCAATTGGCTGTTTTACCAAGGTCCAGCCCTTACGGTCACAAACCTCTTTTGCCAGGTCTAAATCAAATCCTACATATTCCCCGTTGTCATCCTTATAACCGTATGGAGGAAACTCTGCATCAAATCCTACAATCAAAGTGGAATCATCATTTTCTGCAGCCTTCACCTGTCCCACAAATGATACAGAAGCCACCGCCAGCGTTGCACAAAGCAAAGCTAGTCCTGTAGTCTTCTTCCACTTCCCATTTATCCTTTGTTCCTTCGTTAGCTTCACCTTTCTGTCCTCCTTGGTCTTACTCTACAATTTCGTATCTTCCTAAATAAGTGTCATAGATTTCATGTCCGGTTTCCAAAACCTCCCCTTCCACAGTAATCATAACCTGTTCTGCTCCCATGGCTTCTAAGAATGTATTTACCACGGAACCCATAAAAATCATTTCACCAGAGCTTCCATAGGTCTGAAGCTGTTCCTGAAATGCCTGATTAAAATCCAATAAAAGAGTGATTTTTCCATCTACTTCTGTCTGATCTGCCTGATTCATTACGATGGTTTCTGGAAGAACCTTTGCAAGAACCAGCTGTTCCAGAATAATATCCATATTAATATCCGACACATACACTGTATCGTAAATCAAACCATCACTTTCCTCTGTTCCCCGATAAATCTTCAATTCCATTTCTCCCTCTGGCTCCTCTGTTTCCATAGCCTCAGGGGTACTCTGTGGTTCCTCTGTAGGAGGTTCTGCTGTTACTACTGCCTCCAATGGTTCTGTAGCCTGTGGTTCCTGTATTGCACCCTTTCCGCATCCGGTTACAAGTAATGCAGTGGCAAGAGCGCTTATCCAAAATCCTTTTTTCAAAAGTCTCATATGCTTTCACCCTTTCTATTTTTCTGGAAATTTATCTGTTATTATTTCTAAATCTATTACTTTGTAAACATAATTTTTTCACTATGAAACATTCTCGTTAGTACGAAAATTCCAATTCCTGTCACCACTAGATTTGAAACCACAGTTAATACAATATGCATTGGCACAATTTCAAAAGAAAAAATTCCAATCATACTTTGTACGCTATTGTACAATGGGACAAGATAATACACAGCCTCTTCCTTGGCACCATTGCCAAACATAGCAGTAACTCCCACTAGCATCACAAGCACCATAAATGGCGTAACATAGGTCTGTGCCTCTTTGATGCTTTTTGCAAAGGTGGAAATAATAGAAATCACTGCAATCAGAACCATTACTGTGGATAAAATCACCAATGCCAGCAGCAAATAGTCGTTTACCTGATATACATTGGCTTCCAATCCTTCCTCCGAACCCATCATTTTCGGCAGAGAAAGAATGGTTCCAAGGGTACTGGAGGCTCCACTAAGCAACGCAATCAGTGACAGTGCCATAATTTTTCCTATAGCAATGTCTCCTCTACGTATGGGAGTAATCAGCAGGGTTGCAATGGTTCCTCTTTCTTTTTCTCCTGCAATGGATTCTGGTGCAACAGAAATACAGCCGCTATATAAGAATATTAATAACAGCATCGGAAGCATGGATGCAAATACAGAACCTGCTGTATCCTTCTCTGTTGCCAGATTATACTTTTCTTCTCCCGGATTAATGTCAAACTTATTACTTAAGCTCCCCTCATATCCTTCCAGCATTTCAGTTACCATACTATATACTGTAGCAGATTCTGTTGAAGCAGCATTATAATATGCCTGCACGGATGGTGCTGCCTCCCCGGAGGATATGTCATATCCGGCTACATTCTGGTCAAAATTCTCAGAAAAAACCAAAAGCAAATCCGTTTCCTGCTCTGTAATCTGTTCCTTTATTTTCTCTGTCTCTTTTGCATCAACTTCCTTAATTTTTAATTCTGCCTGCTCTGCCATAGCTTTTACAGAGTCTGGAAGTCCTACCGACATAATAGTACTTTCATAGCCTTCCTCTACCGTCATCTGGGACTGAAGAGCATCTCCCATAAAGGTATATAGCACAAATATCATTAATCCTGGCAAAATCACTGTACTCATAAAGGTTCTCTTATCACCAAAAAATCTTGCCAGTTCCTTTTTCATAATAGTAATTATTGTCTGATTCATTCTTCTTCACCCACCTTATCTTTATAAATTTCAAAGAATCTGTCTTCCAGACTCTGATTTCCTCTTACATTGTCTAAAGAATCGCACAATACCATCTGTCCATCAATGATAATTCCTACTCTGTCACAAACCTTCTCAATTAAGCTGAAAATATGAGAAGACACGATTACAGTATGACCTTCTTCCTTTAACTGAACTAAAAAATCTGTTACTACCTTTGCAGTCAAAATATCCAGACCATTAGTAGGCTCATCAAAAATAATAATGTCTGGATTATGTACTAAAGAAATGGCAAGAGATACCTTCTGCTTCATTCCTGTAGATAAATCTGCCACCTTCACCTCTGCAAATTTATCAATTCCAAAGGTTCCAAACAGTTTTTCTTTCCTTTGCTTCTGTACATCCTTTGGCACCTGATGTAATTCTGAAAAGAATGCAAATAAATAATTGGGCGTAAAAAATTCTTCCAATTTTAACTCACTAGTAAGAAAGCCTACCTTACTCCGAACTTCCTCTGGCTGGGATATAATGCTGCTTCCCCCAACGGTGGCATCTCCACTATCTGGTTTAATCAGGGTTGCAAGCATACGCAGTGTAGTAGTCTTTCCTGCTCCATTAGTACCCAGCAGCCCAAAAACTTCTCCTTCATATGCAACAAAGGATAAATCATCTACTGCCACTCTTACCTTCTCCTTGGTCTTTTCCAGCTTCTGCTGTTTGGAAGATAAACGAAAGGTTTTCCTTAAATTTTCTACCTTTAACATTTCCTTCATGTTAAATTTCCTCCTTTATACTCCTTTTTCTTTTTTAGAATGCAACATTTTCCTCTTTTCCGACACAGTTTAATAACAAGTATTAAACTGTTATTATATTTATGATATAATAGATTCGATTTTTCGGAAGTGAGGTGACTATAATGATAACTGGTTATACTTTAACGGCTGTGTCCCTATTAGGACTTGGAGCCATTGTTGGCATCAGCGTCCTTGCTTTCCACTTTTGGGACAAGGATAAATAAATGATATTACTTCTTAACTTAAATACAATCAAATAATTCTAAACATTGTCTGTTGGTTCCATAGAAAATATCTTCTTTTCCACTAAGGAGCCGACAGATTTTTTCGATTCTGTCCCAATTTCGGTTCACATCGAATTCATAGCTATGTCCCCATATGTAAAATAACCATACTTCACCTTCTTTTGGTTCTTCCTCTAAAAATTTCTGAATCAAATCAAAAATCTTTTCGTCATTATGATGACAGGTAGGCTTCAACAAAAGAAGCTCCTTTGGCAATTCAAAATTGCCCGTTGCTTCCACAACTCTAGCATAACGAATTCCTTTGCTTTTTAAATATTTAATTGCATTTTCATCATAAACACCATAAGAATACGCCATTCCAACTGGAACCTGTCCATATAATTTAGTAATATTTCTTATATCCTGACCAAATTCCTTTTCCATTTGCTCTTGGGAGCAATTCACAGGTGCTGTATGTGTTAATCCATGTACTGCTATTTCATGTCCATGATACAAATCCCCTATATCTTCCTGATTCATACGATGAATGGGTACACCTTCTATTTCAAACCGGCTTTCTTCTGTCTGTATTCCTGTATTGAGATTAAAGGTAGCTTTTAATCCATACTGATTAAATATCTCTACCAGCCTTTTGTCCTGTGAAATTCCATCATCGTAACTAAAAGTCACCGCCTTACGATAGTTCTTCATCCTGATTTCCTCCCTGTCCTATTTTTTTTCTGGATATCTTTTCCATTTTAATAATTCCAATATAATCGTCGGAATCAGAAACTTCCTCCAATACCTGGGATGCTTTTTGAAGCATCTTTTCATAATCCGTCACTTCATAACTACTAATGCATACTCCTATGCTGCAGGAGCCATTATCAATGCCTATCTCATGCATCTGCTGCCGAAAACGAATACAAATCTCATTGGCTCTTCTAGTAACAATTTTTTCATTTCCTACCGCCTTCATACAAGCCAGAAAACAGTCATTGTCCAATCTTGCCAAAATATCTCTTTCCCGAAAGGTTCCCTTTAAAACCTGCCCCATGGTACGCAACGCATCCTCTTGCAAAGACTCTCCATATACTTCTTTTATTGCATCCAATTCATCTATTTGAATCTGAAGAAGTACACAACGCTCCTCCTCTGGTTTCTCTTCCAAATATAACCGACAAATACTTTCTGCATAATCCTGCTTCAGAAGTCCTGTCAATTCATCCGTTTCCTCTTTCAGCTGATACTTGATTTTGGCTTGCATATGAATAAATTGCAGATTTCTAATGTAATACATTAGCACCAGCAGAATCAGCATAAATACAGCACCTTTACGGATGCTAATATGTAACTGCATAATATTTGGCTGACCAAATATGGATAACAAAATCAAAAATGTTCCATTGGCAAGAGCAGCCAAAATTAACATTAAAATCGGCATATCTGCATACAGCATGGTAGAAATTGTCACTAACAAAAATACCATCATCACTGGCCGCTGGGGAAATTCACTAATTTCAACATAGGTAAACAAGCTATATAAACCAATGAACTCTATCCAATAACAAATGGAGACTCCAATGGAATCCTTCTTGATTCTATAATTGCAAATGCAATAACTCCCTGCTGAAAAAACTGCAGCAAAGGCAAATACACCTGCTTTTTCCGGCTGTGCTGCCTCCCCCAGCATACTAAAGCCTAAATAAGTGCAAAGCAAAAATCCCAAGAAGCACACCACTTTTGTAGTATGCCAATTCACTTCCCGAAATAATTGTTTGTTTGCCTTATAAAACCCCCTGGATACTTTCCCATAACAAAATAAGGCAAACCACCGTTTTACTTGATTCATTTCCTTCTCCTATCTGCTGCGGACTTAACCACAATCTTCTTTTGTTACCCCACACACTGTCAGCACCCCCTGCTGAACAGTGAATTTGATTTCCATTCCTCCAAAGCCCATGCCATAGACTCTCTCTGAATCATTCTGGTAGGACGGCCTTGGATCCTGAGCTAATACCTCTAATAAAGCTTCTTTGTGTACCTTTGGGATCTGTTCTTCCCAAATATCCGGTATAATTACCTGCAACCGATATCCTTGTACTCCACCAGAAAAACCGGCAGCAGCTTCTGGATGGCTGTCTGCTTGAGGAAGATATGGTTTAATATCATAAATCGGTGTCTGATTCATCATATCAATCCCTGAAACATATAATACTGGTCCCATATTATCTTCTATCTGAACTGAATCCAGCCGGACACTGGAAAGCCCAATGGAATTTGGACGAAATGGTGAACGGGTTGCAAATACTCCCATACGGGTATTCCCCCCTAATCTTGGCGGGCGAACCGTTGGTGACCATTTTTCTCTTTTCGCTTCTGAAAACCCCCATAGTAACCAAATATGCGAAAATTCTTCTAATCCCCTTACTGCATCTGGATTCCGATATTCCGGCTCAAATACAATCCTCCCCCGTAATCCTTCTACCAGACCGCTTTGCCTTGGTATTCCAAACTTTGTTGGAAAATCTGTTTCTATTTTTGCAATGACTTTCCACCTATCCATGATTCGTTCCTGCCCTTTCAAAGAAGCGAGCCAAGCAAATTATTTTCTATCTGCTTGGCTCCTGTATGTTTTTTCTTGATTTAATTTGTATGAAACCTTTTATCCATTGTCCATGTTTCATAGAATCCCCCCTTGTGCTTATACACGTGGCGGGAATTAGTCACGTACCAGTTCCACCTGCCAAAATCCGGATACATCTGCTGGTCCTGAAATTTTCTTAACTTTAAACTTATACATGGCTTCTTCCAGCTTACGATTAAACTGTATCTCATTCAGCTCTGAGGTAGGCTCCTGCAAAATAATAGTATCACCGACCTTTGCATAACTGTACGCAGAACCTAATGTCTTAAATGTAGCCTTCCAAGTTTCTTTCTTCTTTAAAAAATCAAACACAACAATCACCTCCTGTGCTTATTGAACTATTGTCTCTTGTCCGTTATTTGGGAATAATTGACCTAGTAGCCCTTATATACAAGCATTATAACAAACTTTTCAAACAAAATAAAGGGGGTTGTTGCAGTTTTATTATTTTTTTATTTCCTACTCTAATACCATACGAACTGCGCCGTACATTCCAGCATCATTTCCAAGCTCTGCAAGACGGAATTCCTTTCCTTTTAAGGCAAACATTACATCCTGTTCATATTTTTCTTTAATAACTTCTGTTACCACTGGTCCATTTTTCGATATACCACCACCAATAACAAAGGCTTGTGGATCCACTACTGCGGCTACATGAGAAAGTCCCAGTCCAAGATAATCTGCAAATTCCTCTACAACACCCTTTGCAAGTTCATCTCCATTTTCATATGCCTGAAAAATTTCCTTCCCCGTTACCTGTTCACAATCACGAAGCTCTGAAGGCATGTCTGTTTCTTCCAGATTTTCTAATGTCATTCTGGTAATACCTGTTGCAGAAGAATATTGCTCCAAGCATCCCTTCTTTCCACAACCACAGGTGCGGGTTTCCTTTGGATTTACAGTTAAATGACCAATCTCACCAGCAGCTCCATTGCTTCCGGTAAGAATCTTTCCATTAAGAATGATACCACCGCCAACACCGGTACCTAATGTAATCATAACGATGCTATCAAATCCACGTCCGCCACCGCGCCACTGCTCACCTAATGCAGCCACATTGGCATCATTTCCAACCTTAATCTTTTCTACTCCGGTTAACTTTCTCAGTTCATCAGCTACAGAGAAAATTCCCCAGCCTAAGTTAGCGCATTTCAGTACTCTTCCGTCCTCTGTAATTGGTCCTGGCACACCCATGCCAATTCCTAAAATGTCTTTTACTTCAATGCCCTTTTCCTGATTCTTTTCTGCAATAGATGCAGCAATATCTGGAAGAATATTCACTCCATTATCTTCTTTTCTAGTAACAATTTCCCACTTATCCAAAATATTGCCTTCTCCATCGAAAAGACCCATTTTCACTGTGGTTCCTCCTAAATCTACTCCATAAATATACTGACTCATTATTTTGTCCACCTTTCCTAACGTGCTAAGATTCTTCTATCATAGCGGAAAATCACAGAAATCACAACCTTATTTCTACAAGTTTCTATTTTATTTTCTATCCGTGAGCCTCTCTTTTCTTTCCTATATTAAAATGTTATAATTTAAACAATTATTT
>CAZEFX010000101.1:0-9739 GCA_964511525.1 uncultured Jutongia sp.
CAAGCCGCAAGGCGTCCACGAAGTGGAAAACAAGGGACAATTTTCTGCGTCATATCCCCATAATTGATATTATGAGACGTTTGAGTATTTGAATCAAACTAGAGTAAGAAAGGATGTGGTTTTTATGAAGATTATGCATTTGTCGGATTTGCATATGGGAATTCGTTTATATCAGTATGATTTAAGAGAAGAGCAGCGCCACATCTTTCAGCAGATAGTAGAATGCGCCAAAGAAGAAAAACCGGATGTGGTGGTGATTGCTGGAGATATTTATGATAAATCGGTACCCTCTGCAGAAGCAGTAAAATTATTTGACGAGTTTATTACAGGTTTGCGGAATGCCAATGCTCAAATGCCTATTATGGTTATTAGTGGAAATCATGACTCTGCCCAGAGGATTGATTGTTTTCGTGAAATCTTAAAAGAAAAGAATATTTACATGGTAGGTCTGCCTCCTCAGAAGGAAGAAGACCATATCCAAAAGGTTACCCAGGAGGATGATTTTGGTCTGGTAAACTTCTACCTCCTTCCATTTGTGAAGCCAGCTTATGTCCGGGAAATTGTAGGAGAAGAGGTTACTTCTTATGAGGAAGCACTGGATGTTTTGCTAAAGAGAGAAGACTATGATTTGCAGCAGCGCAATGTGCTGGTAAGCCACCAGTTTTTTGTAAAGGAAAAGACAGAGGCGGATCAGGTGGAACGGGCAGAAAATGAAGTTTATACCGTGGGAAATATTGATTCCATTACCACAGGCTGTCTGGAGCCTTTTGATTATGTAGCTTTGGGACATATTCATAAGCCTATGAAAGTGGGAAAAGATTCGATACGTTATTGTGGAACTCCTATGGCATATTCCCTTAGTGAGGAGGGGCAGGAAAAGGGGATTCTTATGGTAACGCTGGAAGAAAAGTCAACAGCACCTAAAATTGAAACCATTCCCTTAGAACCATTGCGTCAGGTAAGAAGAGTGAAGGGGACTTTGGAGGAAGTTTTAAAAGAGCCGAGTGACGATTATATTTGGGTATCCCTTACGGATAACCTGGATTTAGATGTCAGTGATATGCAGATTCGTTTGTGGGAGGCCTTTCCCCATTTATTAGGAGTGTACAATGAAAATACCATTGCTACAGCAGAACAGGATGTGGAATGGGAGCAGCTAAAAGAGGCGGTTCCATTTGATTTGATTATGCAGTTTTGTCCAGACCTGGAAGAGGGGGAGCAGGAAATTATTAAAGATGTTATTAATACAGTGAAGGGAGGTTTGTAAATGAAACCGTTAAAGTTAGAAATGGAGGCCTTTGGTTCCTATGGAAAACTGGCGGTGGTGGATTTTACCAAGCCATCCCAGAATTTATTTTTAATTAGTGGAGATACCGGTTCTGGTAAAACCACTATTTTTGATGCCATGGTTTTTGCTTTGTATGGAGAGTCCAGTTCCATCCGGGATAAAAAGGAAGGAATCATGCTGCAAAGCCAGTTTGCAGAACCTACTGCCACACCGAGGGTAAAATTTACCTTTGCAGGGAATGCCCAGAAGGAGGACGAGGTTTATGTAATTACCCGTATTCCAAAGCATTTACGAAAAGCAAAACGTAGTGGTGAAAATATCCGTAGTATGGTAGAGAGTAAGGGAGAGGTGGAGCTATTACTTCCAGATGGCAGCACCTATAAGGAAAGAGATATTCAGGATAAAATCGAGTCTATTGTAGGCTTAAGTAAAAATCAGTTTATGCAGGTGGCAATGATAGCTCAGGGAGAATTTATGGAGCTTTTGCGGGCAGATTCCAAAACCAAGGTAGAGATTTTTCGGAAATTATTTGATACTGGTCTGTATCGTCAGATTGCGGAAGAATTACGAAGTAGGTGGGATAAAACCCAAAAGGATTTGGCAAAGTGGAAGGCGGAAAGCTCAGCGGGAATTCATTTTGTGGGAGTTCCAGAGGAATATCCAGAGAAGGAGGCTTACGAATCCATTCGAGATAACTGTCTGGAAAGTTTAAGCTTTTTGGAAGAATATCTGGAACAGCTTCACAATATGGAAACCTGGGAGAAAAAGCAGTTTAAAGCAGCAGATACGGAGAAAAGGAAGTGGGAAAAAGCTGTAAAAGAAACGGAGCAGGAGGTATCTCAGGGAGAAATATTACAAAAGGCCTTTTGTCAGCTGCGAGAAGCAAGAGAGCAAGAAAAACAGTATTTAGCTCAGAAGGAGGAATGGGAAGAGACAGAAAGACTTGTACGTATTTTGGGACAGGTCTATGAAGTAGCCCCTTTCTATCAGATGCTGGAGGATGTCCAGAGTCGTTTCAGTGAGAATGAAAGTGCATTGAAAACTCACATAGAGGAGTTACCTTCTTGGGAAAAACAGGTAAAGGAACTTCAAGAGAAGTCTGAGAAAGAAAAACCGAAATGGGAAAAGTCCATGGAGGAATATCATATAGCGAAGGAAGGGTATGAAAAATCCTTAAAGGCTTTAGAAGAAAAAGAGCAGTCCCAGAAAAAGTACAGTGAACTGGAGCAGGAAAGTCTCGTCTGTCGAAAGGACTACCAGCAGCTACAGAAGAGACTAGAAGAGAAGGAAAAAGAACATCAGGATTGGAAGAGTAAGGCAGAAACGGACGAAAATGCAGCTGTAATTTTAGAGCAGGCAGAGCAGAGCTGGAAGGAGAGCCAGAAAAAAGAGAAAGATGTTCAAAGGATTTTAGACTATTATTTCCAATGGAAAAAAAGCGTCATAGAGCTGGAAGAACAGAAAAAAAATTATGAGAATTCGGTAAAGGAAATGGACAAAGCCAATGAAGTTTATTTGCGAATGGAAAAAAGCTTTCTGGATAATCAAGCGGGGATTTTGGCTGAAAAGCTGGAGGAAGGAAAGGAGTGTCCCGTTTGTGGGTCAGTGCATCATCCAAATCCGTTTGTATTAAAAGAGTCGACAGTTTCCACTCAGGAGGATGTAACTGAGGCTAGAAAGACAGCGGAAAAAGCAAGAGAAAACTGTCATCAGGAGTCTATGAGGTCCAAAGAGAAAGCTCTTTCTACGGAGCAGCTTGCCTTTCAAATGAAGCAGTTAGGAGAAGATATTTTTGGAACTTGGATTACAGAGGAAGATCCAGAGAATTTCATTCAGGAGGGAAGAGAAAAAATCCAGGAGCAGAGTGCAGTTTGCTGGCAGGCATATGAAGAGGCAAAGGAAAAACGAAACAGACAGATAGAGGCAAAAGAAAAACAGAAAGCATTAGAGAGAGAATTGGAACAGTTGCGGCAGAAGCAACAGGAAAAACTGCAACAAAAGAACCAATACGAGACCCAGTTAGCCTCTCTTCTCAGTGTATTAAAAGAACAGGAAAAGCAGCTGGTATATAAGAGCCGGAAAGAGGCTGACGAGATTTTTGGAGAGCTTAAGCAGGGTTATCTTCAGGAAAAGAAGCTTTATGAGAAGTTGGAAGAAGAGAGAAATTCAGTTCAGGAAACCTACCAGAAAAAGAGCAGCCAAATCCAGCAGGAAAAGGAATTAAGCCAAAAAATTCAAGAGGAAAAAGAAGAGAAGGAAGAAAGGCTAAAGAAGGAATTAAAAGAAAGGAACTTGGAAGGAAACCAGCTACAACAGTATCTGGCAGAATATACGGAAGTAGAATATAAACAGAAAAAACAGCAGCTGGAGCAGTACCAGCAGGTATTACTTCGCTGCAGGGAAACCATTCTTGCAGCCGAAAAGCTGGTAAAAGGGAAAGCGGAGCCGGATATGGAAGGCCTGCGAAGTAAGTTGGAAAGCAATCAGGAACAGCTGACAGTTTTTGAAAAACAAAGAGAAGAGATTCAAGGATATTTACGTTCTTTGGAACAAGGAAAAAAGCAATTAGAAGAGATTCAGAAGAATCATGGAGAAACCTACAAGGTGAGTCTGCGTTTGCGTAGGTTGTATGAAATTACCAGTGGCAATGTAAAGGGTCAGAATAAAATGGATTTGGAAACCTATGTACAGCGTTATTATCTCAAGCAGATTTTGGTAGCAGCAAACCGCCGTTTTACTGCGCTGACGGCAGGGCAGTATGAGATGCAGATGAAGGAAATTGGCAAGGCAGGACGACAGAGTAACGAAGGACTGGACTTTGTAGTACATTCTCTGGTAACAGATAGTTATCGGGACATTCGCACACTGTCTGGTGGAGAATCCTTTATGGCAGCCTTGTCCTTGGCGTTAGGTATCGCAGATTCTATTCAGAACAGTAATAGTAGCATTCATCTGGACATGATGTTTATTGATGAAGGCTTTGGGTCTTTAGATGAACATTCCAGAAATACAGCTGTTCGGATTCTGAAAGAACTGGCAGGAGGAAAGAGGATGATTGGCATTATTTCCCATGTAACAGAGTTAAAGGATACCATTGATGACCGGCTGGTGGTTACCAAGGATAAAGAAGGCAGTAGGGTAAAATGGATGCAGTAAGAAGGGGTGCGATTATGGAGAATTTCACAGTGTAAAAAACATCCCCTATCTATAGGGGATGTTTTTTACACTGTGAAATATTTTGAAAATTAAATGTGTACACTTTCTTTTAACCAGTCAAGTGCTTCTTCTACAGTTGCAAAATGTCCTTCTGCTACACCAGTTTGTGAGCGTTCGGTGTTTTTCTGAGCTTGAATTTTTAACATAACAGAAATACCTTCTGCAAAACCAAAGGCTTTACATCCTGCATCCACAAATTTCTTGGTCATAGTAACTAATTCGCCACTTTCGGCACCAGTTACAGGTTTCATTTGAGAGCAATCTGCAATATAAGCCCATCCGGTTCCTTTCCACTGGGCAGCTTCTTCTAATACGGTTTCTGTAAGCCACTTTAGTTCCTCGATATTGGTTTTTCCTACTCCTGCGGAAAGAACAATTCTTCTTCCTGGAATAACTTCTACTGATTGTGCTCCATTTTTCTTTGCCATATAGAGCCCTCCTTACTTTGTTAAAAACATACAAAAAAACAACAATCGTACAATTAAATTTGGTTAATTATACCAAAAGAATTGACATATGTCAATGCAATAAAATTAATGGAAAATATTAAGTTCAAGATAAGCAAGAATTGTAATGAAAAAAATACTCAATAAAAAAGTTGACAAATTAAATTTCATCCTTTATTGTATATCTACAATAAAACATTCCGTGAGGGAGTAGTGGCGCAGATGCGTGGCAAGTCAACATCCTGGCCTAAGGCCTGGCTTGTCTTAAATAACGAGACTCATGTATTGCAATTGATGCTATACGTGGAGTCTTTCTTTTTTATCCGGGTATAGCAAATCCATTGCTGTATGCGGTTTTTTTTGTTTTATAAAATTTTTAGAGTCGATTTTGAATGAATGATGAAAGGAAAAGGTGAAAAAATGTTTTTAGAAATCAATGAAATCAAAAAACACTTTGGTGAGGGAGATAGCAGAGTGGAGGTGCTTAAGGGCATCGACATTAGTATTGAAAAAGGAGAGTTTTGTGTACTTCTTGGACCATCCGGTTCTGGTAAATCCACCCTTCTTAATATTATTGGAGGCATTGATTCCGCAGATAGTGGTCATATCAATATTAATGGAGAGAAGATGGAGGACATGAAGGAAAAAGCACTTACCAAATATCGTAGAAAACATCTTGGATACATCTTTCAGATGTATAATCTGATTCCAAATCTGAATATCAAAGAAAACATCGAAGTAGGTGCATATTTAAGTGATAATCCTTTAGAGGTGGATGAGCTTTTACATACTCTTGGACTTTACGAACATCGTCATAAACTTCCAAACCAATTATCTGGTGGCCAGCAGCAAAGAACTGCCATCGGACGTGCTATCATTAAAAATCCAGATATTCTTCTTTGTGATGAGCCAACGGGAGCCTTAGATTTTAAGACTTCCAAAGAAATCTTAAAGCTTATTGAAGAGGTAAACCAGAAATATGGTAATACCATTGTGATGGTTACCCACAATGATGCAATCAAACATATGGCAGACCGGGTAGTAACTCTGCATGATGGAATGATACGTAAGAATTATGTGAATGAAACTAAGATTCCAGCGGTGGAGCTTGATTGGTAAAATAGATTTTAGAATTTTAGACAAAAATTTTTTTGTAGAAGAGAAATCATGAGGGACATTGCATAATAGATGGAAAGGAAGGAAATGAAAATGAAAAATCCTTTAATCAAGCGTTTGCCAAGAGAGTTAAAAAGTGATTTTGGCAGGTACTTTGTTTTATTTATATTTATTGCAGGAACAATTGCGTTAGTTTCTGGTTTTTTAGTGGCATCTGGCAGCATGAAAACTGCTTATGACAAAAGTTTTGAAAAATACAATATTGAAGACGGCAATTTTGAATTACCACAGAAAGCAGATGATAGTCTGTTAGAAACATTGGAAGAGGAAGAAGTTACACTTTATGAAAACTTTTATCTGGAGAAGGAAACCAAAGAGTTTGACAGCACATTGCGTATCTTCAAAAATAGAGAGGAAATCAATAAGGTTTGTGTTATGGAAGGAGAACTTCCGGTACAGAAAGATGAAATCGCCTTGGATAGAATCTATGCAAATAATAACAAGTTGTCTATCGGTGATAGTTTTGCCGTAGGAAAAAGAGAATTAAAAGTGTCTGGCTTTGTGGCATTTTCTGATTATAGTGCTTTATTCTCCAGTACCTCGGATATGATGTTTGATGCAGTTAAATTCGGTGTTGGTGTTATGAGTGAACAGGGATTTGAAGATTTTGGAAAAACAAATCTTCATTATAGTTATTCATGGCAGTATGATACAAAACCGGAAAATGATTCAGAAGCAAAAGAAATGTCAGAAGATTTCATGGAAGTTATTTCTGAAAATGCAGTATTAACCAATTTTATTCCCCAGTATTCCAATCAGGCCATTCAGTTTACTGGAAATGATATCGGAAGAGATAATATTTTTATGGCCTATTTTCTATATATTGTTGTTGTGATTATTGCATTTATTTTTGCAATTACCACAAGTAATACCATCACAAGAGAAGCTACAGTTATTGGAACCTTAAGAGCTTCCGGCTACACGAGAGGGGAATTAATCCGGCATTATCTTACGATGCCAATTTTGGTAACTTTGATTTCCGCAGTGGTTGGAAATGTTTTAGGATATACGTGGTTTAAGGGAGTAGCAGCAGATGTGTACTATGCAAGCTACAGCCTTCCTACTTATGTTACCATTTGGAATGCCAAGGCATTTGTACAAACTACAGTAGTTCCTGTGATTTTAATGCTTATTATTAACCTTTGTATTCTTGTAAAGAAATTAAAATTATCTCCATTAAAATTTATCCGTAGGGATTTAAGTAAACGACAAAAGAAAAAAGCCTTGCGTTTGAATACAAAAATACCGATTATGAGACGGTTCCGGCTGCGGATTATTTTCCAAAATAAATCCAATTATATTATGATTATTATAGGTATTTTTCTGGCAAATGTAATCTTGCTTTTTGGTATGGCATTTCCTCCATTGCTGGAAAAGTATCAGGAAAGTATTACCTCTAATATGATTAGCAAATATCAGTATGTGTTAAAAGCGCCTATGGAAACGGAAACTGAGGATGCAGAAAAATATACTGCATACAGTTTGAAAACTATAGAGGGAAGACTTAGAAGTGAGGACGTGTCTGTATTTGGTATAGAGCCAGATAGTCAGTATGTAGATTTGGAGCTTGGGGAGGATGGGGTGTATATTTCTAACGCCTTTGCAGAAAAGTTCCGAATCGAAGAAGGGGATGAATTCAGCGTAAAGGAAGAGTATGAAGACAAGGAATATGAATTTAAAGTAGAGGGGATTTATTATTATCCGGCAGGAATTGCTATTTTTATGGACCGGGATTATCTTAATACTACTTTTGATATGGAGGAAGATTTCTTTAATGGATATTTCTCTAACGAGGAAATTGAGGATATCCAGGAAGAGTATATCGCGACACAGATTACAGAAGATGATTTTACTAAAATATCCCGTCAGTTAAAGCTTTCTATGGGAGGCATGATGGATGCATTTGCTATTTTTGGCGTTATTATGTTTATGCTGATTATCTATCTGTTGTCTAGAATTATAATAGAAAAAAATACGCAGTCTATTTCTATGACAAAAATACTTGGATATAGCGAAGCAGAAATTAGCAGTTTGTATGTGGTCACTACCAGTATTGTGGTAATCGCATCATTGATTTTAACCATTCCACTAGTTAATTTACTTATGGAACAGGTTTTTGTTGTTATGTTTTCTGAATATTCCGGCTGGATGCCTTATTATGTACCATTTTCTGCATATATCAAAATGATTATTACAGGAATTGTAGCCTATGCAGTAATCGCATTTGGTCAGTTTAGGAAGGTAAAAAAGATTCCGCTGGGAATAGCATTGAAAAATGTAGAGTAAAAATTTGGTAATTATATTCAAGGCACAAAGAAAGATATGCCTATTATAAGGTGGAACTTTTTGTGAAATATCACAAAGTTTATTAGATTGATTTAGGAATATAGGAGAAAATCTAAAGTGATATTGAAAACAAAAATATGCCATGTTATAGTATTTCAAAGCATATTTTCTAGTTAAAAATATCTTTTCAAATCATTTTTATATTCTGGTAAAAACCATATCTCGAAGAAAATCTATGCTTTATATTTCAAAAAAAGCAGGAGATTTTCGGAACTCCTGTAGTACAATTTTATACAGGAGGGGTTTAATGGAGGATAGAGAAAATTCAGAAGAGAAACGACAGGATAAATTGCAGTGGATTAAAAATTGCAGTTTGATGGATGATGATTTTACGCGAAAGTTTTTTGAAGATAACATCCAATGTACAGAATTGGTTTTGCGCATTATTATGAATCAAGATGATTTAAAAATTAGAAAAGTACAAACACAGTATGAAATAAAAAATCTTCAGGGGCGGTCTATTTGTATGGATGTCTACGCAGAAGACGAACATTGTAGGAAATATGATTTAGAAGTACAGCGAAGAAACTATGGGGCGGATCCGAAAAGAGCCAGATTTAACAGTGGAATTATGGATGCAAATGAACTATTAGAAGGAGATGAATGGGCAGAATTGCCTGAGACCTTTGTCATCTTTATCACAGAAAAAGATTATTTTAAGAAAGGAAAAATAATTTATTACATAGACCGGATGATACAAGGAACAGAACATATTGTTAAAGATGATTTGCATGTTATATATGTGAATGGTTCTTATCGGGACGATTCGCCATTAGGTTTGTTGATACATGATTTTAATTGTAGCAATCCTGATCAGATGTATTATAAAGAGTTGGCGGAAAGGGTACGGTATTTAAAACACAGTAAGGAGGGGAAGAAGATTATGGGAACATTAGCAGATGAAATAAAGGAAAAATGGGAGAGAGAAGGAAGAGAGGAAGGCCTTAAGAAAGGGATACAAGAAGGTCTGCTGGAAGGACGAAAAGAAGGACGAAAAGAAGGACGAAAGGAAGGAGAGGAAGCTGCAAAAAAGGAATTAGCTGTTAAAATGTTAAAGCGAAATAAAATGACAGAGGAAGAAATAGCGGAAGATACGGGACTCCCTCTTGAAAAAATAAAGGTTTTGGCAGACAAAATTAAAGTTGCACTCATCTAGATTAATAGAAAATTAATAGAAAAATAGGAACGGGCACGAGACCGTTCCTATTTAAAGGGAGTATCCCAGAGTTTGTGTAAACCTTCAAACTGATGTAAGATTACATTACTC
>CAZEFX010000102.1:0-9683 GCA_964511525.1 uncultured Jutongia sp.
TTACTACCATTGCCACTGCTAATACTACGGATAGTACTTTTTTTCTTAATCTCATCTTTTTTCTCCTCCCATCTGATCACTAATATATTTATTTTAGATATACATAGCTTTGCATAGATTATAAAAAAGCTCGTAGTGTTACAAGGTCACTTGCAGAATTCGACTAGAAAATGCAGAATTCGACTATTTTTTTCATAAAAAAATGTCTTAGTTTCTTCTTTAAAGAACTAAGACATTTTCTGTATCCTTATTAAAATGAATTTTATTTCCGAATATCCTGTATGGACTCTCCCTTTTCCAAACAAGAATTCACTACTACCGGCCGGGTAGATACACTCTTTTGATTTTCGATTAACGCTATCAGCTTCTCTGCTGCTTTCTTGCCAATCATTTCTGTATCCTGACGAACCGTGGTAAGCCTTGGCTCCAGCTGACCGGCAATAAAAATATCATCATAGCCTGCCACAGAAATATCCTCTGGAATCCGAAGTCCCATGGACTTAATCTGATTAATGCCTCCTACGGCAGAATAGTCATCTGAATAAATAATACAGGTTGGAGGATTGTCCATTTCCAAAAGCTGTTTTGTATATTCACTTGCTTTCTGAAGGTTACGATATTCACAAGGAATCAGGTACTCCTCCTGTAAAGGAATGTCATGTGCCTTTAAGGTCTTTTTATAGCTTTCTACACGGCTTTTTGTTACGGCTGATGTACTTTCCCCTGTAATATAAGCAATTTTCTCATGTCCTTTGGAAATAATATACTCTACCAGCTCCCGCATACCTACATTATTATTAGAAACCACAGCCACTCTATTTTTAAATTTATAGTCCACAGAAACTAATGGGATATCACTTTCTACCAATTCAATTACTTCTGGATAATCAAAGTCGATACAGGCAATCACCACCCCATCCAGTCCACGATAACGACAATGTTCTAAATAGGATTTTCCTTTCGGAAGGTTTTTTGTACTATTAATAAAGGTAATATCATATCCCTTGCTTTCGGCTGTCACCTTAAAGCTATTCAAAATATTTGAAAAATAATCATGGGTCAGACCGCTCATAGCTCTGTCTACAAAAAGCACCCCTATGTTAAAGCTTTTATTCATTCTAATAGCTCTAGCATAATATTGTGGAAAATAGCCCATCTTTTTCGCAACCTCTTTAATATGCTTTTTGGTCTCTTCCCCAATGTCTTCTTTGTCATTCAAAGCCTTACTGACAGTAGCAACCGACACCCCACACATCTTAGCTATATCCTTAATTGACGCCATCGGACTCACCCCTTCTTTTTAGCGTAAACATTTTCGCAAATGTTTTCGTAAATTATAACACAATTTTTTCTCCTATACAATTCGTTTTTCTTTGATTTTTCTAATAATATGTCAAAAAAAATATAACTTTTAATCATTGGTTTGGAAAATAGAAAATATTCAAATATCCCCAACGGATTATAGCACCTGTGAAAATCAACGCATATTGAAAAATAATATCAAACCACTTGCGTTTCACTTTCTGCTGACCAGTTTTGACATCCTCTTCAACCAAATCAATTTTCTGAGATATGTGACGAAGATAAATAGCATATGCCGCAAGTATAATAAACCAAATTAAGAACAGCACTGCTCCCATTAGTCGTACAAATACCTCCTGCTGCGGTCCATTGTAATTAATGCTTTCCCGTTGGTTCGTCAGTAGTCCAAATGCCATATATAAGTAATCCAGTGACACAAAACCAAATAGGACACTAACCATTGAAAATATAATTCTTTGCCATGTCTTCACTCTTTGATTCCTCCTAAATCCTATTCCTTAAAAAGCCTCTTGATTTTTCCATCATTTTTCAATTCTTGTTGGCTTACACTATATTTCCATACACTTTTATTTTCATAAAAAGTGGCACACCGACGAAAATCGTGTGCCACTATGTAAATTCCATTATGCCATAAAATCAATGTTCATCCCTGTCAGCAGCATGCCTTCTACAGACATTCTTGCCATCTCATACGGATTGGACTGGTCATAATATAAATCCTCTCCCTGTTGGAAAGCCTCCTTCAGCTGCCTGGTCTGATTTACTACTGCGTTTTCCTCAATCTGGGAAATCTGTCCCTTGAAAGGTTCATAGGTTACACCTAACTGTACCTGCTCTTCTTCCGAAGAAAGCCCTGCTACTTCTGTGGTTCTTTTTACTGGTTCCACAGGAACAGAAGCAACCTCGTTGTAATGGGTATTGTGATAGGGATAAATGTTTTGAACTACTCTTTCTCCTGAAATCGCTGTAATTGCCATACTATCACCTCCTATAACTTTTACACTCTCACTTTTTTTCATTATAATATGGATTTTCCCATTGTGCAATCCTATTATTTTAAACCTCAGACATGGAAGATTAATTTGATTTTCTATGTCTGAAGCTTGTATTTCTAATTATCCGCGGTTTGTAAGGCACACTTCGGCACTTCTGCCACAAAGCAAAAACCATTCATTGCTTGACCATATTCCTTCCCCTCTTCTGGAACTTTGCTATTAGGATCCCGCAAAAATGAAATTTCACCATCTTTCACTATAACTCCATTGGATTTCAAATCATAGCCCGTATTGGAAACATCCACAATCTCCATAAAATAGACATAACTATCACTTGGAAACTCACCGCTCCACTTAAAATCAGTTAAATCAATCCCTATGGTCTCTTTTATTTCTTGTACATCCTTTTTTCCTTTAATAAAATATGTTCCTTCTTTGCCAGTATATCCACAATTAATATTATAGAAGTAAACATCTTCATCAGTATATAAAAAATTTGGCGTATATGTGCTCTTCGTACTTGTGGCATCTGAAACCACCGGCATTACTGTGTTATCAAAATAGTATAGAAGATTCTTGACAGCACGACTTTTTAATTCTCCTTGATTATCTCCGGATTCCCGACATAATATAAGCTTATTTTCTGACACATTATTAAATTGTAAGGTACTTGAACCAGCATCACAAGCGACGTTTTTTAACTCGAAGGTATCATTCACGTCCAGCTTTAAAATATAGGAATATAATTTTTGGATATATTCCATATCTACCACTACAAAGGGCTCTGTATATTCCATTACCAGATTAAGCTTTTGCATAAATGCTTTATCCGGATTATGTGAGGATTTTCCATGCATATCTTGAGAAAAATTAAAGGAATATACATTTCCATTGGAGGTAATAAAAAATCCCATATCCTGATAGCCCCAGGCATAATTCAGATTTCTGCTTATGACTAAGATTTCATTCTCTGGAACTTCTACCGCTTCTGGTGAATTTTTGCAGGAAGTTAATGTAAGTAAAAGCAATACAACCATAAAGAATATCTGTTTCTTCAAAATAACACCCCCTGTTCTTATAACTTTAGCAACCCTTTTACCCTTCCCATATTTTCATTTCAAATGGTTTCAGATTACAAAGCTCTTCGGATATTTCAAATTCTGCTCCTAGAATACATGGCTGAAAATTCTGCTCCTTCTCTGTATTATTAAACAGAAAATGCCATTTTTTCTCTGGGCTCTGTCTTGTAGTCAGCTCCACTCCTAATGGAAGATTATCAATATACGTTAGTTTTTTCTCTGCTGCAATGATTTTTGCCAGAGTGATGTACATTTCTCTTTCCAATACCGTTCCCAGATAATAAGCCTTTCCCTTTCCGTATGTATTTTCGGTAACGGCGGTGGTTCCAGCGTAGAACTGGTCTCCATAAGAAGCAATCGTCTTAGCAGTAGTGGTCTCCAACAGGTCACACCACTGAGTACAGAGCACTTCTTTTCCCTGTGAGGCAAAATCCGGCTGACTGCAAATCCCTTCCCACTGCTGTTTCCATTCTTTATCTTGTAACTGTAATAGCTGCTTCTGACTACCAATTACATCATATTCCTTGGCATAAGCACCTACTAATTCGGAAAATACCGTTGGTAATGGAGACATGATACACTTATTATGTTCATCCTTTACACCGGACCGGTTGGTTAACACCAGACTTCCCCCTCTGTCCGTAAAATCGTATAGATTTTTTACTACATTTTCCTTGGAAATCATAATCGTTGGAGCCAGCACTACGTCGTATTCAGAAAAATCAGCATTTTCATCAATAATATCCACTCCCACACCAATACTGGTAAATCCATCATGCAAAGATTTCAATTGCTCCAAATAATACATGCCTTCTGCCTGATGCTGAAGCTTGAATCCATATTCCTGATCAGAACCATATAATAAAGCTACTTTATTTTTAATCACAGAGTCCTTGATTTCGGACAGTCCGTTTACTGTTTCGCATAACTGGGCAAATTCTTCGTATCTACGTCCCGGCTGATTATGGTGGTCAAGAATTCCATGCCAGTACATTTCTGCGCCTGATACTCCGGTTCGCCAGCGAAAATGTACTACTGCATCTGCACCGTGGGCGATAGCCTGCAAGGAATATCCTTTCAGCATCCCTGGGCGAATGGTTGGAGACATAGGCATCCAGCTTCCCACCATACCACTGAGCTGCTCCATAATCCAGAAATTCTTCTGCTTGATTCCTCTCATCAAATCTAAATGAAAGGCATGAGAATACAGAGTTTGTGAATCTTCTGGCAGCTTTGTGGCTGGATAATTGTCATAGGAAACAAAATCCAAATTTTCAAACATATCATAAAAATCCGGCATATTTTCACAAAGCCAGTTATTGGTAGTGATTAAGGTATCTGGGGCGATACTATGAATCAATTCCCGTTGAAACTCTACATAATCTACTGTACTCTCCGACGCATAACGGTTAAAATCCAGAGTCAGAGAAGGATTCTGCCACATAATAAACTCTCCCATTGGTGGTTTCACCTGAGAAAAAGAAGAATACTCTCCACTCCAGACAGAATTTCCATAGGATTTATTTATTTCTGAAACTGTCTCATATTTCTTTTGCATCCATTGACGGAATTTATCCTGACACACAGTACAACGACAATGATTGGCTTCTAATTCATTATCAATCTGATAACCAATCACCATAGGATTGTCCTTATAATGAGACACCATTTTCCGAATAATTTTTTCAGAAAGCTCCCGATAAACCGGACTATTCATACAACGATGACCACGGATTCCGATAGCAATCCTCTGTCCACTTTTGTCCACCTGAATCACTTCCGGATACTTTTCAAAAAGCCATAATGGTGGAGTGCTGGTAGGAGTGCATAAAAACACTTCTATCCCTCTATCCACAAAAAGGGATACTGCCTTATCCAACCATGCAAAGTCATATTTTCCTTCTTCCGGCTCCAAACGGCTCCATGCAAACTCTGCCATTCGTACGATACCAACACCGATTTCTTTCATTCGGTCTGCGTCCTGCTCCCATAAGCTTTCATCCCAATGCTCAGGATAGTAATCTACACCAATCTTCATATCTGTTCCCTTTCTAGTATAACCTTCTCTTAACCTCCGGAAAAAACCTTTTCCCTTCTAGCATCAACTGTATTTCCTTCATTTATTTTCCTTGCCATCCTGCGACTTTATTTCCCAGAATCATCCAGTTCCTGCAAGTGCTTCTTTACCTCCAGCATCTCATCACGCAGGGATGCCGCCAGCTCGAAGTTTAGCTCCGCCGCTGCTGTATGCATTTTCTTGGTAATCCTTTGTACCAGCATATTTAATTCCTTGCGGCTCATAGATTCTAAATCCTTCTCCACATCCTCTGTTCCAACACTGTCCGCTTTCTTGGATATTCGTATCAAATCCCGGACAGCCTTCTTAATAGTCTGTGGGGTGATTCCGTGGGCTTCATTATAGCTTTGCTGAATCTGGCGACGACGGTTGGTTTCTCCAATTGCCCGGCTCATGGACTCTGTCATAACATCTGCATACATAATAACTCTGCCCTCTGCATTTCTTGCGGCACGTCCAATAATCTGCACCAAAGCAATCTCGGAACGAAGAAAACCTTCTTTATCCGCATCCAATATAGCCACCAGACCAATCTCCGGAATATCTAATCCCTCACGAAGAAGGTTGATACCTACCAGTACATCAAACACGTCCAGACGCATATCCCGAATAATTTCGGAGCGCTCTAGGGTGTCAATGTCCGAATGCAGATATTTTACTCGAATCCCCGCCTCACGAAGATAATCGGTCAAATCCTCTGCCATACGTTTGGTTAAGGTATTAACCATAACCTTATGACCAGCCTTAATGGTTTTATTTACCTCTCCTAGCAAATCGTCAATCTGTCCTTCTACCGGCTTTACTGTCACTTCCGGATCTAACAATCCGGTAGGGCGGATAATCTGCTCCACCCTTGCCAGTTCATGCTCCTTCTCATACACATTTGGGGTGGCAGAAACAAACATCATCTGGTTAATATGACCTTCAAACTCTTCAAAGTTTAATGGACGGTTATCTAATGCAGAAGGTAAACGGAACCCATAATCTACCAAGGTAGTCTTACGAGAACGGTCTCCTGCAAACATACCACGAATCTGTGGAATCGTAATGTGGGACTCGTCCACCATAATCAAATAATCCTCTGGAAAATAGTCCAATAATGTATGTGGCGGCTCTCCCTCTTTTAACCCAGTTAAATGTCTGGAATAATTTTCAATACCAGAACAAAAACCGGTTTCCCGCAGCATTTCTATATCGAAATTGGTTCGCTCCTCAATGCGCTGTGCTTCTAATAGCTTGTCCTGAGATTTAAACACACGAACCCGGTCTTCTAATTCTCTTTCAATATCCCGGATAGCTCTTTCCATAGAATCTCTGTCCACTACATAATGGGAAGCAGGGAAAACAACCATATGCTCAAGCTCTGACAGTACCTCTCCGGTTAAAATATCAATTTCTGTAATCCGGTCTACTTCATCCCCAAAAAATTCCACTCGAATCGCCTTTTCTGACTCAGAAATCGGGAAAATCTCCACCACATCTCCCCGCACACGGAAGGTACCACGCTGAAAATCCATATCATTTCTGGTGTACTGAATGTCAATAAGCCGGTGAATGACCTCGTCCCTGTCCTTCATCATACCAGGGCGCAAGGATACCGTCATATTCTGGTAATCAATGGGACTGCCCAAGCCGTAGATGCAGGAAACACTGGCAACGATGATAACATCCTTTCGCTCCGCCAAGGCTGCTGTAGCGGAATGCCGCAGTTTATCTATCTCATCATTAATAGACGAATCCTTCTCTATATAAGTATCCGAAGAAGGTACATACGCTTCTGGCTGATAATAATCATAATAGGATACAAAATATTCCACCGCATTCTCTGGGAAGAATTCTTTAAACTCACCATATAACTGTGCTGCCAGAGTCTTATTGTGGGCAATGACGATGGTTGGTTTATTTAATTTGGCAATGACATTTGCCATAGTAAAGGTCTTACCAGAACCCGTAACCCCTAGTAAGGTCTGGAACTGGTTGCCCTCCTCAAAGCCTTTTACTAATGCTTCGATGGCTTCCGGCTGGTCACCGGTGGGTTGGTATTCGGAATGTAAAATGAAACTGGATGATTCCTTTGAATTGCTCATATTTATTTCCTCCGTTTTGGTGGGTTTATGGCTTTTGAATGGTTTAAAATCTTGACATGTCACCGAAATTAAATTTAATATACCATTCCATATTTCTCACACATTGTTACTATATTATTATAATACCTATCCTCATCTCCAATTATTTTGTAATATTTATCATCAAACAATATTTGATTTCCATATAAATGTATCCAATGAATTTCCTCCTCGTTTTCATCATAAAAAGATAACATTGCATCTGGTGTATCCCCACCTATATTTTCACCTAGTGAATCATCCCCTTTTATCATCACAATGTCATCTATATCACTAATTATCTCTTTAACTTTCTCCTTTTCATCAATAATTACCTCCCCGTCTATACACCATACAGAAATCTTTGCAATTTGACTTTCTTTTAAATTAAAATCCCCTAGATTTCTTTGAAAAATTATTACGAACAAGACAATAACAACTAACAATAGAACTATTATAAATTGATAAATAAATTTTTTCTTTCCTTTTGTTGTATTCATGTTTCTTTTTCTAAACCTCCCTAGCGTGAAAAAAATTACAAAATAAAAACTACTAATATTTTATATATCTTTGATTTTTACTATTAGGCTTGTCTGGAATAGTCATCTTCACAAGATTATGCTTTAGCGCCGGATTCATATAATTCTTACGGAAGGTTTCTTTTGATTTAAGTCCCAATAATTCCATAATCGCCGTAGCTGTATATGGAACATCATATTCCATGACATCAAGCATTCTCTTGAGATATTTCGTCATATATTCAGCACCTTGTGCTATCTGTTCTACAATTTCATCTAAGATTTTATCTATCTGAGAAAGCATAAATTCTATAAATATCGTAGACTCTCCCTGTACATGACACTTTGCAATGGCACCATAATAATCTTCTTGGAACTTCTCAATCTGACTCTCTATAGGGATATATGCAAATATGGGTTTCCACTGCGACAAAATTGCTGTTTGCCATAATCTTGCCATTCTTCCATTGCCATCAGCAAACGGATGTATAAATACAAATTCATAGTGGAACACGCTACTCAATATAAGGGGATGCACATTTTTTTTAGCTTTCTTCATCCACTGAAAAAGTGCCTCCATTTGCTCTTGTACAAACCTTGCTGGAGGACACATAAAAATGCATTCATCCCCATTGAATACACCTTCCTCTCCTCGTCTGAAATCTCCAGATTCTTCAACCACATACTTCGTTATAATTCCATGAAACTCTTTTAATGACTTAATACTATATGGATCAATGTCATCCATCTTTTCATAAGCAGCATAGGCATTCTTTACTTCTTGTATTTCCTTTTGTTCTCCCAGTACCAGCTTACCGTTAATCACATCTCTCACCTGACCAAGTGAAAGAGAATTTGCTTCAATCTTCAAAGACGAATGGATAGACTGGATTCTGTTATTTCTTCTAAGATATGGCTTAGACTCTAAATTACTGACTACTGACATCCTGCCGATTTTTTCAGAAACGGAAGCCACATAGGACAGTATTTCATTCGTTATCTGAAATGGTGGCATGTATTCCCCCACGCAATCGCCTCCTTCATCTTACTTATTATCTTGCTTACTATCTTGCTTCATTATACAAATAGCATAATTAAAAGACAAGCAACTACTCAAAGAACTTTTTACAGAACTTCCATAAAAGAATCTATTTCAGAATTAGTATCTATTTATGCAACTTTCTATACCCTATTCCACTCTAACAAATGTAATCTTATCATAATCATTATATATGGTTTCTTCTCCATATAATATATTCTTCCATATCATCTTTTCTTTAGACATTTTAATATCAAATCGGGAGATGACAGGGATTGACTCTCCCTCTTTTGTTTCTTCATCATATACATTGTACACTACACCAAAACATTCTGAGGATCCCATCTCTCCCAGAGCCATCTTCGTTTCCTTGTTTTGATACATTAAATATACATTAATTTCATTATCGTGAAATTTAACCGTTATCCCTGTTTCTGGCGATTCCCATACACTATCTGAATAGCGGCTGATTAAATCCCCATAATGTACGGGTTCATGAAATACATTCCACCAAAATATACTTGAAATAATAAACATAGGTATACAT
>CAZEFX010000103.1:0-9524 GCA_964511525.1 uncultured Jutongia sp.
TACTAGAGTCCTCCTATTTGTACATGGCATGTTTTTCAAATGAACTTGTTAATATAGTAAAAAAACAAAAGAGAGGTATTTTTTATGAGTACAAATTTAACTTACTTTGACACAGAATCCTTTTCTCTTCGGCTTTCCCAGCTAAGAGAAGCAAAAAACATCAGCGCCCGTGCCATGAGCCATTATTTGGGGCATAATAAAAACTATATTAATCAGATTGAAACCCAGAAATTTATGCCCTCCCTTTCGGAGTTTTTTGAAATCTGCAATTTTCTTTCTGTCTCCCCCTGCGAATTCTTCGATTTGGATGTCAAAAATCCAAATGACACTTCGGATATTGCTGCATTATGCAAAAAACTCACTCCAGAACAGGCAGACGGTGTCTATCACATGCTAAAGGAATTTATCCGCTAACAGCTACCTCCCCCCAAATTGACATTTTTCTTTTCGCTCTGAAATCGTGGCAAATTCATACCCTTCTTCTTTCAGCATAACAATCACTTCCTCCAGAGCCTCCAATGTCATTTGGTTGCAATTGGAATCATGCATTAAAATAACAGGTTCTTCTACCCGAAAACAATCTTTTTTAATATTTTCTATTATGGTAGCCGTACTTGGCGTCCCTACAGAATCCTCTGCACTAACATTCCAATCCACATAATCCATATTTTCCTTCTGTAAACGCCCTACAATGTCATTTTTAAATCCGCCAATATAACAATTAGCACTCCCCCATGGAAATCTCCATACAGAGGCTTGATAGCGAAATTCCTTAGACAACAGATTTTGCACCTGCTTCACATCCTGATAATAGCTGTCTGCTGACTGATAAATTTCTCCTGATTTATGGCTGTAGGTATGTACACCAATTTCATGCCCCTCCTGTATTTCCCGTTCCACTACCCTTTTCATATCCCCTTGAATCTGTTGGCCAATCAAAAAAAAGGTAGCTTTCACTTCATGCTTTTTCAATACATTCAGATACTCTTCTGTCAAAACACTGGGACCATCATCAAAGGTCAGATACACCACCTTTTGTTTCTGCGTCCCCTTTCCTGTTACAGAAGTCATTATTTCTTCTCGCTGGTTCTGATTCCTTGTATAATTCTTTATATGATAGAATTCTCCTGCCAGCAATGCCCCAATAAGAGCAAGTCCTAATAGAAGCTTTCCCTTCCTGCTTTTTTCCACAAAACCTGCCTCCATATTTTTCTTTCTCATTCAGCCTATTCATCTTTTTTGGCGACTATGTCAAAAACCCTTTAAAATGTTTTGCGAAAATCTTTAAGTAAATCTTCTGATTTGCTTGCTTTTCCCTTAAATTTACGATATACTTTATCTACTTGAATCGTGATTTTGATAGGAAAGAGGCTTTCTTATCACAATTCGGATCAATCACTATATTTAGATATGGCCGTGATACGGCAGAATGGAGGCTATTATGAAATTTGGTTTTTTTGATGATCCAAACAGAGAATATGTCATTACAACCCCTAAGACACCTCTTCCATGGATCAACTATCTGGGAAGTACAAGTTTCTTTTCCCTGATTTCAAATACCTGCGGAGGATACAGCTTTTATAAAGATGCGAAGCTGCTTCGTCTGACACGTTATCGTTACAATAATGTTCCTAGCGATGAAGGTGGACGTTATTATTACATAAAGGAAAACGATACGGTATGGAATCCTGGCTGGCAGCCAGTAAAGGCTGATTTAGATTCTTATGAGTGCCGTCACGGTATGGGTTACAGCCGCTTCACTTCTACTAAGAATGATTTAGAGGCTTCTGTACTGGCATTCGTTCCAGTGAATGACACCTGTGAAATCAATCAGATTAAATTAACAAATAAGTCTTCCGAGAAGAAATCTTTTACTCTCTTCTCTTACATTGAGTTCTGTCTCTGGAACGCTATGGATGATATGACCAACTACCAGCGTAACTTAAATACTGGTGAAGTGGAGGTTATTGACTCTACTATCTATCACAAGACAGAGTACCGCGAGCGTCGTAATCACTACGCAGTTTATTCTGTAAACGCTCCTGTAGATGGATTTGATACCAGCCGTGATGAATTCCTTGGTGCTTACCGTGGAGTAAATGATCCTCAGGTAGTAGAAGAAGGAAAATCACACAACTCTGTAACAAGTGGATGGTATCCAATCGGTTCCCATCAGATTAATGTTACATTAGAACCAGGTGAGACCAAGAGCTTTATCTTCGTACTTGGTTACTGTGAGAACCCAGTAGAGGAGAAGTTTGTTGCTCCTAATGTAATTAATAAAAAGCCTGCGAATGAGCTTTTAGCAAAATATCAGACAGATGAGCAGGTTGACGCTGCTCTTGCTGAATTAAAGGCAAACTGGGAGAACTTACTCTCCAAGTTTACAGTAAAGTCTGACGAAGAGAAGTTAGACCGTATGGTAAATATCTGGAACCAGTACCAGTGTATGGTTACTTTCAATATGTCTCGTTCCGCTTCTTACTACGAGTCTGGTATTGGCCGTGGTATGGGATTCCGTGATTCTTGTCAGGACTTACTTGGTTTCGTACATCTGATTCCAGAGCGTGCAAGAGAAAGAATTATTGATATTGCTTCTACCCAGTTCCCTGATGGTAGCGCATATCATCAATATCAGCCATTAACCAAGAAGGGTAATGCGGACATCGGTTCCGGATTTAATGATGATCCACTGTGGCTTATTGCCTGTGTATCTGCTTACATCCGCGAGACAGGTGACACTACCATTCTGACTGAAATGGTTCCATTCGATAATGACGAGAGCACAGCAGTTCCTTTAATGGAGCATCTGAAACGCTCTTTCGACTATATTGTAAACCACAAAGGACCACACAACCTTCCATTAATTGGACGTGCTGACTGGAATGACTGTCTGAACTTAAACTGCTTCTCTGAGCAGCCTGGTGAGTCCTTCCAGACCTTCGGACCTAGTGAAGGTCCAGTTGCAGAGTCTGTATTTATTGCAGGTATGTTTGTTAAGTATGGTGCTGAATACGCTGATCTTTGTGAGTTCACTGGTGATCAGGCTGAGGCAGACCGTGCCCGCAGCGAAGTTTCTGCTATGACAGATGCTGTATTAAAAGACGGCTGGGATGGCGAATGGTTCGTTCGTGCCTATGATGCATACGGAAATAAAGTTGGTTCTAAGGAATGCGAAGAAGGTCAGATTTACATTGAGCCACAGGGCTTCTGTGTATTAGCCGGTATCGGTGTAGAAGGTGGACAGGCTGCACAGGCTCTGGATTCTGTTAAGGAAAGACTGGATTCTAAGTATGGTATCGTATTATTACAGCCTGCTTATACCAAATATCATGTAGAACTTGGTGAGATTTCTTCTTACCCACCTGGATATAAAGAGAATGCCGGTATCTTCTGCCACAACAACCCTTGGGTATCTTGTGCAGAAACCTTACTTGGACGTGGAAACCGCGCATTTGAAATTTACCGCAGAACTTGTCCTGCATACATTGAGGATATCAGTGAGATTCACTGTACAGAGCCTTATGTATATTCCCAGATGATTGCTGGTAAGGATGCTCACTTCTTTGGACAGGCTAAGAACAGCTGGCTCACCGGTACTGCTGCATGGACATTTGTAAATGTTTCCCAGTACATTCTTGGTGTAGTTCCTACCTTAAAGGGTCTTAGCATCGATCCTTGTGTTCCTACAGAAATGGGAACTGGTTTCACTATGACCAGAAAATACCGTGAGGGTGTTTACAACATTACTGTACAGAATGACAACAAGGTGGAGAAGGGTGTAACCAAGCTCATCGTAGACGGCAAGGAATTAACCGGAACAACTGTAGTACCTTATGAAAAGGGCAAGACAGAGTACAACGTAACTGTTGTAATGGGCTAATTATTATTCGTAAAATGACACAGGAGGCAAGTCATATGACTTACCTCCTGTTTTAATGTACATAATTTTTTAATTAGTCTTTTACAAGCCATGAATTACTCTGCTATAGCAAAGGGTTCCAACCACTGAATCACATGATTAAAATGATTTTCCTCCCTCATTACCACCAGCTCTGCCTCCTGCATAGTAAACCATTTGTCTACCTCTGTGAATACCTTCCCTTCTAGAAACATCTTTTTCTTCTTTCCATGAAGCTTCTGTGCCTCTGCTTCTTTTTTCGTCTCTGGTAATCGGGCATATTCCTTAGATTTTCTAAACTCATCATAAACATTTTGATAGTTCTTAATCAAGGCTTCTTTGTACGGACATCCATCAGAAATCCCTTCCATAGCCTGACAAAATATCTCGCTAGCTTCTTCCTTAGATTTGCAGTTTTTTAACTGCTGTTCTAATTTCATTCTCTTTTGTTCAATCTGGCGAGCCATCCGGTAAAGTTCTGGCGCATGAATTCGTAGATAGTTCATCTCCTTCACTGACAGTCGTTTTCCAGCATTTATTTTTGCCAATAGCTTCTTCTGATACGCCTGATGTTCCTCTTTGGTCATAGCTTCCGTTGGGTCATACAATGCTTCTAGTTCTTTCTTTAGTAAAGCCCGAGCCGACAGCGTTACTGTCCCTCTCTTATTTCCAGCATTCGTGTCCACTCCATAGAAATTATGTCCCCCTGTCTTCTCATTTATGTGCATAATCAATACCCCTTGCCTTTCCCTTATTCTTCTTTTAAGAATATCGGTCAAAGGCAAGGAAAATTAACAAAGGGTTCCTTTTCTAAAGTAACAGTTTTTATAATTAATATATTTATTTTAATTTCCCGATTTCTTCCGCTGATACTGGGTGAAATAATACTCCAAATCATAATAGGTCTGCTCTTCCGAATCATGAGTCATAACCCACTCCTCATCCTCATCCAGATTCGGAAAGAAGGTATCTGCTTCATATCGATAATCAATCTTTGTGACATAAGCCCGATTACAATATGGCAGGAACTGACGGTATATCTGCTCTCCACCAATAATATAAATCTGCTCCTGGTCATACTTCTTTAACTCTTCCAAAGCCTCTTCCATACTGTGGACAATGATAGCATCCGAATACTTATAATCCTTCTTATGGGTCAAAATAATATTAGTTCTCCCCTTTAGGGTGGTTCCTCCCGGTAGACCCTCCATGGTTTTTCTTCCTCCAACTACCACACCACCCATAGTCATTTCCTGAAAATATTTTTTATCTCTGGGAATGCTGACTAATAAATCTCCTTTATTTCCGATCCCCCAGTTTGTATCTACTGCAACAATGAGATTCATACTTACTCATCCTTCCATTCTCTTGTTTTCAAAAAATCGTCCTTTGCTTAGCTGCTTATGACAAGAATACTCTTAATCAAAGCATCACTCCCAAGGCTCTTTTGCCTTTTCCTTCTTTCCAAAGAGATATTCATATTCCTTTGGAAGATAGGCTTTTACAAAGATACCTTCATTCTGGTACTCTTCTTCCAGAACCTGTCCCACTTTACGGATTGTATTAATCTGAGCTGCCTCATTGTAGGAAAATACTTTTTCCAATAATACTTTATTCTCCTTTAGAACCTCAGAAAGCATCTGAAGCATTTCTTCTACGCCTTCCCCTGTTTTTGCAGAGATTCTTGCAGTCTTATCTGCATTTAAATCCTTTAAAACCTGTGGCTCTTCTACTAAATCAATTTTATTAAAAGCGGTAACTACTTTTTTATCCCCAATTTCTAATTTACGAAGAGTTTCGTACACAGTATACATCTGAGCATCCATATCTGGATTAGAGCAATCTACTACATGGAGAATCACATCTGCATATTTTGCCTCTTCTAATGTACTTCGAAATGCCTGAATCAAATGATGAGGAAGCTTCCGAATAAATCCTACCGTGTCCGTAAACAGCATTTCCTCTCTAGACTCACTAGCATTTTCCTCCAGTATACATCTGAGCATCCATATCTGGATTAGAGCAATCTACTACATGGAGAATCACATCTGCATATTTTGCCTCTTCTAATGTACTTCGAAATGCCTGAATCAAATGATGAGGAAGCTTCCGAATAAATCCTACCGTGTCCGTAAACAGCATTTCCTCTCTAGACTCACTAGCATTTTCCTCCTTAGAAAAGTTCTCCTTTGCCAGCTTCCTTGTAGTAGGATCTAAGGTAGCAAACAGCTTATTCTCCGAAAGCACTCCGGCTCCCGTTAGATAATTTAACAAAGTGGATTTTCCGGCATTGGTATAGCCCACTATTGCCACTACAGGTGTAGAAGTCTCCTGCCGTTTCTTTCGAGTTAATTCTCTGGTTCTCTGAACCTGAGTAAGTTCTCTTTTCAAAATAGAAATCCGATTTTTAATTAAACGTCGATCCATTTCCAGCTTCTGCTCTCCGGGACCTCTGGTACCGATACCGCCACCTAGACGAGAAAGCTCACTTCTTCCACCAATCAGGTGAGAAGAGCGATAGCGAAGCTGTGCTAATTCCACCTGCAATTTACCTTCATTAGTAGAGGCATGCTTCGCAAAAATATCTAATATCATTACCGTTCTATCAATTACCTTTACATTTAAGGCATCTGATAAGTTCCTAAGCTGCGCAGGACTTAACTCATCATCGCATACCACTGTGTCGGCATCATGCTCCCACACCAGCTCTGCCACTTCATCTATCTTACCTTTTCCGATATAGGTGCCTGGGTGCATTCTCTCACGGTTTTGAATCACTTTAGCCACTGTTACAGCTCCTGCTGTCTGTCCCAGTTCTTCTAATTCTTCTAAAGACTGCTGGGTGTCATCACCATCTGCAGTTGCTACTCCCACTAATATTATCTTTTCCTGTTCCTGAGAAGTATCATAGATTTTTTCACTCACTGTAAGCTCTCCTGTTTCTTTGCTTTTTTCTTTTTAATACGAGTTTTAATAAACTCTAATTCTTTCTGCATTTCTTCATCCTGAGAACAAAGAGTCAGATACTCTTTTGCTGTCTTTCTGGCTTTTTTAAATTCTCCTTGTTTCTCATAGGCAACTACCAGATTTTTCCAAATAAGCAACTGACTGTTAGAATCATTTAACAGCTTTCCTTCCTCCAGATAGCCAACTGCTCCTGCAAAATCACCTTGTTCCATGGCACAGCCTGCCAGTTGATTATACGCCATACCAGAATTTTCTCCACCACCAGCTTCCAAATATGCAAGAAGGTACTGGTTTGCACTGGTATAATCCTTTTGTGCCATAGCATGCATTCCTAAATAATAATTCGCCTCTGTGTACTCATTTTCCAGCGCTTTATTAAAGCATTCCAGTGCTTTGTCACTATCCCCTTTATATTGGTATGCCTTTCCCATCTGACATAAAATGTAACTGTCCTTACTTTCCTTCTTCAACATTTCATTTAGAATCTGTAGGGATGCGTCTTCTTCACCATTTTCCTGATATAATTCATATAATTGAAAACCGGCTTCATATTTTTCTTTCTCACCAGCTTGAAAAACCTTTTGGTATATTTCCTGGGCTTCTTCCCATTCCCCCTGCTTTAATTTAAAATCTGCCTTTTTCAAATGTGCCTGCCAGTTTTCTTTATCCTCTTTGATTGCCTTTTCATAAGCCTGCAAAGCCTCTTCCTGCTGTCCCAGCACCTCCAATACGGTTCCCTGACTGCAAAGAATATCAGAATCTATATCTTCCGGCTCTTCCAAAGCTAATGCTTTTTCACAGTACTCTAAGCTTTTCTCATACTGTAACAAATGAAAATAGGATATTGCTTCTCCAAAGAACAGCTGCTTATTATTTTCATCAGCAATGCTATTTTCTGTATCCTGATACGCCTTTTCAAACTGCTCAATAGCCTTCTGATACTCCCCCATATTATTTAGTATCATCCCATATGAAATATAGTATTCCGCTCTATCTGGATTTTCTGCAATAGCCTCCTCCAAAGACTTTGCCGCCTGAGAATACTTTCCTCCCTGTGCCAGTTCAATTCCTGTATTATATTGCTTTTTTCCATTTCCACAGCCTGCTAAAAATAAGCTGCCACATAAAAAAAGTACAAGCAAACCTGCATTCTTCTTCATCATTTTATTCCCTTCTTAATCCGAAAATTTCTTCCGAAAAAATTATACCACAACTCCTAACAAAGCGCAAAAAAGGCAACTTTACCGTTGCCTTTTCTATCTTCCTATCAGATTATTTTATCATTTCGTTTACTTTTTCTTTCAAAAATTTACGTTCCTTTGCGGAAAATGTTTTTTTATCTAAGAGTTCTTTACAATACAACTCCATGTCACCATCATCCCAAAAATCTACATCATCCTTTAACATCTGAGTACGGTATTCATGCTTACTAATTAGAATGCGATAGTAAAAATATCTTCCGTCCCGATACTGCTCTACAAATCCTTTTCCAACTAATTTCCCCAAAAAAGTGGATACCGTCTGTGGTTTCCAGTCCTTTTCGTACTTTTCATTTGCATGTCCCATAATATGAGCTAATCTAGCTCCATCCCCAAGGTCCCACACGCACTTCATTGTAATTTTTTCACTTTCTGTCAATGGCTTCGCTCTCATGTCATACCTCTTTCTTTTTATCATATATTTGGTTTGGAACCCTATTACATGCTTATTATACTAACAAAGACAGCGCTACAAATCAAGCAAATTTAATCATAATTTGATAAATTTTATGCTCTTTTCTTCTCATGATATTCATAGTATTTTTCTCGCAACAGCTTTCTATCTTTTCTACGGATAGGAACCACCTGATTGGTGATTGTAATAAATTCTGATTCATCCATGCGCATCACATAATCCATATTAATAATATAACTTTGGTGACAACGCAAAAAATTTCCTTCCGCTAATTCCTTTTCAATATTTCCTAATTTATCATATACCTTAATCTCACCACTGGTATTGGTATGAAATAGAACCACCTTATTCATAGACTCCACATAGATAATTTCATCAAAAGAAATCTTCTTTTTCATAAAATTCGATTTTACCATAATATACTTGGTGGAACTAATACCATGTTTATGTATAAAATAGTCCATTAATTTTCCAATCTGAACAATATCATAAGGCTTTAATAGATAGCCTAATGCAAATACTTCATAACTAGCCAAAAGAAATTCCTGACTAGAGGTACAATAAATAATCTCTGTATCCAAATCATAATTTCTGATTTGTTTTCCAATATCAATTCCGTCTATTCCTTCCATCATAATATCCAGAAAAAGCAGATGAAATGTGTGCTGTTCCATGGCTGCTAACAAATCATCCCCTTTGGAAAAAGTGGAAACCTCATAATCTAGTCCTCTGTCTGTCAGCAACGTAGTTACAATCTTTTCTAATAGCATATACTCAATTTCATTATCATCGCAAATCCCAATCTTAAGCATCTTCTCCAGTAGTCCCTTCTATTAATCCGATTCTCTCTCCCATTCCAGCAAATCACATAATGTAATCTGATCAACTACCCCTTTTATAGCATCATCTAATTGTTTCCAAATACGAAGAGTCACGCATCGCCCCTGACGCTGACAGGAGTCCCCTTCACAATCCATGCAGC
>CAZEFX010000104.1:0-9512 GCA_964511525.1 uncultured Jutongia sp.
AAATTTGGTCTCTGCCCTTTGTAACTATCAATAAATCTTATGTCAGTTTTTTTGAATTTACACAAAACTTGAAACGGTCTCTGGTCAGCTGTTTCATTTTCATACTATCTTTACTCAAACTTTACCATAGGCTGAATCAAATCTTCAAACTCTCCATGATAAATATGCTGCAATAAATTATTGGTGCGGTGCAGAGCCTTTCCAAGTAAATCAGCTGGAAGAAGCTGTTTTTCTGTGAAATCGGCAAATTCATCCAAATCCACCACCTCTACCCGTTTATCTGGGTAAACCAGAACATCAATTAATAAGTCGTGAAAAGTGTAGGAATTCCTCTGTGCATCAAACTCTGTCTCGATAATATCGCAATACCAGTAAACTAACTGGTTCTGTGCATCATAAATCTTACTGATTTTAAATCCTTTGTGAATATAATAGATAGAAATTCCGCGGTCGATATCCTTTCTTGGCTTTAATACATGCCAGTCAGTTACAATGATATCATCCTTTGCTAAAAGTATTTTGTCGTCCTTAAGTTCTGTTATTTCATCTGGCACGTAGCGTCTGCGATACAAACGAATCGTTTCCATAGAAATACCCCCTTGTAAAAAAGTATATTGAATCTATTATATCTGTGAAGAAGAGAAAAGTAAACTAAAAAATGACCACAGTTTAGATAATGTCAGTGAAAGGACATTTGCACGGTACAAAGTGGAATTTTTTGTGAAAAGACACAAAATGCAATATGTCCATTTAGCACTAATGGAGAAAAGGATAATATGATATTGGAAAAAACTTATGGGTGTGGTATAGTAACTCAAAGCATAATTTCTAATAAAATTAATATTATCTTACATCTATTTTCTGGCATGAGCCAAAGATTCTTAAAGAAAATCTATGCTTTCATTTCATTTTGAGGCAGGAGATTTTCGTTTCTCCTGCTGTATGTTATATATAGGAGGGTGAATAATGAGAAAAGGGAACATTTCGGAAGAGAAGCGGAAAAACGAATGGCAGCGGATTCAACAATTCTGTTTGATGGATGATGAATTTATGACAAAGGTTTTTGAGGATGATGTTGCATGTACAGAATTGGTATTGCGGGTTATTTTGAATAAAGATGACTTAAATGTAAAGACTGTACGAACTCAATATACAATAAAAAATCTGCAAGGTCGCTCTGTAAGATTGGATATTTATGCAGATGATAGTAAGAAAAAGAAATATAATATTGAAGTACAGAAAGATGATGAAGGTGCTAGCCCCAAAAGAGCAAGGTTTCATGGGAGTATTTTGGATTCAAATGCATTACATGCGGGAGAAGGATGGAAAGATTTATCAGAAAGCTATATTATCTTTATTACAGAAAATGATATTTTTAATGAAAATAAACCAATCTATCATATAGACAGAATGATAAAGGAAACCAAAGAGGAATTTGGGGATGGTTCACATATTATCTATGTTAACGGAGCATATCAAGGCGAATCCCCATTAGGACTTTTGATTCATGATTTTAAGTGTAGTGAACCAGAAAAAATGAATTATAAAGTATTGGCAGATCGGGTGCGGTATTTTAAAGAGGACAAGGAGGGAATGAAGAGCATGAGTAAATTGGGTGATGAATGGAGAAGAGAGGGAAGAGAAGAGGGAAGGCGAGAAGGAAGAAAAGAAGGAAGAAAAGAAGGAAGACAGGAAGCGAAAGAAGATATGGCATTTCAAATGTTGAAGGACGGAGAGATTTCTAAGGAAAAGATTGCAAAATATACAGGCTTGTCTATGGAAAGTCTTAACGAATTGGCTTTGAAATAAGAGAAGAATACGTAAAAAGTAAGAAGGCTATGGTGAACTGCTTTTGTTTGACAAAGGTTTGTTTGCTATAGCCTCTTTATTGTTAGTCCACATTTCCGGTAGAATAATCCTTTAAAATCATATATCATGATGTTGGGCAGAAGGTTTTTACCCCAGCAGAGGCAATTTTTGTAATAAAGATTTAGGAGTTGGAAATCATGAATAGTAGAGTCCTTTCGGTACGGACTTCCGAGTTGCTGTCGGAGGCTTTGAAATACATGAAAATAAAGTGCAATATTGATGACGAAAGCAGAGAAGGAGCTCGGATGTATCAAGGGTGTATGAGGATATGGGCAAGATGCTTTGCGGGAAAGCAGATAAATATTTTAGTAGAAGACTTTGGAAGAGAGTGCATTGCTGTAGAGAATCAAAGATTGAAGATTGGAGAAGAAACCTTTACCTGTCATTTGCTGGAAATGGTTAATCTTTATAGTATCAAGGGTGGTTTCTTTTATGTGTTTCACGCACCAGAAACAGATATGATGGTCATGAATCCAACAGAGAAATTTTATGTTGAATGTTGGCAAATTGCTTTGATGGATGCTGCAAGAATCTGGCTGGAACGTTTTTTGCGGAGACAGCAGCCAGAAGGAAATTATCTATCAGAGTCCTTTGGTCCTGGATTTTATGGGATGGAGATAGAGGCGGTGGCAGCAATGGTGAATGAGATTCAGGGAGAGCAGGTAGGCGTCCGGCTTTTAGAGAATGGAATGATGGAGCCTGCCATTAGTTTGGTGGGAATGTTTCTGACAGGAACAAAGCCATTTGAAATGCCGTCTGGAGACTGCTCTTTCTGTCAAGGGACAAGCCATTGCCAGATGTGCCGTCATTATGTGGAGAGACTATAGTAAAAGAAAAAACGTAGAAGCTGATTGTTTTTTGAAAAAAATGAAAAAGGAGAGATAAGATGTTACATTTTTATTATGGAGATGGAAAAGGAAAAACCAGCGCGGCAGTAGGAGCAGCGGTACGTTTTGCCGGCTCTGGAGGAAATGTTTTATTTTACCAGTTTCTGAAAGGGAATGATTCTAGTGAAAGAAAGATTTTGCAGCAAATATCAAATGTTTGTGTAATAGAGGGACCTGCCCGAATAAAGTTTTTGTTTCAGATGACATCGGAAGAGAAGCAGGAATTAGCACAATATTATAGGGAAAAACTAAGAGAACTGCAAAATCTAATAAAAACAGAAGATTTTGGAATGGTAGTGCTGGATGAAGCAGGGGATTTAATGGATGCTAGGTTAATTGAGCCGGAAGAGTTTATGAATTGGCTTCAGCAGACAAGTCGAATGGGAGAAAGGGAGATTATCCTTACTGGTCATCAGCCGGTGACAGATTTCATCAATAATAGTGATTATGTTACCTGTATGAAGAAAATAAACCATCCTTATGATGAAGGGAAGCAAGCTAGAGAAGGAATCGAATATTGATTCTTTTTGGAATATATTATATACTATTTTTATGTGTGAAGCGTGGATATTTGTGGAAAATGTAGGGATTTTGACTAATTAGGGAAGTTAGTACAAAGAAATATCGACCAGTAGTTGGACAGATAACAGCAGGGAATCGCCAAAGTGGATTGGTGAGAACGGATTCATTGAAGTGAAATGACGGAAATAAAGGAAAGGTGGGAGGCTTTATGGGAGAAAAGGAACGTAAGCTTTTTAAGAGCTTTACCATGATATCTCAGATAGGGATTAGTATGATGGTGCCCATATTTCTATGTGCCGGGATTGGCTGGTGGATGGATGGACAGTTTCACACCCAGATTTGGTTTTTGGTAATGATATTTATTGGTATGGGAGCCGCCTTTCGGAATGTTTATATGCTTACCCGTTCTTTCTACTCTGAGGATATAAAGAAAGAACAGGAACGGTTAGGTTATATAGAGTCTTTGAAGGTACAGGGAAGACAGCAGCAGGAGAAGGACAAGGAGGAAGTTCTTTCGGAGAAAGTTGTGAAAAAAGGAAAGACATGATTGAGCCTGAGAAAAAAGGAAAAGTGTAGGAAAGGTCGTAGGTTAGTCAAAGATGAAACAGGCAAGGCAGACAGTAATGGAAATGCTCACTGGCTTAGGAATCTGGGCGGTGGCAGTATTGCTTGTGCTGGTGATTGTGGCAGACAGGAAGCTTGCTGTGGCAGCAGGTGTATTGATGGGAGCCTTGACAGCAGCAGGATTGATTTGGCATATGTATCGCCATATTGATATGGCTTTAGATATGGAAAGCGGGCAGGCACAAAAACATACCCAGTTTGCAGCGATGCAGAGACTGGGGATTATGACAGTAGTGCTCGCGGTGTCTATGGTAGGCTATCGGTATATCCATCCGATTGGCGTGGTTTTAGGCATTTTTGGTATGAAAGTTTCTGCGTTTATGCAACCAATGGTGCATAATCTGCGGGAAAAACGAAAACTTAAGTAAAGGAAGGTGAGAATGTGGGAAGTAGGGTCTTAGGCATTTCACAAGGTCTGGGAAGTATAGGGCTGCTCAAAATGGACGATAGTGCTCAGGTGGATTTCTTTATTCACGGATATACGAAGTTCAATTTCTTTGGGGCGGAAGTATATTTGACGACAACGCATATTTCCATGATTATCGTCATATTGACACTTCTGGTGTTTGCCCTCTTTGCCAACTGGGCTATCAGGAAAGCAGATCCAAACGAAGTACCGGGACCATTTTTAAATCTGGTGGAACTTATAGTAGAGTCTCTAGATAATATGGTCGCTGGTTCTATGGGCAGTAAAAATGCAGTAAAGTTCCGTAATTATGTAGGTTCCTTATTTATTTTTATTTTGATTTGTAACCTATCGGGTATTTTGGGACTGAGACCGCCGACGGCGGATTTTGGTGTAACATTTCCACTGGCTCTGATTACTTGGTTTATGATTCAGTTCAATGGATTCAAGTATCAGAAGTTTGGAAAGATTAAAGGGTTGTTTGAACCAATCTTTTTGTTCTTCCCGATGAATTTGATTAGTGAATTTTCTACACCGATTTCCATGTCATTGCGTTTGTTCGGTAATATTTTATCCGGAACCGTTATGATGGGATTGATTTATGGACTTTTGCCAAAGGTACTTACATTGGTATGGCCGGCTGCGCTGCATGCATATCTGGATTTGTTTTCAGGATGTATCCAGACGTATGTATTTTGTATGTTGACAATGTGCTTTGTTGCTGATGCCATCGGCGAAGAAAGCACCGAAGTTTAAATTATTTTAAGGAGGATTTCAAAATGAATATAACAAACGAAGGTTTAGTATTAATGGGTTCTGCAATTGGTGCAGGTTTAGCAGTTATTGCTGGTATCGGACCTGGTGTAGGTCAGGGTATCGCTGCTGGTTATGGTGCGTCTGCAGTTGGACGTAATCCGGGTGCAAAGGGTAATATTATGCAGACCATGCTTTTAGGACAGGCAGTTGCAGAGACAACTGGTTTGTATGGTTTGGTTATTGCATTGATTCTGTTATTCGCAAACCCACTTTACGGTAAGCTGTAATTACAAATATACCAGACAGAAGAACTGTCGGGAATTATTCTTTTTATGCAAGGAAAATATTCGCATAAAAAGACGAAAGGAGGCTAAGACGTGAGTGGTTTGATAAATGTTGCTTTGGCGCAGAACGGACTAGGAGATCGTATCTTTGGACTGGATCCACAGGTGCTTGTGGATTCCTTGATTACTCTGGTTGCCATGTTCGTTTTGTTTGTAATGTTATCTTATCTGCTGTTTAATCCGGCTCGTGACTTGATGCGCAGACGTAGAGAAAATATCCAGAAGGACATGGATACTGCGGCAAAAGAAAAAGAAGATGCTATACAGTTCAAAGCAGAATATGATGCAAAATTAAAAGAAGTAGATAAAGAAGCAGAAGAGATTCTTGCGGATTCCAGAAAGAAAGCCTTGAAGAAGGAAAATGATATTGTCGGGGAAGCCAAGGAAGAAGCGAATCGGATTCTGGAAAGAGCCAATCGGGAAATCGAGTTGGAAAAGTCCAAGGTGAAGGATGAAGTGAAGCAGGAGATGATTTCTGTTGCAACTGCCATGGCAGGTAAAATCGTAGCATCCTCTTTGGACCAGGAGAAACAGTCACAGTTAATTGCAGACACTTTAGAAGAGATGGGTGATGAAACATGGCTAAGTTAGTATCAAAGACTTATGGTGATGCCCTGTTTGAACTTGCTCAGGAACTGGATAAGATGGATGTTATTCAGGAAGAAGTGGAGGCAGTTTTACAGGTGCTGGATGCCAATGATGAGTTTATTAAATTAATGAGTCATCCCCGTATCAGTGTGGAAGAAAAGACTTCTATGCTGGAAACTGTTTTCAAGGAAAAAGTCAGTGATGAGGTTACAGGCTTTTTATTGACCATTGAGAGCAAGGGAAGATTTCAGGAAATAAAGAATATCCTGTCCTATTTTGTGGATAGAGTCAGAGAGTATAAAAAAATTGGTGTTGCATATGTGACATCTGCCACAGCGCTTACGGATTCTGAGAAGAAGGCAGTAGAAAGCAGATTGCTGGAAACAACTTCTTATGTATCTTTCCTGATGGAATATGATGTGGATCCGACACTGATTGGCGGAATGGTAATCCGTATTGGTGACAGAGTGGTGGACAGCAGTATTAAATGTAAGCTGGACAATATGGCAAAGGAATTGTCTAAAATCCAGTTGAAAAATTAGACCATTGAAAAATGCGCAAAGTCATGCGCAGGAATGGAGGAGTATCATGAATTTGAAACCGGAAGAAATCAGTTCCGTTATTAAGGAACAGATTAAGAATTACAGTGCCAAGTTTGAAGTGGCAGATACAGGTACCGTAATTCAGGTGTCGGACGGTATTGCCCGCGTTCATGGTTTGGAAAAGGCGATGCAGGGTGAACTTCTGGAATTTCCAAATGAAGTTTTCGGCATGGTTCTGAACCTGGAAGAGGACAATGTTGGTGCCGTACTCTTAGGTGATCATAAAAATGTGAATGAAGGTGATTTGGTAAAGACCACGGGACGAGTAGTAGAGGTTCCGGTTGGTGATGCCATGCTTGGCCGTGTTGTAAATGCATTGGGACAGCCAATTGATGGAAAGGGACCAATCGAAACCGACAAGCACCGTCAGATTGAGAGAGTGGCTTCTGGTGTTATTTCCAGAAAGTCCGTAGATACACCATTGCAGACAGGTATTAAGGCTATTGACTCCATGGTGCCGATTGGAAGAGGACAGCGTGAGTTGATTATCGGAGATAGACAGACAGGTAAGACAGCTATTGCCATTGATACCATTATTAACCAGAAGGGACAGGGTGTTTACTGTATTTATGTAGCCATTGGACAGAAGGCTTCTACCGTAGCGTCTATTGTAAAGAAGCTGGAGGAGCATGGTGCCATGGATTATACAACCATCGTTGCATCTACAGCCAGTGAACTGGCTCCATTACAGTATATTGCACCTTATTCTGGATGTGCTATTGGCGAGGAATGGATGGAAGCAGGAAAGGATGTATTAGTTATTTATGATGACTTAAGTAAGCATGCGGCTGCTTACCGTACACTGTCTCTGCTCTTAAAGCGTCCACCGGGACGTGAGGCATATCCTGGAGATGTATTCTATTTACATTCAAGATTACTGGAACGTGCAGCCAGACTTTCTGATAAGCTGGGGGGCGGTTCCCTGACAGCATTGCCTATTATTGAGACCCAGGCTGGTGACGTATCTGCTTACGTTCCAACCAATGTAATTTCCATCACGGATGGACAGATTTATCTGGAGACAGAAATGTTTAATGCTGGTTTCCGTCCAGCGGTAAACGCAGGTCTTTCTGTATCACGTGTAGGTGGTTCTGCACAGATTAAGGCAATGAAGAAGATTTCCGGACCAATTCGTATCGAGTTGGCACAGTACCGTGAGCTGGCAGCATTCTCACAGTTTAGTTCCGATTTGGATCCAGAGACCAAGGCACAGTTAGCTCAGGGTGAGCGTATCCGCGAAATCTTAAAGCAGGATCAGTATGCTCCAATGCCGGTAGAAAACGAAGTAATGATTATCTACGCTGCTACCAAGAAGTACCTTATTGATATTGAGGTAGAGGAGATTCTTGATTTTGAAAAGGGTCTGTTTGAGTATATGGATACCAAGTATCCGGAAGTAGCAGAGGCGATTCGTACAGAAGGCGAGATGAAGCCGGAAATCGAAGAGAAGCTGGTGAAGGGTATCGAAGAGTTCAAAGCAGATTTTATAAAAAATAAATAAGGGGGTAGAAGAATATGGCCTCCATGAGAGATATTAAAAGAAGAAGGGAAAGTGTCCAAAGTACAGGGCAGATTACCAAAGCTATGAAGCTGGTGTCTTCTGTAAAACTGCAGAAGGCAAAGACCGGAGCGGAGGAGTCCAAGCCATACTTTGAAACTATGTATGAGACGGTAGCCGGAATGATTGCCAGCTCTGGTCAGATGTCCCATCCGTACCTTCAGGAAAGTAAGTCAGACAAAAAAGCTGTGATTGTAATTTCTTCTAATCGTGGACTGGCTGGTGGTTACAACTCCAATATTGTGAAGCTAGTTACCAGAGATGGGCGGTTTAATCCAGAAAACACCAAAGTATTTGCTGTTGGAACAAAGGCGAGGGATTCTTTGGCAAGAGAAGGCTATGATATTGTAAAAGATTATTCTGATGCTATGAATGAGCCTATGTATAGCGATGCCATTGCCATTGGTAAGGATGTTTTAAGTCAGTTTACTATGGGAGAGGTTGGAGAAATTTATATTGCCTATACCATTTTTAAGAATACCGTAGTTCAGATTCCAACTTTGATGAAGCTTCTGCCTATTGATGCAGAGGATATTGTATCAGAGGGAGAGGAACAGAGTGCTTTGGATAAGCTGACTTTAATGAATTATGAACCGTCAGCAGAGGAAGCCTTGGATGCCATTGTACCAAAGTATATCAATAGTTTGATTTTTGGTGGATTGGTGGAAGCTCATGCCAGTGAAAATGGTGCCCGTATGCAGGCGATGGATTCAGCAACCAGCAATGCAGAAGAAATGATTAGTGATTTGTCCCTGCGTTATAATCGTGCCCGTCAGGCAGCTATCACGCAGGAATTAACAGAGATTATAGCAGGCGCGTCAGCCATTCAGTGATTGGACGCGAAGGCTTATTAAACCATAAAGGAGTGAGATAAGTAAGATGGCAGATTTGAATACAGGTAAAATTACTCAGGTTATCAGTGCCGTTCTGGATATTAAGTTTCCAGAAGGAAAGCTTCCGGAAATCAACGATGCGATTAATATTCCATTGAATGATGGGGGAAAACTTGTAGTGGAAGTGGCACAGCATCTGGGTGATGATACGGTTCGCTGTATCGCCATGGGACCAACGGATGGATTGGTTCGTGGCATGGAGGCTCATGCTACCGGCGGTCCTATTAGCGTACCAGTTGGAGAGCCTACCTTAGGACGTATGTTTAACGTACTAGGAGAGCCAATTGACGAGAAACCAGCACCAGAAGGTGTGAAACGCGATCCAATTCATAGAAAAGCACCAGCTTTTGAAGAGCAGTCTACTGCCACAGAGATTCTGGAGACAGGTATCAAGGTCGTTGACTTGCTTTGTCCATATCAGAAGGGTGGAAAGATTGGTCTTTTCGGTGGTGCCGGTGTAGGT
>CAZEFX010000105.1:0-9497 GCA_964511525.1 uncultured Jutongia sp.
GAGCAGATGTTGGTATTGCTATTGGTGCAGGAACCGATATTGCTATTGATGCTGCGGACGTAGTATTGATGAAGAGCCGGTTAAGTGATGTACCGGCAGCAATCCGTTTGAGCAGAGCTGCTTTACGAAATATTCATCAAAATTTGTTCTGGGCATTTATTTATAATATAATAGGAATACCATTAGCAGCAGGAGTTTGGATTCCGTTGTTTGGCTGGCAGTTAAATCCTATGTTTGGTGCAGCAGCCATGAGCTTGTCCAGCTTTTGCGTGGTAACTAATGCATTGCGCCTGAACCTGCTTCGGATTCATGATGCAGGGCAGGATAAAAAAATAAAACAAAATACAAAACAGGAGGAAAAAACAATGACAAAGACAATGAAAATTGAAGGAATTATGTGTGGACACTGTGAGGCCAGAGTGAAGAAGTGTTTGGAAGCGTTAGAGGGGGTTAGTGAAGCAGTTGCCAGTCATGAAACAGGAATAGCTGTAGTTACTCTGGAGAAAGAAGTGGCAGATGATGTTTTGATAAAAGCAGTAGAAGAGCAAGATTATAAGGTGATTTCTGTAGAGTAATATGTTATAATAGAAAAATCAGTAAGGACTCTGGCATCGGGTGAATACAGAGTCCTTTTTATTACTTTATGTTTAAAAAAATAGAATGGAGGAAACTATATGAAGAGAGTGTCCCAAAAAATAACCACAGGAATTTTAGTGGTTAGCTTGCTTTGTTCCTTAGGAGCAGATGTGAAAACGGCAAATGCTGCCAAAACGGCAAAAATCAGCCAGAAGAAATTGACATTAGAGGTGGGTCAGAAAAAGAAATTAAAGGTAAAATTTGCAAAGAAAAAGGTAAAATGGACTTCTAACAAAAAGAAGATTGCTACAGTTTCTCAAAAGGGGATTGTAAAAGCGAAAAAAGAAGGAAAGGCAGTAATTACTGCCAAGGTAGGAAAGAAAAAGCTTCAATGTAAGGTGACGGTTGTGAAGGCTACAGTTCCAGAATCTACAGAAGTACCATCTTCTACAACGCCAACACCAGAGGTGCAGAATGGTCAGGCTACTACAAGTCCAAATGTAGAGCCGCAGCCTACTGCATCTACAGATGTTACAAATACATCTCAGCCAGAGAATACTCCAAGCGGAAGTGATTCTGAGGAAAATACTCCAAGCACCACTAGTCCGGCAGAACCAACTCCTACCCCTGTAATAAGAACTGGAGATTTGACAGCGTCTAAGGGAAGCGGTACTTATGAGGAAGAATTTACCTTAACAATGAAAAGTGCACTGGGAAATACCATTTATTATACAACAGATGGAAGTGACCCTCGGACGAGTTCTACTAGGGTAGAATATAAAGATGGAATAGCTATTACAAGCAGAGAAAATGATGCCAATGTCTTGTCTGCAATTTCTCCGGATTTATTTGATACAATGAATAAATATGTTGATGGAAATACGGTGAAAAGCTATTGTATTGCACCACCAGACGATGCAGTGGATAAGTGTACGGTGGTTCGTGGGGTTTCCTGTGGCTCAGATGGTATTTTTAGTGATGTTGTAACAAACACATACTTTATCGGAAAAATGTCAGAGCATATTAATAATATTTCTACCAGCGTGGAGGCTATGGGACAGAATTTGGCAGTAATTTCCATTACCATGGATCAAAGTGATTTATTTGACTATGAAAAAGGAATTTATGTTAAAGGAAAGACCTTTGATGATTCTGTAAATGCATATATTCAGGAGCATGGCAGTCTGAACTCTGTAAATGTGGAAGGGGATTTGACTGGAAACTATAAGCAGAAGGGAAGAGAATGGGAAAGAGAATGCCATATGGAATATTTTGAAACAGATGGAACCAATACTACCTGTGAATTACAGCAGGATTGCGGTATCCGTATTCAAGGAAACTATTCCAGAGAGAATGTGCAGAAAAGTTTTCGTCTTTATGCTAGAGAAGAGTATGGTGTTAAGAACTTTAAATATCCATTTTTCGGAGAAGAGCTACAGGATGCAGATGGAGAGGCTATGTCGAAGTTTAAGACATTAGTGCTTCGGAATGGCGGAAATGATGCCTTTAATTATAAATATAAAGATATTTTTACCCAAAGCTTTGTTCATGACCGTGATTATATGACTCTGCATGGACGTCCATGTGTTGTTTATCTGGATGGAGAATACTGGGGATACTATGTTTTACAGGATGATTTATCAGATAATTTCCTACAGAACAAGTATGGCGTTGAGAAAGATAATGTAGTTGTATATAAGGGAACGGATGAAAAGAAATATGCAGACTATAAATATAAGCTGGATGAGGGAGAGTTTCCAGAAGGTGTTACAGAGGAGGATTATTATCTGAAAGATACGTTAGATTATTTGGATGGAAGCAAGGATTTTTCAGATGATGCAGTATATCAGGAGTTTTGTAATACCTATGTGGATGAACAGTCTGCATTAGACTATTTTGCTACCATGATTTATCTCAATAATGGATATGACTGGCCAGGAAAGAACTGGTCTATCTGGCGGACTACAGTAGTAGATGAAAATAACGAGTACGCAGACAACCGTTGGAGATTTTGTCTCTTTGACTTGGATTTAACCACCGTACCTACCTGGAGTCAAAATGCAGGCAATGAGTGGCAGCAGAATAATATTTCTAAACTGGCTGATAAGAGTGATGATAATGTCATGAAGAAAATATTTGGCAACATGATGGATAATGCTTCATTTAAGACAAAATTAGCAACTGCTATTCAGGAAATTGGCAGTGTGAATTATGCCTATGATAAGGTGTCTGCTCAGGCAACGGTATATAAAAATGCATATTCTGCTTTATCCGACCAGTTCCAGTACAGATTTAACAGCAATAAAGAGATACATTCCATTGGGGAACAAAATCACAATGCCAATATTAGCTTCTTTAGCAATAGAGGGAACTATATTTCAAGCCTTGTTTATTATTTGACTGGAGAGGAGGCGGAACCGGAGCCGGAGCCAGAAAAGCCGGAAGCGGTAGATAATGTCTTGGTTTGGGAAGGCAATTGGACAAAGGGTGGTGTTTCTAATGTAACCACATCTGAAACATTGGGTTTAACTACTGTTCGTGACGATAGCAGTTATATTCAGATTTCTGTGGATGATTGGAGCGTTTATACGAATCCTGTGATTCGCCTGACGGTAGCGGATGGATATACATCAAATTGTAGGTTCCATATCTGGGATTATAATAAATCAATAGTTGATAAATATTATTATCAGGAAACAGAACCATGGATTGGGGTGGAGATTCCGTTAAGTAGCTTATCTGGAAATACATTTTATATTAATGTCACAGATTGCTTTTTAACTAAATTTGAAATTTATGATAAAAGTAATGAAAGCTAAGAATAAATAAAAGGAAAGTTAGAATGGAGGAATGAAAACATGCCGGGTGTTTTATTTGAAGGAGGGACCTTCCGGGCAATATTTAGTTGTGGAGTGATGGATGCATTATTAGATGAAGGGATTATGTTCCCGTATTGCATTGGCGTCTCCGCAGGAAGCGCAGATTCGGCTTCCTATATTTCTAAACAAAGAGGAAGGAATCTTCGGATTTTAGAGCAGTACCGCAATGATAAACGCTATTTGAGTAAGCGTAATCTATTTAAGGAGCGGAGTATGTTTGGGATGCAGTTTGTATTCCGGGATATTCCAAACATACACGATCCTTTTGATGTGAAGACATTTCGGGAGTATGATGGTGAGTATATTATTGTTACTACCGATGCCCAGACAGGGGAAACTGTGTATTTTAATCAGGATGATGTGGATGAGGATTATGATGTGATTCATGCCACTTGTGCCTTGCCCTTGGTGATTCCCCCAGCAGTTATCAATGGGAGAGAATATTATGATGGGGGCTTATCTAATCCAATTCCTATTGACAAGCTGCTGAAGGATGGGAATGAAAAAGCATTAATTGTTCTTACCAGACCAAAAGGATATTTCAAATCCTGCCGGAAATCCGATATCATTGCTGCCAGAATGATTGAAAGGAAGTATCCACAAATAGCCAGAGCAATCTGTAACCGCTATAAAAAATATAATCATTCTGTAAAGCTTTGTGAAAAGCTGGAGGCAGAAGGACGAGCGGTGCTAATCCGGCCAGATGGTCCGCTGGAAAGTTTAGAAAAGAATGTAGATACCTTAAGGGCAAACTGGCAGCAGGGATATGACAAGGCAATGAAGGAAATGGATCGGATACGGGGATTGTTTTAAGCTTCTTTGGTAAGAGAAAGGCAATTTTATGGGAATTTTCAGCAGGCGGTAAATAAATTTATTGATATTGTATATTCCCTTTTGAAAAAAAATAGTATATAATGGCAATGTTTGAAAATGTGGCAGTTGCAAAACTGTCCTGTAAGGCTTGCTCCTTTGGGAGCGTATTAATACAAAATGGAGGATTAGATTATGTTAGTTTCAGCAAAAGAGATGCTTACAAAGGCAAAAGCTGGTAAGTATGCAGTAGGTCAGTTCAATATTAATAACCTTGAGTGGACAAAGTCTATTTTATTAACAGCACAGGAGTGCGAGTCTCCAGTTATTCTTGGTGTATCTGAGGGTGCTGGTAAGTATATGTGTGGTTACAAGACTATCGTTGGTATGGTTGAAGGTATGATCGAAGAGTTGAACATCACTGTTCCTGTAGCTCTTCACTTAGATCATGGTTCATTTGAAGGTGCAAAGGCTTGTATCAACGCTGGATTTTCTTCTATTATGTTCGATGGTTCTCATTACCCAATCGAAGAGAACATTGCAAAGACTACTGAGTTAGTAAATGCTTGTAATGTTTTAGGAATCTCTCTGGAAGCAGAGGTTGGTTCTATCGGTGGAGAAGAAGACGGTGTAGTTGGTGCTGGTGAGTGTGCAGATCCAGACGAGTGTAAGGCAGTTGCTGATCTTGGTGTAACAATGCTTGCAGCAGGTATCGGTAATATTCATGGTAAATATCCAGATAACTGGGCTGGATTAAGCTTTGAAACATTAGATGCTATTCAGGCTAAGACAGGAGACATGCCATTAGTTCTTCACGGTGGTACAGGTATTCCTGAGGATATGATTAAGAAAGCAATCTCTCTTGGTGTTGCTAAGATTAACGTAAATACAGAGTGTCAGTTAGCATTCCAGGAAGCTACACGTAAGTACATCGAAGATGGTAAGGATTTAGAAGGTAAGGGATTTGACCCTCGTAAGCTTTTAGCTCCTGGTGCAGAAGCAATTAAGGCTACTGTAAAAGAGAAAATGGAACTCTTCGGTTCTGTTGGAAAAGCTTTCAAATAGTATTGAATTAGAAATATTGTAAAACAGCCTTGCGGCTATGGCTGCAGGGTTGTTTTTATAAAAAACAAAATTAAAAATATGGTAAGCTGCAAAGGGCAAAACCTTGGTTTTGCACTTTTTGTAATTTGACTAAAGGTAACGTAGAATATGTATAAAGTATTATGTAAAGATGGAAAGGCGAAACGGGCAGTTCTGGAAACCGTTCATGGAACCGTTCAGACGCCTGTGTTTATGAATGTAGGAACTATCGGTGCTATTAAGGGTGCTGTGTCCACTAGAGATTTGCAGGAAATTAATACTCAGATTATGTTATGCAATACCTATCATCTCCATGTTCGTCCAGGCGATGATGTGGTATATGATATGGGAGGAATTCGCAAGTTTGCTGTATGGAATAAGCCTGTACTGACAGATTCTGGCGGATTTCAGGTATTTTCCCTTTCGGGTCTTCGGAAAATCAAAGAAGAAGGAGTTTATTTTAATTCCCATGTAGATGGCAGAAAGATTTTTATGGGACCGGAAGAAAGCATGCAGATTCAGTCTCATCTGGCATCTACCATTGCTATGGCTTTTGATGAATGTCCGCCCCATCCTGCTACTAGAAAGTATATGCAGGATTCCGTGGATAGAACTACACGTTGGTTGGAACGCTGCCAGAAGGAAATGAAAAGATTAAATAGCTTAGAGGAAACAATAAATCCAAATCAGCTGCTGTTTGGTATTAACCAAGGGGGCGTTTTTGAAGACATTCGTATTGAGCATGCCAAGAGAATTTCTGACATGAACTTAGACGGCTATGCTTTCGGCGGGTTAGCAGTAGGGGAAAGTCATGAAGAAATGTATGAAGTAATTGAAAAGACCATTCCATATCTGCCAGAGGATAAGCCCACCTATTTGATGGGGGTAGGAACTCCAGCTAATATTTTAGAGGCGGTTGAAAGAGGTGTGGATTTCTTTGATTGTGTATATCCGGCGAGAAATGGACGTCATGGTCATGCCTATACCAATCATGGAAAGATGAATCTCATGAATGCAAAATACGAAAGAGATGATCGGCCTTTGGATGAAGAATGCCAGTGTCCGGTTTGTAAAACCTATACCAGAGCGTATATTCGTCATCTTTTGAAAGCAAAGGAAATGCTGGGGTTGAGATGTATGGTGACGCATAATCTGTATTTTTACAATAAATTAATGGAAGAGATTCGTGACGCCATTGAAAAAGGGTGTTTTCAGGAATATAAAAAGAAAAAATTAGAACAGCTTAAGGAGGATTCAAAATGAATTTAGTAACAGTTTTAGGTGCAGCAAATGGTGCGGCTCAGGGAAATACAATGCAGCAGATTATAAGCATGGTTGTGGTTTATGGAGCGATTATTGCAATTTTCTATTTCTTTGCAATTAGACCTCAGAGAAAGCAGCAGAAGGAGCATGAAACACTTATTACAACATTAGAGGTTGGCGACAGTATTTTAACAACCAGTGGTTTTTTTGGTGTTGTAATTGATATTATGGATGAAATTGTGATTGTAGAGTTTGGTAATAACAAGAACTGCCGTATCCCAATGAAGAAAGAAAATATCGTTGAGATTGATAAGCAGAGTAGTAAGAAATAAAGGGCTTCAATATTTTTGGAAGTGACGCAGAAAAAGGTCTTTGATGTTTCTGATTCGTGGACGCCTTGCGGCTCGGGATGAACTACGCAATGGTGCATAAGATGTTATCAGCGTGCTAAAGCACTTGATACCATCTAAGCACCAGCCAGTTCAAACGCCACTCAGTCAGAAAATCAAAGACCTTTTTCTGCTGTGCTTTGGCAAAAATATAAAGATAGTTATGGAAAGTTGTTTGTAAAGTATGAACTTCAGATGCAATTTTCCATAATTTAATGGGTTAAATGGAAATATGTTAAGAGTTCTCTGAGTCTATATGGTGTTACGTTGTTAGTGTAAATCCACAGCTTGCGGCAATATCTTCCAGATAGGAATAGGGAACTTTTAGATTACCTCGTCCGGTGCCGATGTCGATGGCTGGTTTGTTGGAGCCATGAAAGTCGGAACCGCCGCTTGGCAATAGTTCATATTTTTTTGCGAGATGTTTTGCGTAAGTTTCATCCTGTCCCATGTGATTGGAATACATGACTTCAATACCCATAAGTCCTGCTTTTTTTAAGCGTCCTACTAAGGCTTCCAGTTCGGATTGAGGCAGCTTATAATGTAGGGGATGGGCTAGGATTGCTACACCGCCAGCCTGACGGATTAATTCGATTCCTTCTTCCGGCTGGATATATTCTCTCGGAACATAGTAAGGGGTGGTAGTGTCCAGATACTTGGAAAAAGCATCTTTTGGTGAAGATACCACCTTGCTATCCACCAGAAACCGGGCGAAATGTGCTCTGGTTACTACGGTATCCGGATTGCCTGCAGTAAGGTCATCCATAGTGATGGGAATCCCTGCTCTTTGTAGATTAGACACCATTTTTTCGTTTCTTTGGATTCTTCGTTCTATCAAAAGATTCGTCATTTCCTGAAAAGCAGAAGAATGATGGTCGATGCAAAGTCCAACGATATGGATGTCGGATTTTTTATAGGCTACGGAAAGTTCTGTTCCGGGGATGACCTGCATTTTTCCAGGCAATGTTTTTGCTGCTTGTAGTGCTTCATCTACACCTGCTATAGTATCATGGTCAGTTAAGGCAATGGCAGAAAGCCCCTTTTCAAATCCACGGTTTACAACTTCTGTGGGAGTATTTGTACCATCAGAGGCATTAGAATGAGTGTGTAAATCAATATACATCTTAAAATCTCCTAAAATCATTTCATAATATTTTCAATATAAGTTCTATTGTAACACAAAAAAGCATAGATATTTATAAAATATAAAATGGTATAGTGAGAAAAAGGTTGTAAAAATGAAAAAGGGAAACCAGTGGATTGCGTTTTTGGTAGTTTTGGGAAGTATTCTTCTTTTATCGGCAGTAGTGTTAGCAATTTTGGCAGCGGTTTTATTGAAACAGGATATGTCGTCACAGTTTATTAGTGGCAGTGTCATTGCTTCCTATGTGATTTCCTGTCTGGCAGGAGGTTTTGCTATGGGGCAGTGCACGGGAAGGCATAAGTTTTTGTGGGGAATTGGCATTGGTGTGTGCTATTTTGGTGTTCTTTTGCTGGCAGGGAAATTTTTATATCCCCATGGAGGAAAAACAGATATTCAATTAATTAGCAGCTTTTTGATTTGTATGGTAGCAGGAATGCTAGGAGGAATGTTGGCTCCGCGGGTCAGAAAGTAATTGTTCAGGATATCGGGCTGGTGATTTTGGGGAAAAGGTAAATGTAATAGTTATTTAATAAATTGGTAAAAATTATGTGATGTACTAAAAAATAAATATGGTATGATAAAAAACGTTGAATTAATTGAAATACAAAATGAAAAAGGGGAAAAGGATGAAACAGATACAGGGAAAAACACCGGAAAAGGGGATTTTTGGAGAAAACAGCCGTACTGCTATTATTATGCTGAATGCGGTAGTGGTACTGTTGGTAGTGATTATTGCCCTAATAACCCAGCTGATAAAAATAAATAGTCCAGCATCATCAACCGTAGATGCAGCGAAAAGTAAGGCTGTACTTCGAGAACAAGAGCCGGAACAGGAATCGGAATCAACGATAAAATCCAAGAAAAATAAATTAAAGGATTCTCAGAAGGTAGAAAAAATCCGTAAAAATTTAGATAAAGATAAGCCTATGGTGGCGCTTACTTTTGATGATGGCCCATATGGAAAGGTGACCAATCGTATTGTTAAAACATTGAAAAAACATGATTCCAGAGCTACATTTTTTGTGGTAGGAAACAGAATATCAAAATATCCAGAGACATTGAAAAATGCCGCTAAGAATGGAAACCAGATTGGGACCCATACCTATGCCCATACGAATTTAAGTAAATTAAAGAAAGCTGCTATAAAGAAAGAGATGAAACGTGCCGTTGCATCCATTGAGGAAGTGATTGGAGAACCACCTTCTATTTTGCGTCCACCTTATGGTAGTGCTAACGCAAAGGTGCAAAAAGCGGTGGAGCTTCCTATGATTTGCTGGAATGTAGACACGGTAGATTGGAGTAAAAAATCCAAAAAAGCAGTATTAAAAGAGTGTAAAAATATCCAGGATGGGG
>CAZEFX010000106.1:0-9269 GCA_964511525.1 uncultured Jutongia sp.
GCAGTGCATAGTATGGTGCATTGCCATTTTTATGGAAGTGATTCTAAATTAAAATCCCGCTTTAATTTCTTCTGCTAATTTTTCTGCATCTTCTACCGTTCCCGGTGTCCAGCCCATATTTACGGAATCACCGTTATATCTTGGGATTAGATGGGTATGGAGATGGAATACAGTCTGACCGGCAGCTTCTCCATTGTTCTGAAGGACATTCAGTCCATCACAATGAAGGGATTTCATTATGGCAGAGCCACATTTCTTTGCTACCTTAAAAATCTTTTCGGCATCCTCCTCAGGCAATTCAAAAAGGTTTGCTGCATGGTTCTTAGGGAGGATTACTGCATGTCCCTTAGAAGCGGGATTAATATCTAAAATCACTTTAAAATCCTCATCTTCATAAATGCTGCTAGAGGGAATTGTGCCCGCAGCGATTTTGCAAAAAATACAATTTTCATCCGTTCTTTTACTCATTATAAATTACCTCCAATATAATAGTTTATTTATGGTTATTCATTATTTTTTTTCTTTTTTAAAAGAAAATAGGGTGTCAAAGGTATGAAGCGCCTGAAAATCTCCTTTTGCAGTAATGGCTCCTGCCCGAAATGCCTTCTGGAAAGTAATATTGCCAGATAATATATGACGCAGTACCTTTTCTGTAGTTTTTGTCATTACATTTGCCGTCAGATTCTCTGTATAGGTACAGTTTAGGGAAGTTCCCTGAACCTGAATTAATAGAATCTTTCCAGTTTCCTGAATCTGAATAGAAAAAGAAGTGTTCAGATTTGGAATTGGGGTAAAAGCAGAAGTTAAAGCCGCAATATAGGCATCCGTTGGCTCCGCTTTTGGTGCAGATGATAGTGGCTCTTCTGTTTCCTCCGTATCTCCTAACATATCACGGAACATGGAGGTTAGTTCTTCGATATCCTCTTTTTGTTTCTGTACATAATTAGAATCAGAAACATAAACAGAGAGCTGCTCGCTTTCCTGCGGAGTCAGATGTAGCGTCTTTGGCTGCAAAACATTTTCTGATATGATTTTAGTGCTAGTAGGAAATGTCATCATTTTCTTAGAAAAAGTCCGATAGAAATTTTCTGTGCGTTTTTCTATAAGATAAACGTAGTCTGGGTTTGTTTCAAAATCAGCATGGTCGGCAACATAAGCACTGATACCATCGCAGGTGATGCCGCCTAAAATATCCCATGCCCTGCAAAGGGTGGAAAGGGCTTCTTTTTCTCCTATCGTAGTGGAAATTGCTACGGGCATCATATAGAGGGTACGAATTTTTTCTTTATCTCCATATAGCCAGCAAGCATCTAAAAACTGCTGTAAAAATCCACCAATACCAAACCATTCTACAGAAGCTGCAAAAATAATACCATCAGCTTCTTTTAATGTTTTTGGCAGTATAGAAATACCCTGCCGGTCTTCGTAAAGATTGTATCGTTTTACTTCTACATTGAGCTCGCTCAGTACTTCCGTTAATTTATTCATAACATAGATGGTAGAGTCTTCGATTAGACCACGACCACCATAATAAATATTTACTCGTAACATGTTTTGGTATCCTGCCTTTCTTTCCAACACAAAATCGTAGTAAGGATAATGCCCCCAAGAAAACCACCAATATGTGCTGCATTATCAACTCCCTGACTAGTAAATCCTCCATAGAGACTAAAGAAAACCATAAATAGTATTTGACGCAGGTCAAATTCCTGCTGTCGTCCTCTTTGGAGAAGTACAGTCATCAAAAGAGCTCCTATTAAGCCGAAAATAGCACCGGAGGCTCCAATGGAAATCGTATAACTATTCCGAAACATATTATAAACCATTGAAGTGAAGCCTGCAATAATCCCTGTGGAAAAATAAAGGATAGTATACCGCAGGTGTCCCAGCTGTTGTTCTAAATAATTTCCAATAACAAATAGAACCAGCATATTATTAAAGACATGGTCTAAATCTGCATGAAGAAACATGGATGTAATCAAACGATAGTATTCCTTATCTTGAAACACCTTTTGCCAGCCAAGCCCACAGGTTTCCCACCAGTCAATATTTAAAAAGATTCCAATAAAATCTGTAATTAGAAAAAGGATGAGATTTATTAAAATAAATAGATTGTTACAGGTTCTTATTTTCTGTTTCAAAAAGAAACCCTCCTTTTATAGTTTGAAAATATTATAGAGGGAGAGTGAGAAAAGGTCAAATATTAGAGCAGATGGAAGGGGAATTGAGGTTGTGACCAGACGAGATAAGATATATAATAAATGATTATAGAACTGTATTCCTTATTTGAAATGAACTGCAAACAGTATATCTGTAAGATATATTTTTAATATTTGTTTAGAGGTGAGATTGATGAAAAGATTAAAGAATAAAATGGTATTTATGGTAATACTAGTATTATTAACAGGATGTGGCAGGGCTCCCATGGACTTACAGGAACCGACTTCATCGAAAGAAGAGGCAGAAATAAGCCCGGCAATAAAAACAACAGAGCCAGAGGATACACCAACAGAGACTGTATCAGCAGAACCGGTTATTTCTGAAACACCGAAAAATTCCATATTTTCCACAGATGATTTTACATTAATATTACCAGAAAATTGGGATGGGAAGTATGTGGTAGAAGAGATGGAGGATGAAGAATGTGCCACTTCTTATGTAGCATTTTATGAAAAAGAATGTAATAAAGAAATAGAAGCAGGCTGGCTATTTACCATTGGAAGATTTCCAGATAAATCCTATGAAGAGCAGCCTTCTTATGAGGTGATAGGTCAGTGGAATGATATTATTTACGTTGCACTTTTTCCAACAGATGTTCAATGTGATGGAGTATCTGAAAAAGCGCAGAAACAGTATTTTGAACTGGCAGAATCTGTAGAGGATGTGGTAACATCTATCCGGCAAGTGCAATAATATTACAATTTATTTCCAGTTTCTAAAGATTATGTATATTCAATGATTATCTACGATGGTAATAAAACCTTGAATTACGTATATATAACTATACTAATTTCAATATATCTGCTATGAGATACCATAGCACAGCAGAAAATTGTCCCTTGTTTTCCGACTGAGTGGTGTTTGAACTCGCTGGTGTTTGGAGAATATCAAGTGCTTTAGCATGAAGATATTCTCCTATGCACCATTGCGTAGTTCATCTCAAGCCGCAAGGCATCCACGAAGTGGAAAACAAGGGACAATTTTCTGCGTTACTTTTCCCATAATTGTTATTACGGAAAGCTATATGATTTTTTTAAGCAAGAAATGTCGAAGGATAGAGAAGAGGTCTGGAGAATGTCGAAGGAAAGGGGAAAATGACATACGAATCAGGCTATTCAGAGTAAAAAGGAAGGGCTATCATAAAGAACAGAAAGAAGAATATCCCGTACTGCGCAGGGTAATTCCTTTCGGGTATAGAAGATAAATATAGTCGCAGGATGGAGGAAAGCATGAAGGAGATATTGGAAAACTATGAGGTACTGTTCTTTTTGGCTGGAATCGTTTGTGTTTCTCTACTAATGAAGTTCATCAGCTTTGGTTTATATGGGAAACTTCTTAAGGAATCCAATCAGATGGGGGCTACAAAGAATAAGTGGATGAAATCTATGATGGCAAAGTTTGAGGCATATTATAAGTTGCGAATCAGTGTACATAACGTGGCAAATTTTGTGGATCGCTATTTGTACCATTACCGATTTTTAGGACTATCGTTACAAAGCTGGGAAAATGCAGGACATTATGCCTCTTTGATAATGGCAGGTTTTTGGATATTATCCTGTCTGGCAGGAGGATATTATGGAATGTCAACAAAATGGTTTCTAACTATGGCATTCGTATTTGTGGCATTGTTAATTATCCAAGGATTTTCTGAATTGATATTAAATACAAGAAAAAGCAGAAAGCTCTTTCGAATTCAGTTGATTGATTATATGGAAAACACCATGCGAGCTCGTTTGGAAAATGAGTACTTTCACCAGAAAGAAAACGAAGAATATCAAAGAGAATATTTTGACGAGAAAGAAGAGGAAGAGACGCAAATGGTAAAAGTGAAGCCAGAGGGAAGAAGTAACCAACAGGAAATGTTAAAGGAATTAATGAACTCACTACTGGAGGAAATGGAACTTGATAGGGACATTGCAAGAAAACAAAGGTTGCTTTTTAAAGGAGATGATTCTCAAAGAGCACAGTTATTTGATGAAATATTAAAGGAATATATCTAGGAGGTCGGTAGTATGGAAAGAGGTTATATGATATCGGATGCATCAAGGATGGTAGAGGTGGAAAATCATGTACTGCGCTATTGGGAGGAGGAATTAGAACTGTCTATTCCACGCAATGAAATGGGGCATCGGTTTTATCGGGAGACAGACATCAAACTATTGCGTTCGGTGAAGGATTTAAAGGAACAGGGATTTCAGTTAAAGGCTATCAAGAAGCTGTTGCCGGATATTGGTAAAATTGAAAAAATGGATCCTCAGGGAATATACCGGCTGAGAGAGGAGTTAAACCAACAGGTGTTATTGGAAACCATGGAGGGAGCCAAAGCTTCTATTACACCGTTAGAAGAGGCGAGAGAGCGTTATGGAAAAAGACAGAAAACATGGCAGGAGAGAAGCTATGAATTGGAACAGATAAAGAAAAATCAGGCAGCACTCCAAAGGGAAGGGAGCGAAAAAACCTCTATGGAGCGACTTCAGCAGTTTGAGCTTATGATGAAACAAATGATTTGTGGAACCATGGAGGAAATGAGCAGAGAATCCGAGGAGCGAATTTGTAAACAAATATCCGAACGTATGCAGAAAGAAATGAGTTATTTATTATTGCAGAAGGAAGAGCTGCATGAAAAACAGATGGCTTTACTACAGGAGATTCTGGCGCAAATAAAAGAGGAAGAAACCAGTGCAGTCCAAAGTCAACAGAAGGCTCAGACTAGAGAGAAAAGTGTTTCAGAAACAGCTGCCCAAAAAGAGGCAGCAGCAACAGAAGAAAATAAAGAGGATTGGTTTTCTAATGCGAAAAAGCCCTATAAGAAAAAAATAGTTCTGGGGAAAGAAAAGAAAAAGAGAAAGAAATTATTTGCGAAGTAGAGGGGTTAGTGTTACACTATACGATATGAAAATAAACAAATGAATGGAGGATTCTCATGGGAAAGTTTACATTTGAAAAGTGTGGAGATATTGAAGGGTTATATTTAATCCAGCCACAAGTATTTGGAGATAATAGAGGATATTTTATGGAGACCTACAACGAGGAAGAATTTAAAGCAGCAGGTCTGGATATGGTATTTGTTCAGGACAACCAGTCTAGTTCTACAAAAGGAGTGCTGAGAGGCCTTCATTTCCAGAAGGAGCATACTCAGGGAAAATTAGTTCGTGTAGTTAGTGGTGAGGTATTTGATGTAGCAGTGGATATTCGTCGTGGCTCTAAGACCTTTGGAAAGTGGTTTGGTGTTACTCTATCTGCTGAAAAGAAAAATATGTTTTATATTCCTGAAGGCTTTGCACATGGCTTCTATGTATTATCTGACACAGCGGAATTTACTTATAAGTGTACAGATTTCTATGATCCAGCTTCAGAAGCAGGAATTATGTGGAATGATCCAATTGTAAATGTTGAGTGGCCAATTGAAGAGGGAACTACTCCAAATATTTCTGAGAAGGATGGAAAATATCCGGTATTCTCAGAAGACATTGCTTTAGATTTTTAAGAGAAATATTCTAAAGAAAAATATTCTAAAGAAAAAGCTCTCATCTTTCGTATAGGAAGAATGAGAGCTTTTTAGCGTTTGTCGGTAACAACAATCTTACATTGTGCCTGCATGCCATTTTTTAGCGTAGCAGTAATGGTAGTAGTTCCTACAGCCTTGGCTGTAACCCGTCCTTTAGAATTCACAGTAGCAATTCTGATATTGGAAGAAGTAAAGGTAGGCTTTTCTGAAGTAATACTAGGTCGTAAAACTACCTTGGCGTTCTTTTTTTTCCCGATAGAAAGGCGGTAGGTTCTTTTCTTGAAACGGATACTGACTGCGCTTGGAGTTACATTAACTTTACAACGCAATGTAGTAGTAGAACTAGTAAAAAAGAGCACCTTTTTGCGGATTTTAACCGTTATAACAGTACTGCCTACAGAAATACCAGTACATTCACAAGAGTTTTCTCCTATGGATTCAATAGAAACAATGGAGTCGTCCTCGCTGCTAAAGGAAATTTCTTCATCGGAGGTTCCTTCAACATATAAGGTAAAGGTATCTCCCGTCAGAAGAGAGGCTTTTGTGGTGTTTAAATAATATTCTTCGGAATATTCCGAACCCTCAGCCTGTACAGTCTGACCATTCAGAAGCAGGGAGAACAGAAGTAAGAACATTAAAAAATAACGAAATAATTTTTTCAAAATAATCTCCCTTCTATAAAATAATCTGACGACTTATCATAGTTATGATATAATATGGTCGTGGCAAAATCGTGTCATTATTAAAAAAAATTGACATAATTTTTCCATATTTTTGTGTCATACTAGTTTTAACGGATGTTTTTGAATCTGTCAACAACTTTTTATAGAAAGGAAAGGTTTCGTATATGCAGTACATATTAATTGCAGATGATAATAAAGATATTACGGACATTTTAAGTGCTTATGTAAAAAAAGAAGGTTATGAACCGATTATTGCAGTAGATGGATTAGAAACAGAGCGGCTGTTTGAAGAGTTTGCTCCTGCTGCTATTTTATTGGATGTTATGATGCCTTTGAAGGATGGGTATGAGGTGTGCCGGACGATTCGCCAAAGTTCCAGTGTTCCGATTATATTGATTACAGCAAGAGGAGAGGATTACGACAAGATTATGGGATTGGATATTGGCGCTGATGATTATATCGTAAAGCCCTTTAGTCCAAGTGAGGTAATGGCAAGACTCCGGGCGGTACTGCGCCGGATGCGGAAACCGGAGGAGGAAAAGAAAGAAAGTGACACCATTCAGATTAGCAACCTATCCATTAGTTTGGAAGCCTTTTCCTGTATGGTAGATGGAAAAAGAATTCCCCTTACCAAGCGTGAGATTGAAACTATGTGGACGCTGGCAAGTAATCCGAATAAAGTGTTTACCAGAGACAATTTATTGGACAGCCTTTGGGGCTATGATTATTATGGGGATAGCAGAACGGTGGACTCTCATATTAAGAGATTGCGTTCTAAATTAGACTCAGTAGAACATCCAGATTGGAATATTAAAACTATCTGGGGAGTAGGGTATAAATTTGAAGTAGCAGGTATGGAATAAGCTAAGGTGGGATGCTGTTGAAAGTATCCTATGGCGTAAACGAATGGTAGTTTTGGGGGTAGTATGAAGAAAATTTTGCAGACCTTCCGTGGAAATGACATTATATTACGAATATATCTTTCCTTTGCCTTTGTGCTGGCGGTGACGGCAGTTTTAATTGGTGTAATTTTTATGGAGCTTTATCAGACAAATTATCTGGATTCCTATACCAAGACACTGAACCGGCAAAGTAAGATTATTGCCAAAAGAGTTTCTAAGTTTGCCAGAAATAATAAAATCGATAAATTTATGAACTATTCTACCTACATTGATGAAATAGAACGGGCAGAAGAAACGGATGTATGGATTGTTAGTGATGAAAATGCTAAGAATCCCTTATCGGAGGATTTTATTAATGCGGATACCAATAGTTTGACAGAGGATATGTACGATGTTCTGGAGGGAGCGTTTCAAGGAAAACAAACTTCCAGTTCTAACTATGATAAGGTATATGGAATGCTGATTCTACGAGTGGCAGCTCCGGTATATAGTGATAAGGAACGCACAGAGGTTTGTGGTGCAGTAATGTTGGTTTCTATGTTAGACAGACAGAGCATGGGACTGAAGGAAGGGAAGTACCTTATTAGCATAAGTGCGCTTTTGGCGGTGCTGGTTTCCTATGTGATTTCCTTGGGATTTTCTAAGTATTTGTCCAGACCACTAGAGAAAATTGACAAGGATATTATGAAGATGGCAAAAGGAGATTATAGTTCCATTACGATTGGAAATCAAAAATCTCAGCTAGGGCGTTTGGAAATGGCTTTGGATGGATTGGCAGGTCAGCTTCGTAAGATTGAAGAGGAACGTAACCAGCTTGATCAGGTGCGACAGGATTTTTTTGCAAATGTATCTCATGAACTGCGGACACCGATTACGGTAATTCGGGGATATTCGGAATCTTTGGCAGATGGTGTAATTACTCAGGAAGAACAGGTGCAGGAGTTTTATCAGCGTATTGTGCAGGAATGCCAGGGGATGGAGAGGCTGGTTGGAGACTTGTTTATTCTGTCTAAGATGCAGAATCCGGATTTTGAAATTGAAAAGGAGCCGGTAAGTTTAGTACAGGTGTTTTCTGATGTGATTCGTAATGGAAAGATATTAGGACAGGAGAAGCAGTTGGAAATACAGTTTCAATCCCCGGAAGGGGATCCTTGCTTGGTGTTGGGAGATTATGATCGTCTTCGTCAGATGTTTTTGATTATTGTAGATAATGCAGTGAAATTTTCTCATGAAAACGGGAAAATCCGGATTGAGTTAAAAAAATCCATAGAAGAAGACAAAAAAGGAAAGCAACAGAGAAGTATGCTACATGTTTGCATACGGGATAATGGTGTGGGGATTTCCCAAGAAGATCTTCCATTTGTTTTTGAGAAGTTTTATAAGTCTAAGCTGAAGCAGAATGAGAAGGGAACTGGATTGGGACTTGTGATTGCCAGACAAATTGCCATACGCCACGATGGAGAAATCTGGGTAGAAAGTGAAGAGGGAGAAGGAACCACCTTTTTCTTTTCTTTTCAAGAGTGCCTGCTGGAAGAGGATGAATGGCAATAATGGATGAAATAGCCCACTTTTAGGAAGTAGGTGGAATGTAGAAAATTGTCGAAAAATTTCTAGAAATTGTTAGCAAAATATAGTTGTATTTTAGTCAAAAAGTGAGTATACTATCTGTAAGAAAGTTGCCTGGGGTGTTCGATACTCTTGATATTTTGAACCTACACTTTTTAAAAGGGATTCCTATATTTATGTGTCGATGTCAAGCCTCCTAGTTAGAGGAAGGCAAAGATGCATGTGCGGTTGCCCACCTAGCTGACGCTAGGACTCAAAATTCAGGAACCGGCATTTTGGGTTATATTGAATGATGAGGATGTTTCTCTTCCATCGTTGAATGGAGGAGGGATGTCCTTTTTTTACTTTATAGACTAACTATGTCAAGTACTTTTTTGGAAGTTAGTTGTG
>CAZEFX010000107.1:0-9195 GCA_964511525.1 uncultured Jutongia sp.
ATTTTATAATATATTATTTAAAAAATTTAAGGATTATCTATTTAAGCTTCCTAGTGCAAAACGGATGATGCGAAATAATAATATTCGTATCCGTACCAAACAGGATATAAAAGACAATATGGAGCTTATAAAAACCTACGTCAGGGGGCATAATCTTTTTGATATCTTCTATGGCAGATACCATGGAGAAGCAGAACAGGAAATCCTCCGAAAGTATATTGACGAGGCTCCCCGTGAGACATTTCAGGATATTTTTGATGCCATTGATTCCTTTGTTTATTTTGAAAATCGGCGGAAAGATAGTTGACAGAATAAGGGATTCGGTTATAATGGTAGTTATGTATAATTGTCTGTATTTTGCAAAAATGATAGATGAGGTGCAAAATGGAAAATCAATTTATTATTAAAGGTGGCAATCCACTACATGGAGAAGTAGTGATTGGCGGTGCCAAAAATGCTGCACTGGGTATTCTGGCTGCAGCCATTATGACAGATGAAACCGTTACCATCGACAATCTCCCGAATGTTCGGGATATTAATGTTTTGTTAGATGCGATTGAAAGTATCGGAGCTACAGTAAAACGTCTCGGTCCTCACGAGGTTCAGATTAGTGGAAGTACCATCTCTGATGTTACGATTAATTCTGATGCCATTCGTAAGATTCGCGCGTCTTATTATTTGCTGGGTGCTTTATTAGGTAAATATAAAAAAGGAACTGTTGTCCTACCTGGTGGCTGTGATATTGGAAGCCGTCCAATTGACCAGCATTTAAAGGGTTTCCGTGCACTGGGAGCTACAGTGAATATTGAGCATGGTATGCTGAATACCTATTCCGACAATCTAAAGGGTAATCACATATATTTGGATGTAGTGTCTGTAGGTGCTACCATTAATATTATGCTTGCATCCTGTATGGCAGAAGGCCGTACCGTAATCGAAAATGCTGCAAAGGAGCCACATATCGTTGACGTGGCTAACTTCTTAAACAGCATGGGAGCAAATATTAAGGGTGCTGGTACGGATAAAATTCGTATTGATGGTGTACAGTCTCTTCACTCCAGTGAATATTCTATTATCCCTGACCAGATTGAGGCTGGAACCTTTATGGTTGCCGCTGCTGCCACAAAGGGTGATGTATTGATTCGCAATGTAATACCAAAGCATTTAGAGGCAATTTCTGTTAAGTTAATTGAAATCGGTGCTACTGTGGAAGAATTTGATGACGCAGTCCGGGTTTCTACTTCAGACCGCCTTGGACATACACAGATTAAAACCTTACCATATCCTGGTTTCCCTACGGATATGCAGCCACAGATTGCTACCCTGCTGGCACTTTCCAGTGGTACTAGTATCGTTACAGAAAGTATTTTTGAGAACCGTTTCAAATACGTTGACGAGCTTTCCCGCATGGGTGCCAATATAAAGGTAGAAAGTAATGTTGCCATTATCGAAGGTGTTACCGGATTTACCGGAGCTGCAGTTTCCGCACCAGACTTACGTGCAGGTGCTGCTCTCGTAGTTGCTGGATTGGTAGCAGATGGCTTTACTACAGTGGATTCCATCCAGTACATCGAAAGAGGCTATGAAGACTTTGAAAAGAAATTGTCTGAGCTGGGAGGATGTATTGCAAAGATTCCTGTGGATGACGAAAAGGAAGTACAGAAATTTAAATTAAAAGTTGGATAATATGTAACTAGTAAGCCGGAGTTCAGAAGACTCCGGCTTTTTAATGTTGTAATTCAGCAGGAAAGATAATTCTTATGCTTATTCTCTTTGCTGTTACCTTGCAAATACCACCAAAAAAGCGTATGATAGATTATAACTAACCTATTTTGAAGGAGGACTTAAACATGAAAGACGCAACCAAATGCTTACACGAAGGATATACCCCGGAAAATGGTGCTCCAAGAGTAATGCCAATCGTGCAGAGTACCACTTACCGTTTTAATAGTACTGAAAAAGTTGGTGAGCTTTTCGATATGCCAACAGAGCCTATGTATTCCCGTTTTGCAAATCCAACCTGCGACGCAGTAGAAAAGAAAATTGCAGCACTGGAAGGCGGTGTTGGTGCCATGCTTACCTCTTCTGGTATGGCAGCATCCCTGTGTGCAGTATTAAATCTTTGCTCCGCAGGCGACAGCTTTATTAGTACAGCTACCATTTATGGTGGTACAGTAAATCTTTTTGCCGTTACCTTAAAGCGTTTTGGTATTGAGTGTATTTTCGTAGATGCAGATGCTTCAGAAGAAGAGTTGCAGAAAGCATTTAAGCCAAATACCAAGCTGGTTTTTGGTGAGACACTTGCCAACCCTGCTCTGGCAGTTCTGGATATTGAAAAACTGGCAAAGGTAGCTCATTCCAACGATGTTCCTTTGATTATTGATAATACCTTCCCTACACCAATTCTTTGTAAACCATTTGAATTTGGTGCAGATATTATTGTACATTCTACATCCAAATATATGGATGGACATGCCTTACAGTGTGGTGGTGTCATTGTAGATAGCGGAAAGTTCAACTGGGAAAACGGTAAGTTCCCTGAGTTTGTAGAGCCAGATGAGTCTTATCATGGCGTATGCTATGTTCGTGATTTTGGCAATATGGCATATATTATCAAAGCTCGTATGCAGCTTATGCGTGATTTTGGCTGCTTCCCATCTGCTCATTCTGCATTCTTATTAAATCTGGGTCTGGAAACCTTAGATGTCCGTATGGAGCGTTACTGCAAGAATGCTATGAGGATGGCTGAATTTTTCCAGAATTGTGGCTACTTTGAGTCTGTAGATTATCCAGGTCTTCCGGGAGATAAGTATCATGACCTTGCCCAGAAATATCTTCCAAATGGCTGTGCAGGTGTAATCAGTCTGGTGATTAAGGGTGGAAAATCTGCTGCCATTAAGTTTATGGATGGATTAAAGATGGCTTCCAACGAAGTACATGTTGCGGATATTCGTACCTGTGTACTGCATCCAGCCAGTGCAACCCACCGCCAGCTTACGGATGAGCAGCTTATTGCCTGCGGCATCAACCCTGGTATGATTCGTTTCTCTGTAGGTTTAGAGGATATTGACGATATCTTAGAGGACGTAAAACAGAGTCTGGCACAGCTTTAATTTTACATTATAACCAGAAAGGTATGAGAAATATGTTAAATCACAAAGGTCGTTTTATTGTATTTGAAGGAATTGATGGTAGTGGAAAATCCACTCAAATTAGTCTTTTAAAGGAAAATATTGAAAAGCATGCCATTAACTGCATGACTACCAGAGAACCAAGTGACGGACCTGTGGGTACTCTGCTTCGTCAGTTTCTTACTGGTCGTATTGCTGGAGATGAAAGTACCATTGCAGCACTTTTCGCAGCAGACAGGCTAGATCACTTAAATAATCCGGTTAATGGTGTTTGCCGCAAGATAGAGGATGGCATTACCATTCTTTCTGACCGGTATCTTTTATCCAATTACGCTTATCAGAGCGTCCGTGTTCCATTGGACTGGGTAATGAAAACCAACTCTCTGGCAGCAGACACCTTAAAACCAGATTGTCATATTTTCATTGATGTAGACCCTGATACTAGTCTGGAACGTATGTCCAAGGGACGTCATCAAATTGATCTTTTTGAAACAAAGGAACGTCTGACAGAAGTCCGCAACCGTTACTTTGAACTATTTAAGCAGTTAGAGCATCGGGAAAATATTATTGTTATTAATGGAAACCGTTCTGTGGAAGAGATTTCCGAAGAAATCTGGTCAAAAGTTTGCCACTATTTTGTATAATATCTAGACGGTTTATGTTATAATCATTATGGAAAGGAGGGACTGAAATGGATTTAAAAGTATCGCAACTACCACAAATTGCCCAGATTGAAAATAAAACTCAGGCTGTGGAATCCGATGGCTCTTTTCGTTTTACCTTGCTTAGCAGTATCGAAGAGCAGCAGCTACGTGCCAGTCTCTCTGTCATGATGGAAGATATTACCCAGCAGGGAAACAAACTAGGTAAGCGGATGGATATCCGTGATATGAAATTGTATCGCAAAATGATTAAAGAATTTATGAATGAAATCGTTAGTCATTCTCATAAATTCAGCAGAGAAAATTTCTTAGATAAAAAGGGACGCCATCGTGTCTATGGTATGATTAAATTAGTAGATGAAACCTTAGATGAACTGGCAGAAGAGTTAATGAAAGAAGAGAAAGACCATCTTTCCATTTTAAATAAAATCGGAGAAATCCGCGGTCTTCTCTTAGACATTTTTACCTGATTATTCTATGCCTGTATGGCAGATTGGAGATAAAGAGTATGGCAAATTTCAAAGAAATCATAGGACAACAGCAGGCAAAAGAACATTTTCAGTCTGCTCTCCAGATGGGAAAAATCTCCCATGCGTATATTTTAAATGGTGAAACCGGTTCTGGCCGTCACATGCTGGCAGATGCTTTTACAAAGGCGCTTCTTTGTGAAACAGAAAAAAATGCAGATTCCTGTGACATCTGTAAATCCTGCCTTCAGGCAGAGTCTGGCAATCATCCGGATATTCGTTATATCACTCATGAAAAGGCTAGCATCAGTGTAGACGATATACGTGAACAGGTAAATAATGACATCCAGATTAAACCATATAGCAGCGATTATAAGGTTTATATTATTCCTGATGCCAATAAAATGACAGAGCAGGCACAGAACGCTCTTCTAAAAACCATCGAGGAACCACCTGCTTATGCTATTATTATATTAATTACAGACAATATTAATTCTCTTCTTTCTACGATTCAGTCCCGCTGTGTTACCATAAACACCAAGCCGGTGAATAAAGAAGATATTGCAGATTATTTAGTAAAAACTCTTTCCATGGAAAAAGAACAGGCTCATATCGCTGCCGGATTCTGTCAGGGAAATATGGGAAAAGCCATTCGCTTTGCCAATTCTGAAGATTTTCAGGAAATGAAGTCCGATGTGTTGAAGCTTTTAAAGAATATTGATAATATGGAGCTTTCCGAGATTATGGAAATAATCCGCTCCTTTTCCCAGAAAAAGGGAATGATTAATGATTATTTAGACTTAATCCTTTTATGGTACCGGGATGTATTGATGTTTAAGGTAACCAAAGATGCAAATCTTTTGTTATATCAGGATGAGTACAATGCCATTTCCAAACAGGCAAGTATCCGTACCTATGAGGATATTGAAAATATATTGCAATCAATCGATAAGACCAAAGTCCGGCTGGATGCCAATGTAAACTTTGATCTTGCTATTGAATTAATGATTCTTAGAATTCAGGATTGAGAATAACCAGAAAGGATACTATAAATTATGATAGTTATTATAGGAGTCAGATTCCGCAAGTCAGGAAAAATCTATTATTTTGATCCTGCGGGACTGGCGATTGAAAAGGGCAATCATGTTATTGTAGAAACTGCCCGGGGTATTGAATATGGAACCGTAGTATTGGGACCTAAGGAAATGCCTGATGACAAAATTGTTGCACCATTAAAACCAGTAATGCGTGTGGCTACCCCAGAGGATGACCAGACCAACGATGAAAACTTAATCAAGGAAAAAGAAGCTTTTACTGTTTGTCTTGAAAAAATTGCAAATCATGAATTAGAAATGAAATTAATCGATTCCGAATACACCTTTGACCGGAACAAATTGTTATTCTATTTTACCGCAGATGGTCGTATCGACTTTAGAGAACTGGTAAAGGATCTGGCAGCAGTTTTCCGTACCCGTATCGAACTTCGTCAGATTGGTGTCCGGGATGAGACAAAAATGATCGGTGGTATTGCTATTTGCGGCCGTCCATTATGCTGTCACAGCTACCTTTCCGACTTCGCACCAGTTTCTATTAAAATGGCAAAGGAGCAAAATCTTTCCTTAAATCCAGCCAAGATTTCTGGTGTTTGTGGACGTCTTATGTGCTGTCTGAAAAATGAACAGGAAGCTTATGAACACTTAAATAGTACTCTTCCAAATATTGGAACACAGGTACAGACCTTTGATGGTTTCAATGGTGAGGTACAGAATGTCAGTGTATTGAAACAGATGGTAAAGGTAATCATTTCAAAGGAAAATGATGAAAAAGAAGTAAAAGATTATCATGTTACAGAGCTTACCTTTGATAAAAGAAATAGAAACAGAGGTTCCTCTCCGATTGCACCTCTTCATGATGAAGAAATTGATGAGCATACCTTAAAACAGTTAGAGCATATGGAAAGAAGCGATTTAGAGGATATGGCAGAGGAAAACGAAAAACCTGCAAACCGCTCTAAGAAGCAAAAATATCCAAGGCAGGATTTCCATCACAAGGATAGGGATTCAAAGGAATCCAATATCCGGGATTTTGGCAATCGTGAAAATAACAAAGGACATCATAATCATTCTAAAAAAAGCAAGGATTATAATCAAAACCCTCGTCGGTCTGGCAATTTTCACAGAAAAAATCCAGAACAGCGAGAGCATAAACCACAAGAAAAGAAATAAAAGTGAGGATGCCTATGTCAAATCAGAATTTATTACTATCAGGAGAACGTTTGGATGATTTACAAATTAAAGGATACCAGATCATTCAAAACCCTGAAAAATTCTGTTTTGGCATGGATGCAATCCTCCTTTCTTCTTTTGTGTCCTGCCGTCCCGGTGCAAAGATTTTAGATATGGGTACTGGTACAGGAATTATACCTATTTTGTTGGCAGCAAAAACTCCCGCTAGCCACATTGACGCACTAGAGATTCAAGAAGAAAGTGCAGATATGGCTCGCAGAAGTGTTGCTCTCAATCACTTAAATGAAAAAATCAACATTATTACCGGGGATATCAAAGAGGCTTCTAGCATTGTAAACCCAGTTTCTTATGATATTGTAACCACGAATCCCCCCTATATGAATGACAATCATGGCTTGAAGAATCCTGACCTTCCTAAGGCAATCGCCCGCCACGAAGTACTTTGTACTTTAGAGGATGTAATTCGGGAGGGTTCTAAGGTTCTCAAGCCGGGTGGTCATTTTTTTATGGTTCACCGCCCTTTCCGGCTGGTGGAAATCATAACCACCTTAACCAAATACCGGTTGGAGCCTAAGGGAATGCGTCTAGTACATCCTTATGCAGATAAAGAACCCAATATGGTTTTAATTGAAGCAGTAAAAGGAGGTAATTCTATGATAAAAATACAGCCTCCCCTCATTGTTTATGATGCTCCCGGTATTTATACCGATGAAATTTTTGATATTTATGGAATGGAGAAACCAAATAATAAATCGGAGGTCTGATATGTCTGGAACATTGTATTTATGCGCTACTCCTATTGGTAATCTGGAGGATATTACCTTTCGTGTACTACGTACCCTAAAGGAAGTAGATTTAATTGCTGCGGAAGATACCCGCAATACCATTAAACTTCTAAATCATTTTGAAATCAAAACACCTATGACCAGTTACCATGAATACAACAAATTTGATAAAGCTGCTTATCTGGTAACAAAATTGGCGGAAGGAACCAATATTGCTTTAGTTACAGATGCCGGTACTCCAGGTATTTCTGATCCCGGAGAAGAAATTGTCCGTCAGGCGTATGCTGCCGGAATCAATGTCACTTCCCTTCCCGGTGCCTGTGCCTGTGTCACCGCACTGACTTTATCCGGACTTTCTACCCGACGATTTGCTTTTGAAGCATTCCTTCCTTCTGATAAAAAGGAACGTCGGAAAATTTTAGATTCTTTAAAAACAGAAACCAGAACCATTATATTATATGAAGCTCCCCATCACCTAAAGGCTACTCTAAGCCAGTTACTGGAAGCCTTAGGTGATAGACAGATTACTCTGTGCCGGGAATTAACCAAGCTCCATGAAACTGTTCAGCTAATGACTCTTACCGAAGCAGTTTCCTATTATGAAACCAATGCTCCAAAGGGAGAATATGTTTTAATTCTGGAAGGAGTTTCCCAAGCTTCTTTGGATGCGGAAACACAGGCCTCCTGGGAAAATATGGAGCTTTCTGAGCATATGGAAATTTATCTAAGTCAGGGACTTTCCAAAAAAGAAGCAATGAAAAAAGTAGCTTTAGACCGTGGAGTTTCCAAACGGGAAATTTATCAAAAACTTTTGGAATAAAACCAAATAATCTGGAAAAAATGTATAACAAGTAACGAAACAATTGTTAAAAACACAATTTGAAAGGAGTTGTTACTGTTATGCGAAAAAATATAGTATTTTCCAAAAATAGAGTCCCCAAATGTTTTGTTTTTATTATGATGGTATTATGCTGGTGTGCTGCCTTTTCTCAGGCAGTTTCTAAACAATCAGATTCCAAACAGGTAGTTCCTGCTTTTCAGAACGAAGCAAACCCTTTACCTGATGCAGTTTCCGCCTTTCAGAACGAAACCGTTTCTTTGTCTGATACAGTTTCCGCTTTTCAGAGCAACACCAGCCAAACCTTAGAGCTTACTACAGTTCCCAAGAACTTAACAAAGGATACTGCTCATTACTATATGAAAAACTTATTAAATCAAATTGACTCTAAAGCCACTTTATACTCTTCCCATTCTGACTCTAGCTTCTCTGATTTCTATTGCTATAGCCCCACAATTGAAGAAAATTTCCAATTGGAATCTCTTTCCTCCAATGGATGTAATTTACAGATTGTTTTTACATGGAACAAGGATGGCAGTTGTAAAAACATTTATTTAGGAATGCCTTGTATTGAATACGATTTTTAATCTTCTCCCTGTAGTCTTTTTTTATGGCTGCACCGTTTCTCTCTACGGCATTTCATTTCATGACAGAGCATAACCCCGATAAGAGTTTTCATCCAAGGATTCTTACAGGATTCATCACAGGTCTGGTTTCTTTCACAGCAGATGCTATCCGCCATTCTCTCTACGGTAACCTTATCCGGGTATCTGTCATACATAATACTACCATCGTATTCCATTTGGTCACACACCTCTGATACCATTTTTTGAATTGGTGCAGTTTCCAGAGGATATAAATATTTCAAATCCTCCTGTTCCTCTTGTTTTTCCACTAATTCCACTACAGCTGCCATAGCATTCCCCTTGGGATATGTTACTTTTTGGTTCATTTTTCCTCTCTTTCTGCTGGATGCATATTACTTTTTGAATTATCATATGCAAATTTTAAGAAAATGTTCCATTTCTATCCCTTGCCTTTTTTTATATAAGAAACTATACTATAG
>CAZEFX010000108.1:0-9013 GCA_964511525.1 uncultured Jutongia sp.
CCTTCTTAAGACCGTAAATAGTTGCAAGAAAAGGCAACCCAAAAACTTTTTCTTTTATTTCGTTGACTCCAACGAAAAATCATTCTTCAAGAAATCTCATAATTAATATTATGAGAAGTTATGTGGATTTTCTATGTGGAAGTTTGAGAAAATAAAAATGGCTGAAGGGAGGCCTGAAGTTGGATAATAATAATACCAATCATTCCAATAAGGAAGATCAGGAGAAAAAGAATAATAGAAAAGGAATACTCATTTGTCTGATTGTGGCATTAGGAATGTTTTTTGTATTTTCTTTTATGAATAAGCAGATACAAAAAGCAACCAATAAAGAGATTACCTACGATCAGTTTCTTGAAATGCTGGAGGATGGTCAGGTGAAGGAAGTGGTTTTGGCTTCTGACCGGTTGAAAATCGTACCTGCATCCCAGAAAAATTCATTATATCGAATGACATATTATACAGGGATTATTTCCATGGATTATACATTAGTAGAAAGACTGGAAAATGCTGGAGTGGAATTTAAGAAGGATATTTCTGATAATGGTTCCAGTGCTTTGTATATGATTATGTCCTATGTATTCCCTCTGCTTTTATTGTGGGGCGGCTTATTCTTAGTGTTCCGTCTTATGTCAAAGAATTCTGGTGGCATGATGGGTATTGGGAAAAGTACGGCTAAGATGTATGTGCAGAAGGAAACAGGAGTTACCTTTAAGGATGTAGCTGGTCAGGAAGAAGCCATGGATTCTTTAAATGAAATGGTAGATTTTCTGCATAATCCACAGAAATATACGGAAATTGGTGCGAAGCTGCCAAAGGGTGCTTTGCTGGTAGGGCCTCCGGGTACTGGTAAAACCTTGCTGGCAAAGGCAGTAGCAGGAGAAGCCGGAGTACCATTCTTTAGCATTTCCGGTTCTGATTTTGTAGAAATGTTTGTAGGTGTGGGTGCTTCTCGTGTGCGAGATTTGTTTAAACAGGCACAGGCAATGGCACCATGTATCATTTTTATTGATGAGATTGATGCTATTGGTAAGAGCCGTGACAGCCAGTATGGTGGCGGTAATGACGAAAGAGAGCAGACCTTAAACCAGCTTCTTTCGGAAATGGATGGATTTGACAGCTCCAAGGGTCTGGTGATTTTAGGTGCTACCAACCGCCCGGAAGTTTTAGATAAAGCGCTGCTTCGTCCGGGACGTTTTGATAGAAGAGTGATTGTAGAAAAGCCAGATTTGAAAGGCCGTGTAGATATTTTAAAAGTTCATGCCAAGGATGTTTTAATGGATGAATCCGTAGATTTTGATGCCATTGCATTAGCAACCAGTGGTGCGGTAGGTTCTGATTTGGCGAATATGATTAATGAAGCTGCGATTATGGCAGTAAAGGCAGGACGCAAAGCGGTTAATCAAAGAGATTTATTTGAAGCAGTAGAAGTGGTTATTGCGGGTAAGGAAAAGAAAGACCGTATCTTAGGCAAGGAAGAGAAACGGATTGTAGCCTACCATGAAGTAGGACATGCGCTGGTAACTGCATTGCAAAAGGATGCAGAACCAGTTCAGAAGATTACCATTGTACCACGTACCATGGGCTCGTTGGGATATGTAATGCAGGTTCCAGAGGAAGAAAAATATCTCATGAGCAAGGATGAAATCCTGACAAGAATCGTTACGTTATTTGGTGGACGTGCCGCAGAGCAGATTGTATTTGATTCCATTACTACAGGTGCGTCGAATGATATTGAAAAGGCAACTTCTTTGGCAAGAGCCATGGTAACACAGTATGGTATGTCAGAAAAGTTTGGAATGATTGGTCTGGAAACTATTCAGAACCGTTATTTGGATGGAAGAGCCGTACTGAATTGCGGTGATGCCACAGAGGCAGAAATCGATCAGGAAGTGATGAAGATTCTGAAAGAATGCTATGAAAAAGCGGAAAAATTGCTGAAGGGTGATAGAGAAGCTTTAGATAAGCTGGCAGAATTTTTGATTGAGCATGAAACCATTACCGGTAAGGAATTTATGAAGATTTTCCGTAAGGTGAAAGGCATTCCTGACCCAGAGGGGGATATTTATGATGCGTTGATTCTGGATGTAGATGGAACCCTGGTAGGCTCTGATAAGAAGATTTCTGAGACTACCCGTCAGGCCATTGTTGAAGCACAGGAAAGAGGAAAGACAGTGGCGATTGCCTCTGGTCGTTCTGTTTCCGGTATCCGTCGTACTGCGGCAGAAATTAAGCTGGAGCAGTTTGGTGGTTATGTGATTGCCTATAATGGAACTACGGTAATCAATTGTAAGACAGGAGAATGCATCTACAATCAGACCGTGGATGCGGATATGATAAAGCCGGTTTATGAGGCAGCAAAGGCAGCTCAGGTAGGTATTTTGGTTTATCGGGATGAGAATCGGGAGCTGATTGCGGGCAATGGCGTAGATGAATATATTCAGCAGGATGCCAAGGCTTGTGAGATTACCATTCGGGAAGCTAAGGATTTTCTAAAGGAAGTGAATTTCCCGGTAAATAAATTTTTATTAACAGGTAATCCGGCAAGAATGAAGGAAGTAGAAGTGGAAATGAAGGACAAATTTGGTGCCAGACTAAATGTATTCCGTTCAGATCCTTGTTATGTAGAGCTTCTTCCAAGATATATTGACAAAGCAGTAGCAGTAGATAAGCTGGTGAAGCATTTAGACTTAAAGAGAGATAAAGTAATCTGTGTAGGAGACAGCTACAATGATCTTTCTATGATTCAGTACGCTGGAAAGGGTGTTGCCATGGGCAATGGACAGCCGGAAGTAAAGGAAGCGGCAGACTATGTAGCACCTTCTAATGATGAGGATGGAATCGTAGAAATCATTAAGAAATTCATGACTCCTGCAAAATCTGAAGAAACCAAGGAAGAAGAAAAGGAAAAAGAAACTGTTTTAGAGGAAAGTGAAGAAATGAATTCACAGGAAGAGGAGAAAACAGAAGAATAGTCTACACAAGTAGAACAAAACCGGAAAAGGTAGCGCAACAGCGTTACCTTTTTGTTGTAATTTCGCCATAAACGTGCTACAATGTTAGGTGATACGCTTGTAGAATGAAAGCGCAGAATACAAGAATAGAAAATACATCTGAACTGGAGTGATATACAAAGTATGAAGAGGGGATTTACAAGACGGATTATTGCAGGGATTTTAGCAGGAGCACTTTCTTTGGTTTGCGTGTTGGGGCATGGAGTTCCACAGGCAAAGGCAGCTACCTTTGATGAGGTGAATCAAAGCACCATTTTCTTGAAACAGCCAAGTGGAAGCAAGACCTGTACATTAGTTGCAGCTACCATGATGGTTCGCCGTGCAGCTATGTTAAGCGGAAATACAGAATGGGCAGCCATTACGACAGATGTTATGCAGTCAGCAGCGTGGGTTACTGGTACAGGATTAAAATGGGAGTTTACCCATAGTAATTTATCCGTCAAGCATGACAGCTTTTCAGGAAATCCGGGAGATTTGGCAGTGCTTTTGGCACAGCATCCAGAAGGTATTGTATTATACAAGCAGAAAAGTGACCAGAATCATGCAGTGTTGGTGACAGACTATACGAATGGAGTGTTTTATTGTGCAGATCCTTCTCCGGGAGTGGCAGAAGGACGGATTCCTATGTCTGAAGCCAGCATCACCATTGAAGCATCTAACTATATCTGGTATGTAGAAAGCCCGGAGCTTTTTTTGACAGATGCCAATGGGAATATTCTTTCTCATGAAACAGTAGATGTGAATACCGTTCCCGGGGCAACAGCAAGTCCTGTACCAAGTGCAACGGTAAAGCCTAGTGCAACACCAAAGCCAACGGCTACACCAAAACCAACCACAGTAACCACCAAGGAAACTACGGAGGAAGAGGTAAAGGCACCGAAGAAGGTCACCCAGTTTAAGGTAAAAAATAATAAAAAGAAAACCTTATCTACATCTTGGAAAAAGGTATCTGGCGCAAAGGGCTACCAGCTTCTTTACGGATTAGACAAAACCTTTGCAGGCTGTGCCTCTATCAGTCAAAGCGAAAAGAAATGTAAAATTACAGATTTGAAAAAGGGTAAGGTTTATTATGTGAAGGTTCGTGCATATAAATTGGATGGAGACGAAAGAGTCTATGGTAAATGCAGTAAAGTGAAAAAGGTAAAGGTGAAGAAATAACTGTGTTTCATTTGGAAGAGGAATTAAAAAAGCTGCCGGCCAAACCAGGGGTTTATCTAATGCATGACAAGAAAGATGCCATTATTTATGTTGGTAAGGCCATTAGTCTGAAAAATAGAGTGCGGCAGTACTTTCAGCCCGGTAGAAATGTTTCGCCTAAAATAGAGCGGATGATTTCTCAGATTGACCATTTTGAATATATAATTACGGATTCAGAAGTGGAAGCTCTGGTACTGGAAAGTAATTTAATCAAAGAGCATAAGCCAAAATATAATACCATGTTAAAGGATGACAAAAGTTATCCTTTTATCAAAGCTACAGTTGGGGAGGATTATCCCCGACTGATTTTTTCACGCCATTGTAAAAGAGACAAGGCGAAATATTTTGGACCATACACCAGCGCCGGTGCAGCAAAGGACACCTTGGAGCTGGTACGCAAGATTTATAATATTCGTACCTGCAATCGAGTTCTGCCAAGAGATACCGGGAAAGAGCGTCCCTGCTTGAATTATCACATCAAGCAGTGTCAGGCTCCCTGTCAGGGCTATATTAGCAAGGAAGAGTATCAGGAAAATTTCAGAATGGCATTAAAAATTCTGGAGGGGGATTACTCCCAGGTTTTAAATTATTTGAAAGATAAGATGCTGGCAGCTTCAGAAGCAATGGAATTTGAAGAGGCAGCCCAATATAGAGACTTAATAGAAAGTGTGAAAAAGTCCTCTGTCCGCCAGAAGATTACGGATTTTGGCGGTATGGACAGAGATATTATCGCCTTGGCGAAGGATAATAGTGAGGCTGTGGTTCAGGTTTTCTTTATTCGGGAAGGCAGAATGATTGGAAGAGATCATTTTCACTTAAATGGTGTGGATGGAGAAGAAAGAGCCCAGATATTACAATCATTTATTAAACAATTTTATGCAGGAACACCTTTCATTCCGCGGGAACTCATGTTAGAATATAATATTGAGGAAGAAGAATTGATTAGCCAGTGGCTTAGTGAGCGTCGGGGAAGCAAGGTGAAGCTTCTGGTTCCGAAGAAGGGACAGAAGGAGCGGCTGGTGGAACTGGCACATAAAAATGCCCAATTGGTTCTGAGTCAGGATGCAGAAAAACTGCGTCGGGAGGCAGAAAGAACCGTTGGTGCCATGGCAGAGATTTGTGAATGGATTGGCTTAGAAGGCGTTCGCAGGGTGGAATCCTACGATATTTCCAATATCAGTGGATTTCAGTCCGTGGGTTCCATGGTTGTTTTTGAGGATGGAAAACCCAAGAAAAGTGATTATCGTAAATTCCGTATCCGTACCGTTCAGGGGCCGGATGATTATGCCAGTATGCGAGAGGTATTAAGCCGTCGTTTTCAACATGGGATAGAAGATAGGAAGAAGCAAATAGAAGACGGATTTACCAGATATCCAGATTTAATTATGATGGATGGCGGTAAAGGACAGGTTCATGTTGCGGAGGAGGTTCTAAAAAAATTAGGATTAAATATACCTGTTTGTGGTATGGTAAAGGATGACAGGCACCGAACCCGGGGGATTTATTTTCAAAATCAGGAGCTTCCTATTGTAGTCAGTAGTGAAGGATTTCACTTAATGACAAGAATACAGGATGAAGTTCATCGTTTTGCAATTGAATATCATCGTTCTCTGCGAAGTAAGGTGCAGGTGAAGTCTATTTTAGATGATATTTCAGGAATAGGGGATAAGAGAAGAAAAGCGTTAATGAAAAAGTTCCAATCTATGGAAGCCATTCGAGAAGCTTCGGTAGAGGAACTGGCAAAAACAGAAACCATGAATCAGGCAGCTGCTCAGAAGGTATATGATTTCTTTCATGGAGCGGCAAATGATTCAGGAGAAAATGGAGGGTAAAAGGAATGAAGGGAAACCACAGTGTTTCATTAGAGAAGCTGATTGAAGAAATGCATCTGGAGAATTGCACTCCTGAGGTAGATGTTCAGAAAATCAAAATCACTCAGACAGATGTTAATCGTCCCGCATTGCAGCTGGCAGGATTTTTTGACTATTTTGATTCCAGCCGTATTCAGATTATTGGACATGTAGAATATACCTACATGCAGCAGAAGGGGATTGAACATAGCAGTGCTATGATGGAACAGATCATGTCAGGAAGTGACAAGCATCCAAAGCCACCATGTATTGTTTTTTGCCGTGATATGGAGATTGCGGAGGATTTAATTGCTCAGGCAATCAAATATGAAGTTCCGTTACTTCGCAGCAAGAAGTCTACTTCGGCATTTATGGCAGAATTGATTCGCTGGTTAGGCGTGGAGTTAGCGCCAAGATGCTCTGTGCATGGTGTACTGGTAGATATTTATGGTGAAGGTGTTCTGATTATGGGTGAAAGCGGCATTGGTAAGTCAGAGGTTGCTATTGAGCTTATGCACAGAGGACACCGTCTGGTATCGGATGATGTGGTGGAAATCAGTAAGGTCAGTGATTTATCTCTTGTGGGAAGTGCACCAAAGATTACCAGACATTTTATCGAGCTTCGAGGAATTGGTATTATCGACGCCAAGACCCTGTTTGGTGTAGAAAGTGTAAAAAATGAGCAGAAAATTGATTTGGTTATCAAATTAGAAGAGTATAATAAAAATCAGGAATATGACCGTTTGGGATTGGAGGAGCAATACATTGAATTCCTAGGAAATCAGGTGGTATGCCATTCTATTCCAGTTCGTCCGGGACGAAATCTGGCAGTGATTTGTGAATCTGCAGCAGTAAACCATAGACAGAAGCGGATGGGATACAATGCTGCATTGGAATTATACAATCGTGTTACAAACAATATTGCAGAAAAGAATTCAGACTGAGAAGCAGCCGGATTATAAAGGGGTATGTAAGAAATCGGATTATAGAAAGGTATGGTGATTACGAAATGAAATTTATTAAAGCAGACGAATTAAAGATTGGAATGCGTCTGGCAAAGCCGATTTATAATAGGGATGGAGTTATGCTGTATGAAAGAAATTCCAAATTAACCAGACAGGGTATTGTCAGTATTCAGAATTTTGGATTAATTGGAGTTTACATTTTGGAGCCGGCAGAGCCAGTCCCTCCAATGTCTAGAGAAGATATTGAATTTGAACGTTTTCAGACCATGGCAGTTTTCAGTATTAAAGAGATTTTGGATTTGATTAGCAAACAGAAGGAAGCCAAGGGAATCTATCAGTTTGCTAACCAGATTATTAAAAGATATGGTAATCTGAATCATCGGATTAATTTCATTCAGAACTTAAGAAGTACAGAGGATTATGTTTATAAGCATTCTGTAAATACTGCGATTTTAGCAGCATTGATGTCCCACCGGGTGAAGATGGAGTTCAAACAGCAGTTAGATGTAGTAGTATCAGCAATCCTGCATGATGTGGGAAGTCTGTTGATTCCCGTACATATCCGCAGAAAGAGAAAGGCGGAGATTACTGAAGAGGATGAAAAGAAAATCCGTACCTATCATTATGCTGCAGGTCAGCTGATTGATGGGGACTATGATATGGATGCGGATGTGAAACGTATAGTTAAAGGATTGATTATGGAGTTGTATACCGGAGAGATGGAAGGGGAAGACAAGCCAAAAGTCAATTCTCTGGGATTGGAAATTTTAAAAGTGGCGTATGCCTTTGATACCATGACAGCTATGAATTTTAATGAGGAACCAACCTCTGAGATTACAGCTATGCGTTATCTTTTAAATGAGGAAAATGGATTCGACCAGAGAGTAGTAAATGCTTTGATTGAAAGTATTAACATTCTTCATCCTGGTGTATGTGTAGAATTAACCAATGGTGATAAGGGACTTGTAGTAAAAGGAAATGATGATGATGTACTGACACCAATGATTCTTTCCTTTAAGGATAATACCCTTTACAATATGGCAGATCCAAGTGTGTCTAAGATTATTCAGATTAAGGATATCATGAAGACCATGGATAATCGTCATGTGGTGGACAAAGAGATGTTACAAAAGTATTCCGGTGAAACGGTGCATATTGGTCAGCGTCTGGAAAAAAGATACTATTAAAATAAACTTCCCATATACAAATGTGTATGGGAAGTTTTCCTCGTGTGACAGGAAATTAGTTTAATGATATGGAATGCCTAAAAAACAGACAAAAAGAGGAGAGAGTTATGTATATTGTAGTTGGATTAGGAAATCCCGAAAGAAGATATGATGGAACAAGACATAATATAGGATTTTCTGCCATTACGGTTTTGGCAGATGAGTATAATATTTCCATGGACTTCAAGAAACACAAAGCCATTTGTGGCAAAGGAGTCATCGAAGGACAGAAGGTGATTCTGGCTATGCCCCAAACCTATATGAACCTTAGCGGAGAAAGCGTCCGGGAGCTGGTGGATTATTATAAGGTAGACCCAGAAACAGAATTGATTGTGATTTATGATGATATTGCTCTAGCACCGGGAAAGCTGCGTATTCGTGCAAAGGGCAGTGCAGGCGGTCATAACGGGATGAAAAACATCATCGCCCATCTGGGAAGTCAGGAATTTCCAAGAATTCGTATCGGTGTAGGTGAGAAGCCGAAGGGATGGGACTTAGCGGACTATGTGTTAGGAAGATTTAGTAAGGAAGAAGAGCCGGATATACGAGAGGCACTGAAAAATACAGTTCTGGCTTGCAAGGTGATTGTGACAGAGGATGTAACCAGTGCCATGAATCAGTTTAATAATGCAAACTCCGCACATAATAAATAAACTTCCGATAATATCAACTATTGGAAGTTTCCAAAATGATTTTTCGTCAATGTACAAAGTAAAGAAAAATTTTTCGGGATTGCCTTTTCGTAGACAACGCAGGTCTTTAGA
>CAZEFX010000109.1:0-8716 GCA_964511525.1 uncultured Jutongia sp.
ATATACCAATATGCATAAAATGTATTACAATAGTAAAAGTGCAAAATGAAAAAACATTTTGAAGGAAAGGAAGCTTATAAGGATGAAAAAAAGAATATATGTAATTTTAATCTTGGTATTACTTCTTTTAGTTGGTGGATATTATTATGCAGCTTATCCAGTGATTAATATTCATGATATTTCCTTTTGGATTGCATTGATTTTTATTTTTGGAGCTTTTGGTGTAATAACAATGTTAAAGTGTCTTATGAGGTCCAAAGGAAAAATCAGAATGCGGGAAGTGCCAATCATTGCGAAGTGTTTTTTTGCAGCAGCAGTTTTATGCGTACTTGTATTAGTGATTGGTGGGATTTCTGGAGCAGAGCTTTTCCGGGCAAAAAGCTATGCCTCTTTATTAAAAGTGGAAAATCGGGAATTTACAAAGGATATAGAGGAGTCAGAAAAGGTTACCAATATTGCATTAATGGATACTGCCAGTGCAAGAATCTTTGGTAATCGTAAAATAGGTTCCCTTTCTGAGGTGGTAAGTCAGTATGAAGTAGAATCTGATTACAATCAGATTAATATCCAGGGGCAGCCAATGAAAATAGCCAGTTTGAAATATGCCAGCTTTTTTAAGTGGTGGAATAACCGGGACGAAAAGGTGCCGGGCTATGTTCAGGTAAATCCAGTGAATTCGGAAGCAGAGTATGTTGAATTAAAAGATGGAATGAAATATGTGCCTTCCGGTTACTTCAATGATAAACTCCAGCGTCATGTCCAGTTAAAATATCCTACCAAGATTATTAGTGGATATTATTTTGAAGTGGACGATGAAGGCAATCCATATTATATTTGTCCGACTATTACCGCTAAGGTTGGATTATTTAGTGGTATGGATGTAAATGGTGCCATTATCTGTAATCCGGTGGATGGTTCCTGTGAATATTACAAAGCAGGAGAGATTCCATCCTGGGTTGACCGGGTTTATGATGGGGACTTATTGGTACAGAAATACAACTGGAATGGAATTTTATCCAATGGCTATTGGAACAGCATTTTTGGACAGAAGGGATGTAAACAGGCTACAGACGACTATGGCTATAAAACCATTGGGGATGATGTGTGGGTGTATACTGGAGTAACCTCTGTTACAGGAGACCGCTCCAATGTAGGTTTTGTTATGATGAACCAGAGAACTTCCGAGGCGAGATACTATACCGTTTCAGGTGCAGAGGAGCATTCTGCCATGGAATCTGCTCAAGGTGCAGTACAGGAAAAAGGATATAAAGCATCCTTTCCTGCTTTAATTAATGTTGCCGGAGTGCCAACCTATATTATGGTGCTTAAGGATGATAGTGGTCTGGTGAAGATGTATGCTATGGTAAATGTGGAACAGTACAATCTGGTAGCCACAGCCAATACCCAGACAGAAGTGTTTTCAGAGTATAAAAAGCTGCTGGCAAGTGAAGGTGAAAAGTCATCTGCGGAGATTCAATCAGAAACAAAGGAAATTGTAGTGCAGGATATTCAGTATATTCAGGTGGAGGATCAAACTACAGTTTACATCAAGGATGCGGAACACAATGTGTATAAACAGGCATTTGCAGATAACGAAGCCTTGATAAAGATTGCAAAGGGTGACAGCATTTCCGTGAGCTATGAGCCTATGGAGGATGGAATTCATTATATGACAGCATATGAGTTTGTTCAAATGAACACAGAAAGTGCCATTGATGAAAATGATATAGAAGAAGTTAATGATATGGAAATCAGCGAAGAAGAGTCAGAAAGCTCTTTAGTAGAATAGAAAGGAAAGTTTTGGCATGAAAGAACGTTTTCAGAGATTTATGAGAGGAAGATATGGGGTAGACCATTTATCCCAGTTTTTGGTGGCAGAGTCTATTGTGTTAATGATTTTGCAGTTGTTTATCCCTTCTTATATCGCAGATTTGATTCTGAATATTTTAGTTGTGGTTATTATCTGTTATGCGTATTTTCGTATCTTTTCCAGAAATCATTATAAGAGATATGCGGAAAACGAAGCCTATATGCAATATCATAATAAGGTGAAGTTTTTCTTTGCAAAAGAGAAAAGCAACCGACAGCAGAGAAAGACACACAGGATATTTAAGTGTCCCAACTGTAGTCAGAATATCCGTGTTCCAAAGGGAAAGGGAAAGATTGCCATTACCTGTCCAATGTGTAAAACAGAGTTCATTAAAAGAAGTTAATGGATTAATTATGGTTTAAATTATCCATTACGGGGAAAATTATGTTTGGATATGTTATTCCGAATCAACAGGAATTAAAAGAAGAACATCAGACAGAATACCGGGGCTGGTATTGTGGCTTGTGTCAGATATTAAAAAAAGAATATGGAGCTGCCGGCCAGCTTTCTTTGAATTATGATATGACCTTTCTGGGGCTTTTACTCACTTCCTTGTATGAGCCAGAGATTCAAGAGAGGAACTATCGCTGCATGGTTCATCCTACTGCTAAGAAAAAGATTTATTCCAGTGCGTATTTAGAATATGCAGCGGATATGAATCTCCTTCTGGTGTATTACAAGTGTCAGGATGATTGGCAGGATGAGAAGAAAATTCTTAAGGCGGGCTATGGTCTGATATTAAAGAAGAATGCAAGGAAGGTTATAGAAAAATATCCTGAAAAAGCTGCCTGTATTCAGAACTGTCTGGAAAGAATTACAGAAATTGAACAAAGCAAGACAGATAATATAGAAGAAGCTGCTGGGGTGTTTGGTGAATTATGTGCCTGTCTCTTTGTTTATAGACAGGATGAATGGGAACAATATTTGCAGCAGTTAGGTTTCTATCTAGGAAAGTTTATTTATCTAATGGATGCTTGGGATGATTTGGAAAAGGATAGAAAGCGGAAGGAATATAATCCTTTTCTACATGTAAATGATAGTGAGAAGGTTTATCAAATACTGAGAATGATGATGGCAGAAACCTGTAAAGTATTTGAACGATTACCGATTGTGGAAAATATAGAGATTTTGAGAAATATATTATATTCTGGTGTATGGTGTCGGTATTACCAGAAACAAGAAAAGGCGAAAGGGCAAAAGGACTGAGGAATATGATGGATCCCTATCAGGTGTTGGGAGTTTCCAGAGGAGCTTCCGATGACGAGATAAAAAAAGCATATCGAAAACTGAGCCGGAAATACCATCCGGATGCCAATATTAATAATCCGAACAAAGAACAGGCGGAAGAAAAGTTTAAGCAGGTACAGCAGGCCTATGATCAGATTATGGACGAAAAGGAGAAGGGGTATTCCAGTTATGGTTATTCTGGAACGTCGGGAGCTGGTTTTGGAGGATTTGGAAGCTATGATACCGGCTATGGAAATGGCCAGAGTGAGCAGTATAATATGCATTTAAAGGCGGCAGCAAACTATATTAATAACCGGTATTATAACGAGGCATTAAATGTATTAAACCAGATGAAGGAAAGAACAGGAGAATGGTACTATTTAAGCGCCATTGCCAATGCAGGTCTTGGAAATAACCTGATGGCATTGGAGCATGCCAGACAAGCTACCATACAAGATCCTTACAATCTGCGGTATCAGCAGCTGGTACGTCAGTTGGAAGCTGGAGGACAGTGGTATCAGAATCAGCAGGCGTCGTATGGCAGTTCCGTGGATATGGGAAGTGGTATCTGTGTGAAATTATGTCTTGCAAACTTGTTCTGCAATTTGTGTTGTGGAAGAGGAGTTTTCTGGTGCTAGAGTATTTGTCATTAAGTTTTGTATCTAAAAGTCATAGGACTACAATGACAGATAAATCCATAGAAAATCTTGTTGACAGTGAGAACTTTGTCATGCAATATAAAGGGCAGGGATTAAAATACCTTAGAGGAAGGCTTGATTGATTTGAGGTGAAAGTATGCGTGAAATGCGTTTTAAAATGGAGCGTCCGGGTCTTGTAAAGCCAGGGGATGCTGTAAATATCAGCGAAAAAAAGACAGCATTGAATTATAGTTATATTATTAATCCGGCAGTGGCAATGTCCGGCTGCTATAAGCTGCATCAGAGATTACAGACTCTGGATGGAGTGGTGAAGGATGTGGAAAAAACGGATAGAGGGTATTACGTTATTGTAGAGTTTGATGAAGAGCCTCTTCCTGAAGAAGACTAGTAGAATTACTAAATGAAATACAGAATGGAGAAGAAGAATGATTAAATTGGAAAGAACAGCGGTAATGAACTTTGAAAATGCTATGAGAGGAGCAAGAAATCCTTTAAATAGCTGGGATAGAGGAGATAGTACTGTTGATGAAAAGGGAAACTTTTGTCTTGGAGTCAATGATTTAGATTTAGCAAAGCGTCTTTGTCAGGCAGGGGGAGATCACCGGAAGTTTATCCGTCAGATTTTTATTACAGTGGATATTACGGCTCCGATTTATTGGTGGAAGGAGTATGATACTTATAAAGTAGGCACTGTGGCAAATTCCACCAGCACTATGCATAAGATTCACAGCAAGCCATTTGAAATGGAAGATTTTAGTACGGATCATATGACAGATGCAGCCAAAGCCCAGATGGAAAGTATGATTGACTGTATGGAGAAAATCCGTCTGGAATATTTGGAAACAAAGGATAAGACACTTTGGTACAGCCTGATTCAGCTTTTGCCAGAAAGCTATCATCAGATGCGTACCTGCACCATGTCTTATGAAAATGCCATTGCTATGTATCGTGCAAGACATGGTCATAAATTACAGGAATGGCATACCTTCTGTAACTGGGTTTGTGATTTGCCTTATTTTGCAGAGCTATTCCCGGAAGTAAAGAAAGATCCAAATGCTTAAAATAATTATCATTAGAGTAAAAACTTGCCTGAATGGAAGGATAGGATGGAATGAAGCAGTATCAGGTTCATAATCTGGCAGAGAATGAGCAAAAGAAGGGGCGGTATCTGATGGATTATTCCAGAAAATATCAAGCTCCCTATGATGTAGTGGAGAGAGCTAGAATGCATGTGATTCTCCAGAAACAGCAGGAGAAAAGCCAGAACGGTTCAAAAGAAGCCTAGGTGTTGAACCAGAAAGAGAGGATGAAGATGTTAGAAAAGGGAATAAAGGGACATCAGGAAATGGTAGTAACCCATGAATATACAGCGAAGACGATGGGAAGTGGAGTGATGGATGTATATGCAACTCCAGCTATGCTTGCTTTAATGGAAAAAACAGCCTTTACCAGTGTGGCACCACATTTAAGTGAAGGCTGTGGTACGGTAGGAATCAAGGTAGAGATTGAGCATGTAGCATCTTCCCCCGTAGGAATGAAAATTACCTGCGACAGCCAGTTGATTGCCATTGAGGGAAGAAAGTTGATTTTTTCTGTAGAAGCTTTTGATGAAAAGGGGCTGATTGGAAAAGGAATCCATGAACGTTTTATCATTGAAAGTGAGAAGTTTCAGGAAAAAACCGATAGAAAATTAGAAGATAAATAGAAAATTGATGAAACAATAAAAAGGTCGTCTCTGATAGGAACTGTCTTTGGTGAAGCAGACAGAGAAATCCTATAGAGAACGACCTTTATGTTTTAATCTAAATCATCAGGAATGATTTCGTCTGTGTAGAAGCCATCCACACCTAAATTTGTTGCTTTATCATATTTGTCGAAAGTATTTACCGTATGATTATAAACCTTTAAACCGGCATCATGGGCACTTTGAATTACAGATGCAGGAAATCTGCTATTACCATATGGAGCTGTAATTACGTCAATATCCTCCCGTTGGCTACAGAAGGCTACAATATCCGGACCAGATGAAGAGGTTGCATAGCAGGTGAAAATAATACTTGGAAACGCATACACTTCTTTTACATAATCATACATTTTAAAATTGTAAATCTGAGGTATGATACGGTTCAACAGCTCAGGGTCTCTTTTCATTGCTTCCTTATAAATTATTTGAAATTCTGCTTTTGCCGCTTCTCCGGTTTCTTTGGTGTCTGTCACTACATAAATATCTTTATTCACCATCATTTCATCCAGTAAATCACCAATCAGCATAGTGGTATAGCGACCTTCTGTAACAGGAGAACCAAAGGTTTTGAAGTTCTTCCATTCTTCCGAAGATAAAGCTGTTCCATCGCAATATCCAAATTGATCCCAATCATGTACACATGCCAGATTATTATCACTGGTTAAGTTAAAGTCAAATTCAAAGACTCTGTGTCCTAAATCATAGTTTTGGATAAGAGCTTCTAAAGAGTTGGTATACCAAGTGTTATAGCCATCTTCCCGGACAGCGCCTCCAGCATGGGCAATCAGTGGAGAAAGTTCAAACCAGGAAATACTGCTAAGGGAGGCAGGAGTGCTAAAGCGAAACGCATCGGCTTCAAAATCTAAATCCTGATTCAGGATTTCTTCCAGAGTTTCCTTTTTAACATAATATGCATCCGTAATATCATCTGTAATAACTGCGTCTGTTAAAGAAAAGGTATAATAGTTTTTCGTACAGGTTTCTGTTTTGTAATCAAAGACTAATGTAATACTTTTTTTAGAGCCGGAAGTAGTATAAACATTTTCCGCAATGGAGGTATATCCGGCGGCAGTCAGAACCTCTGTAACTGGATAATAGCCCTCTTGAATATTCTGTAAACGAATTTGTTCTTCCGGAGACGGAGTTTTTACAGGAGATTCGGTTGCTATAGGAGGTTCGGTTACTACAGGGGTAGGAGTTGCGACTGCTTGTGTTGCTGCTGGTGAAGTGACCGAGGCTGGTGGAGTAGTGGCTGGAATGGCAGCTCCCGTACCAGATGGGGTCTCAGCAGCTTCAACAGTGATATTACAGGTACGTTTCTTGGTAACCGTTTTTTTGTTCTTCTTATAACGAAATGTAACAATCACTTTTGTGCTGCCGGCTTTCTTTGCCTTAATTACAATTTTTTTACCTTTTTGTGTAGCAGAGATAATTTTTTTGTTTTTTACCTTTACCGTAATTTTTGCATGCTTTGGCTGTCTTTTGATTTGCAGTTTTTTCTTCTGTCCAACTGTCATGGTTAGCTTCGTCTTGCTTAATGCAACGGTTTTGCTGGTTTTTGACGCAGAAACTGTTGCAGAGGCAGGAAGAGAAGAAATACAAAGAATTACGCACAATAAAAGTGTTAAGATCTTTTTTGCTTTCATAATTTATCCTTTCTGTATTTTAGGGAAAATGTTATTTGTTGTGATATAAATCTAAATAAATAAAATATGAGTTCCGAAAAACTCATATTTTATTTAAGGAAAATGATATATTCTGGCTTTTTAGAGGGGAAAATTATTTTTTATTGCTCTTTCTCCAGATTTTCATTTTTTCTGCTTCTGTAATCAGTTCATCTCTAAAGTCAGGATGCGCTACGGAAATAATTGCCTCTGCTTTTTGCCATGTAGACAGTCCTTTCAGGTTTACGATACCATGCTCTGTAACAAAATAATGAACATTGGCTCTGGTATCCGTTACAATAGAGCCATTGCTTAATGTAGGTCTGATGCGGGAGTTTACTGTACCATCCTTGCTTGTAAAGGTAGAAGACATACAAATGAAACTCTTACCACCATTTGAAAGATATGCACCAAGTACAAAGTCTAACTGTCCGCCAGCACCACTAATATGTTTTACACCAGCAGATTCTGCATTTACCTGACCAAATAAATCGATATCTACGGCATTATTAATAGACATAAAGTTGTCCAGCGCAGAGATAGAACGGATATCATTGGTATATTCTACAGGTGCTGCCATACATGCTGGATTGTTATGAAGATAGTCATATAATTTCTGGGTTCCTGCAGCGAAAGCATAGGTTTGACGACCTTTGTCGATATTCTTTCTGGCTCCGGTAATCTTTCCGGCATTTGCAATATCAACAAAAGCGTCTACATACATTTCTGTATGAACACCTAAATCCTTCAAATCAGATTTAGCAATCAGAGAACCTACTGCATTTGGCATACCACCAATACCAAGCTGGAGGCAGGCGCCATCTGGAATTTCATTTACAATATATTTTGCAACGGCTTCATCAATTTCGGTAGTTGCTCCACCGCCGCCTAACTGAAGAACCTCAGGGTTTGGATTTTCTACAATCATATCAACCTCGCTGATATGGATGCAGTTATCGAAACCACCAAGGCAGACAGGCATTTTATTGTTTACCTCTAAAATAACAGTCTTTGCTACGCTAGTGCATGCAGTTGCATGGGAAGGACAAGGTCCGAAGTTAAAGTATCCGTGCTCGTCCATTGGAGCTACCTGAATCATAGCGACATCCGGTGGGGTAGGAGATTCCCGGTAATATCTTGGAAGCTCTGAGTAACGGATAGGAGCGTAGTAACAAAATCCCTGAGCGATAGCTTTACGCTCGATGCCACCCATATGCCATGAATTCCATGTGAAATGTTCTGCCGGATTCTCAATTCCGAAAATAGCAGGTTCGCGAAGAATAATACCGGAACGAACGTTAATGTCGGTTAATTCAGGCATACGTTTTGCCAAAGCTTTGTCTAAAGCGTCTACGTTGGTAGCAGCCCAGCCATAATCGATCCAGTCTCCGGATTTGATGATTTTTACCGCTTCATCAGCAGTTGTAAGTTTTTCCTGATACATTTGTCTAATATCCATTGTTTCCTCCATTCTGCGACAGAGCGTTCCTTTGCTTGTCACATATATTTTACCGAATAAAATCGGTTTTGTTCTACAATCACTCTATAGAAT
>CAZEFX010000110.1:0-8665 GCA_964511525.1 uncultured Jutongia sp.
CAACAGAATGCGTTAGCATGAAAGTTGTGCTTCTATGCACCGTTACGTAGTTCATTTCGAGCCGGAAGGCGTCCGCGAAGAAGAAAACCAACGACCTTTTGCGGCGTCACTTTCGTATAATTGATATTACGAGAAGTACTTCCACTTTCTATATGCGAAGTTTAAATGAATCACTAAAAGTCCTCCATTTCTTCCAGGAACTCTTTGAATTCCTCCTTCGCCTGTGCAATCAATCCCGGATCATAGGTGTTTAATGCCTGTTCAAAATCATGCAATGCACGTTCTACGTAATTTCTTTGTTCCCCCAGACTCTCTTCATAAATCCGTTCTCCCCGAAGCAGAAGATATTTGTTTTCTTCTCGGTCTCTTGGATGAATTTTTAAATAGGACAATGTCTCAAAACGCTCCTGAATCTCCTCCTCTGACAGATCTACGTCTCTTCCCCGGAAGACCTGCTTTGTAACCTTTTGGGTGGAAACTACTTTTACCTCTACCTCCAAAATTGAATTAATATCATAGGTATAGGTTATATCCACCGATTCTTCTCCTGCCTTCGCCGCTGGAATATCAATCAACATCTCTCCTAAGGATAAATTATTGGATGCAAACCGGCTTTCTCCCTGCAATACATTTACTCTGATTTTTGTTTGATTGTCCCGAATCGTGTACACCCTTTCTGTTCTACTGGTAGGAATCACTGTATTTCGGTCAATAATCGGACAAAAAACACCATTTTCATATTCTCCCTCTGACCATTCGCGAACCACTTCTGTTCCCAACGTAAACGGACAAACATCTGTCAAAATCACTTCCTTGATAGCTTCCTTACGTTCCTTCATGGCTCCCTGAATAGCTGCACCTAATGCCACTGCTTCATCTGGATTAATATTGGTATCTGGTATAATTCGGAATAATTTACTGACAAAACGCCGAATAATGGGACTTTTGGTGGCTCCACCTACCAATACCACTTTATCAATATCTGACAATTTAATATGGGCATCGGATAAACTTCTCTTCACCGGCTGACGAATCTTTCCCAGTAAATCCTCACAGGCTTCCTCATAACGGGCCAAGGTTATTTCCATTTCCAGAAGTTCTTCCCCAACCTTACACTGCATCTTGCTGGTAGCGTCATCCGAAAATCCCTTTTTACAAAGCTCAGCCTGCTTATGAATATGACGCAGGGTCTTTTCCTCTAAGGACAAACGGTCTAAATGAGAATGCTTTTCAAAGAATAAGTCCTCCAAAACCATGGTGAAATCTTCTCCGCCTAAGAAATTGTCCCCAGCTACCGCACGAACCTCTAAAATAGAATCAAACAATTCCAAAATAGAAACATCAAAGGTTCCTCCACCTAAATCAAACACAAGAAATCTGGCATGCTCTGGATTTTGATACAATCCATAGGCAATAGCTGCTGCCGTAGGTTCACTAATAATTCTTTCCACCTTTAACCCAGCTAATTCTCCTGCCCTTTTGGTAGCCCTTCTTCTGGCATCATTAAAATAAGCCGGTACACTAATAACCGCTTCTGTAACCTCTTCTCCCAAATAATGCTCCGCATCTTCTTTTAAGGTTCTTAATACAAAAGAAGATAATTCTTCCGCAGTAAAACTTTTATGGAGTAAGTTATGTTTTTTCTTACTTCCCATGTCTCTTTTAAATACACTGGCGGTACTGCCTGGATACAATAAATTTCGCTCTACTGCTAAATCGCCTACATAAATCTGTTCGTCTTCATCCATACTTACAACAGAAGGAGTAAGATTTTTCCCAAGACGATTTGGAATAATCTTTGGTCCTTCTTCCGTAAAATATGCCACTAAACTATTGGTAGTCCCCAGGTCAATTCCTATTATCATAATCCTTTTTCTCCATTCTTCTTACAAGTGCTCTTTTAGCTTCTCTATTGCAGACATAGCCTCTCTGCAATGAGGATTTCTTCTTAAGGTTTCTTCATACTCTTCTAATGCTTTTTCATATTCTCCCTCACAGGCATATATATCTCCCATATACAAAGTGCTTTCAAAGCATTTCTTATAATGGCAGCTTTTACAACGCTGCACCTGCTCCATCTTCCGGAAACATTCCTCTGCCTTTTCTTTTTCACCAAGACAAAGATAAATCCATCCAAAATTAGAAAGATGAATCGGAAGGTATGGTTTATAATTTAATGCATCCTCTATAGTACCCTTTTCCGCCTTCAAATACGCATCCATAGCTATCTTTGCATGTTTCTTTGCCTCATCCCCATTCTTTAGAAAATAATAGGACTTTGCCAGATAACGTTCATATCGGTACATATCATAATAATCACTTACTCGTACGGCCAATGCTTTTTTGAAACAGGAAACTGCCTTTTGAAAATCCAATAACCGGTCACAATACATTTCACCCATAGCATAGTAGCGTCTTGCCTTTTCATTTCCAAAGACATTTTCGGTTCCTTCCTCATAATACCGGATGCACTGGTCTATATCTCCCTTTTCCTGATACAGGTCTCCCATTTTGCTATAATAATTATTGTATTCCGAATCCTCGTACTGCAAATTTTCATACGCTTTCTGAGCTTCTTCAAACTTTCCGGAATTGATATACAAATCTCCGATTTCTTCCCAATAATCATTTCTTCCGATTTCTTCAGAAAGTTTTTGATAACACTCGATGGCCTTTTCATATTGTCCTAATGTCTCATAGCAATCTGCCAGATTTTTATATGGCAGAATATGTGGTCCATTTTTTGGACATTGTAATGCCCTTTCTAAAACCTCAATCGCCTCTTCAAATCGCCCTAAATATTTATAACAGCAGCCTAAATTATTCCATGCTGCCCAGTTATCTTCAAAATATTCCAAGGATTTTTTAAAATCTACAACGGCTGATTCTAATTCATAGGAATTAAGATAAATCAATCCACGATGAACTAAAGAATAACTCCCCTCTCTTAACTCAAAATATCTATCTGCATAAGAAAGTGCCTTTTCTAAATCCTTTGGATTATATTTCCAATGATATTGCTGATTATAATGTTCTGACAATTTTTCATATACAGGACCATATTCCGGCTGACGATTCACTGCCTCTTCATATTCTTCCAGAGACTTTTCAGCCTCCTTCAGTTCCTTGTAAATATCTCCACAAATCATATGATAAAGAGGATTCTCCGGACTTTGTTCAATAGCTTTCTCTACCAAAGAAACCGCTTGCTTCAGTTCCTGCTCATCCCAGCAAAGAAGTCCCATTTCAAAATCCACTTCTGACTTATCTTCAATATCGCAAATCTCCTGATCCAGTTCCTGCTTCAATTCTTTAAAACGCAATCTAATCTCATCCCGCTCTTTGGAAGTAGATGCCATATTTCGCAAAAGCTTGATTTCACAAAGCTTCATATCCGTAGAAAATTCCACTCCATTTTCTCTTGCCTCTTCCAAAATCCTCATGCCATCTTCATATTGATGATAATTAAGAAAAATCTTCGCGGCAAAAAGATAGGGCTTATAGAACCCCGGATAAATACTAATGGACCGGTGATAATCGTCAATTACCTCCTGCGCCCTTCCTAATTTGAAACATGCCTCCTGTCGAATAAGATATGCCGGATAATATCTTTCTTCCTCCTGTATGATCTCATCACATAAATCTACTGCATTTTCATATTCTTTCGACAGCATCAAAACTGCCGATAGCTGCTGCATACTAGTCAAACGCTCTGAAATATCAGTAGCGAATGTAATAGCAGCCTTGGCATATTCCTTTGCTCTTTCATAATCTTTTATTTCACAATAGCAGGTGCTTAGCATACTTGCTGCCATATTCTTCCTGCTTATTCTTCTTTTAGTTTCTTCTGTCCCATCCTCCTTTAAATCCCGAATCATAGATATCCATTTTTCTAAAACCGGCAAAGCCTTTTGATATTCTGTTAATGAATATAAAACTCTTCCATATACATTATAATATCCATATATTTCCGACTCCTGTGGAGTAAAGTTTTCTAAAAGCTCTCGGGCTTCCTCTGGACGCTCGTTCTGAAGAAGACACCAACATAATTCCAGACGCAGCTCATCTCCTGGAAAATTTTCATCTCCTTGTCCATTGAATACCTTTTCCTTATATTCCTCAATAAGAGAATCGTTCACTTCAACTGTCAGCTTCCGTAGCTCTTCATTTCCTGAATTATGCTCTGATAACTTACGAAGAATTTCTCTTGCTTCATAAAACCTTTTCTTCTCCTTAAGATAGCGTACAAGGTTAAGCTCTACGAAGACATTATTAGGCGCAATTTCTAAAGCTTCTTTCCAGACCTTGTATGCCTCCTCTTCCTTTCCTTCCCGCCAAAGTGCTTCTCCCAATACATTCTTCACATAAGGATACTCACTTCCGTTTTCCTGTAAGGTTTCCACGGTCTTCTTCCATTGAACCGAGTCTTCTTCCGGCGTCAACAGACGTAAACGCTCCACATCTTCAAAGGGATGATATATATCATATGCCTGCAAATCCTCTAATGCCTGTAGACACCCTTGGGTATCTCCCTGGTCAATTCGTCTTTTCAAATCCAAATACGCATTAATGTAACCATCTCCATTGGCATTTTCTCCGTCCAGACTCCGATATTCAAATAACTCGTATGGGATGAAGGTATCATTTTCTATGTAATGCTCCACATATTTAAGAAAATCTCCTGGAAACATTTGCTTTAAGCTGTCCATATCCTGAACAATATCAAAGGTTTCATCCATTATTTTCCAAACTTCATGTGGTAAATGAATATGACTCATAAGATATGCTAAAAGCTTTTCCCTTGCCTCTAATGAAGTCTCCAGACTTTTGCAGACCTCTTTTTCCAGCAATCGGCTCCATTCCTTTTTACTGTGCCGAAGTGGTAAATCTTCGTATAATTCGTTCACTTCGTCAAGCCACAAATCCACCTCTGTCTTTGGAGCCTCCTCCTGCTGCTCTTCCGACTGTCTGGCATAATTCATTGCTACTTCATATGCCTGGCGTAAACGTTTAAACCCTTCTGGATCATCCTCTGGATTCGTAGTTTTCAGAAGCAGACGATATGCCATCTGAATCACTTCTTCCTCTTTTGTTTCCGGTAAATTTAAAATGTGAAATGCTAATTCTTTCTCCATAACCTTATCTCCCTCCTGCATACCGACAGCGCCACACGTTATATTTCTTCTTATGTGGCGCTGCATTTTTCATCCTATTTTCTATCTCCCCACAATTTGTCTATACAATCCTATTAGGAATCCTCGTTATCCTTTCCAAGAAAACGCATCACCGACTTCTCTTCCTGATAGCGTTGTGCTACTACCTGAAGGCCTTGAGCCCGATGACATTCTGGACAAAGAGTTCCAAAATCAATCGGTTTATTGCAAATCTGACAATGTACACTGGAAATCGTATTTGCCCCAGTTCCCTTGTACTGAATACGACCTTCACGAATCCATCCACGAACCTTGCTCACTGGAATATCAAACTTCTCTGCTACATCCGTTTCCCGAACATCATTCTCCCGAATATATTCCTTTACCTCTGCAAAAAGATTCATCTCCGCACAGGTAGGACAAATCTCATCTGGATATCTCTCATCCAAATAACGTCCACACTGAGCACAAGTCTTTTGTTCTCTATACTCTATGTCTTTTACCCACATATTCACAACCCCTCTCTATGATTTTATCTTTTTCGTATCTTTCCGAACAAAACCTCATTTCTAGTATAACATAGATTACTATCTACGTCACATTTTTTATATCCTTACATAAACTATAGTAAGACCCACTACCCGTTTTTTTCAGGAGAACTCCCATGTCTTTATCAAAGAAAATTGCCCATGCTACTCAAAATAATTACCGTTTGAACCGACGGGTATTAAAAATGAAACGTTCCTGGGATGAAGTCCAATGTATCCTGGATACTGCCTGCCGAAAAAAAAGAAAGGACTGCTGTCCTTGTTCTTCTTCCTGCGAAAAAACTGTGCCATCATGCCAAAAGACCTCACCTTGTTCCTGCAACCAAAAAAATAATTCCTGTTCCTGCCAAAATCGTCAAGTGAATCCCCGCTCGCCCTTTTATCCGTTCTTTTAAAAGTTCTCTTGGTATAAATAAACAATTTTCGTTTTTATTTCTGTGAAAACTATAAGAAATTTCAGGAAAATCTCGAAAGGATTTTTGGTGATTCTGTAAATTGACGACACAAAATAGTCTATGTTACACTGTTTCTCAACAAAAGCATATTTTCTATTGTATCTGCCTATTATAGTGATTATTATTCCTTATTCTTTCAACACTATATAGGGCTCTAGACATAACGTCTTCTCTTTTAACTCAGAAATTCATGCTTTTATCCACAATTTAAGCAGGAGTTCTGAGAAGCTCCTGAACTTTTTTAACGAAAGGAGCTAATTTTATGACACAAGAAAATGCACCTGTATTTACTGCTGGCGGCGATCCGTCTATCGTTCCTACCAATTTACAGTATAAGGATTCCTTATTCCGTATGGTATTTAACGACAAAGAAACATTACTCAGTTTGTATAATGCGCTGAATAACACATCTTATCGTGATGCAAATCAACTTGAAATTGTGACCTTGGATAATGCGATTTATATGAATATCAAAAATGATTTAGCTTTTATTTTCATGGATTACATTTCTTTATATGGTCATCAATCCACTATAAATCCCAATCTTCCTTTGCGAGGATTATTCTACATCGCCAGCGAATACGAAAAATTTGTACAGACAAAAAGCCGTTCATTATATGGCACAGGTTTGGTTAAAATACCTACACCCAAATTTGTAGTTTTTTATAATGGACAAGAACCACAACCAGAGCGACAAATTCAAAAGCTTTCCAATGCCTATCTGCACCCGGAAAAAGAGTATGATTTGGAATTAAATGTAACAATACTTAATATAAATTTCGGTCATAATAGGGAGTTGATGCTACAATGCCAGTCTTTACAGGAATATATGATTTACATCGACAAAGTAAGAAAATATTCTGAAACAATGGAAATCCGCTCTGCTGTAAACCGTGCAGTAAACGAATGCATAAACGAAGATGTCCTAAAGGAATTTCTTCTAAAAAATAAAAGCGAGGCTATCAGAATGAGTATATTCGAATATGATGCAGAAAGAGAAATGCGTTGTCTTCGTCTGGAAATCCAACGAGAACTTCGGGATGAAGTTGAAAGGGAAGTTCGGGATGAAATTGCGAAAGAAGTTCGGGAACTTGTTGTAAAAGAATTCAAAGAATCCTTCCGGCTCGAAACAGAAGAACTTCGCATTCAAATTGAAAAAGAAGTCCGTGATGAAATTTCCAGAGTAGAACAGGATAAACAAGCTCTTTCTATTGCAAAAATGATGTTAAATGAACAAGAGCCAATAGAAAAAATTATACGATATTCTGGCTTAAACGAAGAACAGATTCTTAAATTGAAGAACTAGATTTGCTTTTATTACACAGCTTAAACTTTATATATTTTTTATAGCTTGCTTAAGATATTGTCGAAAAATCATTTTGAAAACTTCTGGTAGTTGATATGATGGGAATCATTAAATTCATACAGCTTGGCGTTCTGCCGATCAAATGGATGTGTAAGAAATCCGCTAAATTTTGCATGTAAAAGTGGAATGTGATAGGATAATGTCCGAAGTAATTCCAAAAAGAAAGAAGAGAAATGCTATGTTAAAACCTAAATTAATTATCACCGATTTAGATGGAACCGCATTACGAAAGGACAAAACCGTATCTCCTGCTACAGTTCAGGCATTTTCCCGATGTCAAAAGGCTGGGATTCCAATCGCTATTGCTACTGCCCGGTATATTGCCGGTACTCGAAATATCTGTCAGCTTCTTCATCCGGATTACCAGATTCTAACTGATGGAACTTTGGTTTACCATGGTTTGGAATTGATATACTCTAATGCCATGGATGTTGACACAACTAACAAACTCCTGAAGGAACTTCAACGTTGCGGTTACGGAGAACATATTGCTATTCCCACAATCCATGGGTTATTTCGCTATCCAGAAGGATGTACAGACTACACCTCCCTTACTTCTCCCTCTTTAAACTTAGAAGCTCCGGCATTTCAAACAACAGAAGATGGAAATACAGTAGGATACCATTTTGATATTGAAGAAGTATTTCCTTGTGCAGGAAATAAACTGGTAGTAGAACTTCCTTCCAATGAGGAAGCACAACGCATTGCTACGCTCTGTGGCTGTAAACAGTTTCATTACAGAGGAGAAAGGCTTTATACCTTTTATCATCCTACCGCCAGTAAATTAGATGCCATCCGCCATGTTGCAGAGCAGATAGGAATATCTTTGAAAGATATTTTAGTGTTTGGTGATGATGTCAATGATATAGAAATGATAGAAAATTGTGGCTTGGGAGTTGCTATGGGAAACGCCCTTCCGGAAGTCAAAGAGGTGGCAGATATTGTCATTGGAACCAATGAAGAAGATGGATTGGCAGAGTATTTAAATTCCCTGCCATTATAACAAGAAAATTCATTTCATCCGGTTCTTGACAAATACTCAGGAACAAAGAGTCGCTTGCGACTCTTTGTTCCTGAGCGGTATTGCAAAGCAATAAACTTCTTCTCCGCGAGGTGCGCATCCTTAGCGGAGCGTTTTTTACT